>DDSG01000174.1 GCA_002343325.1 Phycisphaerales bacterium UBA2396 | reverse complement strand
GCCATCATCTCCCACCCCGACGCCGGCAAAACCACCCTCACCGAGAAGCTCCTGCTCTACGGCGGGCAGATCGCTCTGGCCGGGTCGGTCACCTCTCGCAAGGACCGCCGCGCCACCACCTCCGACTGGATGGAGCTCGAGAAGCAGCGCGGCATCTCCGTCTCTTCCACCGTGCTCAACTTCGACTACGCCCCCGCCCCGGACGAAGCGGGCGCCGACCCCGTCACGTATCGCGTCAACCTCCTCGACACGCCCGGCCACAAAGACTTCTCGGAAGACACCTACCGCGTGCTCACCGCGGTTGACGCCGCCATCATGGTGATCGACGCCGCCAAGGGCATCGAGCCCCAGACCCGCAAGCTCTTCGAGGTCTGCCGTCGGCGTGGCGTCCCGATCTTCACGTTCATGAACAAGTGCGACCGCCCCACGCGCGACCCGCTCGCCCTGCTCGACGACCTCGAGCAGGTGCTGGGCATCGGGGCCTTCCCCGTCACCTGGCCCCTGGGCAACGGGCCGAACTTTCGCGGCGTCTACGAACGGCTCACGCAGCGCGTCCACCTCTTCGAGAAGACGCCCGGCGGCGCCTACGTCGCCCCCGTCGACGTCCTCGGGCTCGACGACCCGGCCGTGCGCGGCGGGATGGACGAGAACGTCTTCGCCGAGGTCCGCGAGCAGATCGAAATGCTCGATATCGCCGGGCATGCCTTCGACGACCAGCGCGTCCTCGCGGGACAGGTCACGCCCGTCTACTTCGGCTCGGCGATGAACAACTTCGGCGTGCAGCTCCTCCTCGACGGGTTCCTCCGCCACTCCGCCCCGCCCGGGCCCAAGAAGGCGATCATGCCCGACGGCAGCGAGCGCATCGTCCGCCCGGAGGACCCCGGCTTCAGCGGGTTTGTCTTCAAGATTCTCGCCAACATGGACCCCCGCCACCGCGACCGCATCGCGTTCGTGCGCGTCGTCTCGGGCAGGTTCACGCGCGAGATGTCGGTCCACCACGTCCAGAGCGGGACACGCATCCGCCTGTCGAGCGCCCAGAAGATGATGGGCCAGCAGCGCGAGACCGTCGACGAGGGCGAGGCCGGCGACGTCATCGGGGTCGTCGGGCACGACGTGCTGCGCATCGGCGACACGCTGGCCGAGGACCGCACCGTGGTGTTCAACGAGATCCCGCGGTTTACGCCCGAGGTCTTCGCGTACCTGCGCAACCCCGAGCCGGGCAACTCCAAGAAGTTCCGCCTCGGGCTCGACCAGTTGCTGCAGGAGGGCGTGGTGCAGTCGTTCCTGGTGGGCACGGGGCAGCTCAAGACGCAGATCCTGGCCGCGGTCGGCCCGCTGCAGTTCGACGTGGTGCAGTTCCGCATGCAAACCGAGTACCAGGCCGAGAGCCACCTCGAACCCTGCCCGTGGAAAATCGTGCGGTGGTGGTCGTGGGCGCCCGGCTCGGCCCCGGCCGATCCGGAGACCCTGCCCGACCTGCCGATGGACGTCGCGCTGGGCGAGGACCGCGACGGCGCTCCCGTGGTTCTCTTCGGCAATGAGTGGGCGGTGCGGCACTTCACGGAGCGCAACCCGAAGGTCGTGCTCACGGACGTGGCGCCTCCGGTTGATTACTCGAAGAAGCGCTAGCGTGCGCACACCTCGCGTCGATGTTCGGCAAGGGCGTTTGCCGCCACGCTGACGCGTCGCCGCGAGAAACGTCCCGGCACACCACCCACGCCCCTGAAATGCCATCCGGCGGATCGTGGCACAAGTCGCTGTTTGTGTGTGCGCACATTCGCGGCTATCGCCGCAACCACCACGCCGCACCCACCCAGAACGCACCGTGCGCCGCGACCACGAGCCAGAAGACGATCTGGTAGCGCACGTCGCGGTTCTTGTGTCGCAGCAGACGCTGGGCCGCCAACGAACCGGGCCAACCGCCCAGCAGTTCGAGCAGGTGCAGCGTGCGCTCGGGGGTTCGGCGGGCGCCGCGTGAGGCGGCGTGTTTGTCTGCGGCCATCGAGATGAACGCGACAAGGCTCACCAGGGCGTACGCGCCCAGGATGCCGATCGCCCATGGCGCCAGTGCGAGCGTGAGCACGCCGGATCAATCGACCTGCGGGCGCTGCGCGTACTTGGCGGCGGCCTCGCGGGTGGCCTGCCCGCCGGTGAAGGTGCTGCCCGTGGGGTACCACAGGCTCGCGTCCTCGTAGGCACGCTCGCGCGTGATCGACTCGACGTGCCCGTCGAAGAAGACGGCGTTGAGGGCGTTGCCGCGGGCGTGGCGGAAGGAGGTCTTCCAGCCCTGGCCGCTGGCGGAGCCCGAGGCGGTGCGGCCGTAGGCGGCGGAAACGTCGAGGATCGGGCCCGGATCGATGAAGGACCCGTAGAAACGCGGGGTCTGGTCGATGTCAAAGTCGAGGGTGAGCCCGCCGTTCTCGTTGGCGAGGTAGCGGGTGCCGTCGGCGATCATGACCTTGCGGGACTGGTTGCCGACCTGGTCGAGGCGGGCGCTGAAGCCGCGGGGGGCGTTGACGGGGGTGTTGAACTGCATGCGTGCGGCGGAGCCGAGACGCAGGATGCCGATGTTGATGTTGGCGTTGGAATAGAGGCTGAAGGCGGCGGGCATGAGATAGGAGATGGCCTTGTAGGCCTGCTCGTTCTGGACGGTTTCGAAATCGCCCTCGTCGGTGGTGTCGCCCTGCTGGGAGTAGATGGAGTCGTTGGTGTTGCGGACCGAGCCGCAGCCGTACTTGTTGAGGAAGAGCTGCATGCGGCGTGCGCGGTTGTTGGGAGCGTTGACCGAGTCGCCCATGGTCGGGCTGAACCAGTCGTTGATGGTCATGGGGACGGTGGGCCCGGTGTCGCCGAGGAGGGCCCGGGAGGCGGAACGGTCGTTGCTGATGTAGGAGAGCCCGGAGGTGATGGTGGCGGCGTAATGGTCTTTGAAGGTGGCCATATAGGAGGCCTGGGCCTGGCCGAAGTTGCGGAGCAGCCCGCCGCAGACCATCTGACGGGCGAGGTCGCGGGCCTGCGCGAGCCCGGGGAGGAGCAGGCTGATGAGCAGCGCGATGATCGCGATGACGACGAGGAGTTCGATCAGCGTGAAGGCTCGGGTGTTTCGGCGGGTCGTCATGAGTGGTTCCGTCGATGGGCCCGCCGGCAGGTCGGCGGGGACTGGTCAGAGGGAGAGCGACTTGGGGGAATCGTTCTTGAGCTTGAGCTCGCCGGTGGTCGGGTTGGTCACGGCGGGGCGGTTCTTGGTCCCGGCGACGCGCTCACGGAACTTCTCCGAGAGGCGCCAGGTGCCGTCGTCGCCCTTGACGGCGGGGAAGAGGGTCCGCTCGCCGGTGTCGGGATTGCGCACGGGAATGACGGCGGCCTTCTTGGCGGTGGAGACCTCGAAGAGCTCGCCCGAGACGATGTCGACGAGAATGACCCGCTTGGAGAGATCCGGGCCGCTGGCCCCGCCCATCGCCCAGATCGCGGCAAAGACCACCGCGATCCCGGTGACGACGAAGAGCCCGATCTGCCACGGCTTGAGCTGACCAGACATGGCGGCCTCCGCACCCCATCCCCGGCGGATACACCCAGAATTGGCGTTTCCACAACAGCCCGGGAGGGACCCAAGTGTATCGCGACGGCCCGTCGGCGGCCAAGCGGGAGGGTGTCCCGGTGGAATCTGAGCGCGAATTTTTCAAGCCGAGCGGGGGTGTGACCCTTCGGAGGGCGGGTGTCCGACAGGTTGTCCACAGGGTCGTCGCGTGCTTGGGTCAGCGGGCGGCGGGGTCGATGTCCTTGGGGATGAGGTCGACGACGACGGGGAGGTGGTCGGAGGCGTATCCCGGGGGCTTGGGGCCATCGAAGGGTGCGTTGCGCGGGGGCAGGGGCATGCCGAGGACGAAGCGCGAGTCGGTGAGGATCTCGTGGCGGAGGTTGGTGTTGACGAGGATGTGGTCGATGATGCGGTTGGAGGCGTGGGTCTGGAAGAGGGGGTCGTTGCGGCGGATGCCCTCGAAGACGTCGTGGAGGCGCGTGGGGTTGGCCTCGTCGAGGTAGATCATGAAGGAGGCTTCGTCGGGCCTGGCGTTGAAGTCGCCGAGGACGGCGATGTTGCGGCCGGGCTTGGCCTTGTCGAGCGAGGCGATGAGTTCGGCGTGCTTGTGGGCCTCGAACTCGCGCCAGTAGGCGCTGTCTCGCCCGGCCTTGTTGTGGAGGACAAAGAGGGTGAGGGTGTAGTCGTCGGGTCGGCCGTCGCCCTTGGGGATGGTGACGTCCACGGCGAGCGGGGAGCGGTGGAGCGTGAGGGGCTTGCCGAAGTCGGGGTTGGGGCGCGAGCCGAGGTCTTTGGGGTGCTCGCCTTCGAGCGGGAGCTTGATCCACTGGGTGGGGTTTGCGAGCGGGAAGCGGGAGATGACGGACTGCTCGATGCCGCGGCCGTCGCCGGCGTCGAGGGAGACGACGAAGGGGAACTCCTTGTCGAGGCCTTGTTCGGCGAGCCACCACTTGAGGGCGCGGTCGGACTCGACTTCCTGGAGGGCGACGATGTCGGCGCTCAGGGCCTTGATGGCGCGAGCGGCTGCGGCGCGGTGCTCGGCGGGCTTGGTTTCGTCCTTGTCATCGACGGAGCCGGTGAGGGCGGGGTCGTCGAAATCGTCGAAGAGGTTCTCGACGTTGTAGGTGACGAGGCGGACGGAACCCGGAGACTTGGGCTTGGGCTCGGGCAGGCCGTAGGGCATCGCGCCGGAGGCGGGCTGGTCAGCGGCGGGGTTGGCGGCGGGGGTGGC
>DDSG01000154.1 GCA_002343325.1 Phycisphaerales bacterium UBA2396 | reverse complement strand
TAAAGGACACCGCCCCCGCCGAGATCTCCTCTCTTCCCCTACACGACGCTCTGCCGATCTGGGGTGGTGGGGGGCGTGCGGCGATCCGCGGGCCCCGCGTGGTCCAGGCCGGGCGAGAGCACCGCACGGCGACCGTCGTCTCCGTCGGGCCGACGGACCTGTTCCTCGAGTTTGGGCCCAAGGAGCTCGGCGTCGTCCCCCGCAACCAGTTCAAGGACGAGGAGCTGCCCAAGGTCGGCGAGCAGGTCGGCGTGGTCATCGACAAGTTCGAGAGCGCCGAGAACCTCTTCATCTGCTCGCGCCCCGGGGCCGTGCAGCGGGCCGACTGGGAGCTGCTCGAGGCCGGGCAGGTCGTCGAGGCCCGCGTGACGGGCGTGACCAAGGGCGGGCTGGAGCTCGAAGTCGCCAAGCACCGCGCCTTCATGCCCGCCAGCCAGGTCTCCATCGACCGCATCCCCGACCTGTCCGTCTTTGTCGGCGAGAAGTTCAAGTGCGAGATCACCCGCGTCGAGCGTGCCGGCAGCGGGAACATCGTCCTCTCCCGCCGCAACGTCCTCGAGGCCGAGCGCAAGCAGCTCGCCGACAAGCTCAAGAACGAGCTCAAGGAGGGCGACACGCTCGAGGGCACCGTCCGCAAGATCATGGACTTCGGCGCGTTCGTCGACTTGGGCGGGATCGACGGGCTCGTGCACCTGTCGGACCTCACGTACGACCGCGTCGGGTACGGCGCCAAGGCCGTCGAGAAGCACCTCAAGGAAGGGCAGCGCGTCACGGTCCGCGTGCTGAAGCTCGACTGGGACAACAACCGCATCAGCCTTGGCGTCAAGCAGCTTTCGGGCGATCCCTTCCAGACCGCCGCCGCCGCGATCGTCGAGGGGGCCGAGGTCACGGGGCGCGTCACCAAGCTCATGGAGTTCGGCGCGTTCGTCGAGGTCGCCCCGGGCGTCGAAGGCCTGGTGCACATCTCCGAGCTGGACCACAAGCGCGTGATGCGTGTTGAGGACGCCGTCAAGGTCGACCAGATCGTGCAGGTCCGGGTGCTGAAGGTCGACAAGGACTCGCGCCGCGTCGGGCTGTCGATCAAGGCGACCAAGCCCGCTCCGGAAGGCTCGGGTCCCAACCGGAAGGACAAGACCCCCGGCAAGTCCGCCGAGGAGATCCTGAAGGAAACCC
Organism: Phycisphaerales bacterium UBA2396; assembly: GCA_002343325.1. Lineage (GTDB taxonomy): Bacteria > Planctomycetota > Phycisphaerae > Phycisphaerales > UBA1924 > UBA2396. The sequence goes on along the minus strand of DDSG01000154.1, from coordinate 9,640 downwards.
CCGCGTTCCGCCGCCTCAAGGCCAAGGCCGCTCTGGGCCAGGGCAAGTTCAAGGGCGGCCTGGGCTGATCCCCCACCCCCCCGGCGGGGTGTCCCTTTGTTCGCATCATCCCCCACGGTGCGTCGATGAGTCCGATCCTGAAGCTGCGTGAACGTCCGGTCCTCGCGCTGGCGTACGGCGCGGCCGGGCTCACCGTGGCCCTCGGGTTCGTGCAGCTTGTGCGCACTGTCTACGGCTCGCACCACCCGGCCGTGGGCGTCGTCCTCGCGATGCCCGTGCTGCTCGAGTGCGCGCTCATCGCGGCGGGGTTGGTGCTCATCGGGCACGCCGCGCCGATGCGCCAGGGCGCTTCGCACCACTGCGCCCGTTGCGGGTATCAGCGCGTCGAAGAGATCCATCGGCTGCTGGTCAATTGCCCGGAGTGCGGGCACGCGTGGCGGCGATTCGGCGGCTGGCGCGTCGGCCGCGCGGTCGGATCACGACCGAAGTTCATTCTCGGGGTGCTGATCTGCCTCGCGGGCTTGTCCGGCGCCGCCCTCCGCGGGCTGGCCAGCGCCTGGATCGCCGCCCGCATGCCGACCCCGATGCTGCTCCGCCACGCCGTCTATGCCCCCTCGGCCGACACCCAGCATTCGTGGCGGGCCCTCGAAGCCAGGCGGCTGTCGCTGGCGCAGATCCGCTGGGCGGCACAGACGCTGCTGGATCGCCGGCTGGCGACGTCGGTGCTCGATCCGGCCGCGGCCGTGTGGCTCGGCGCCCGCCTGACGGACAACTCGCTCGACGCCGACCTCGTGGATCGCTACTTCGATGAGCTCGTCGGGCTGACGCTCGAGGCGCCCGAGCGCGTGTTCGCGGGCGAGGCGGTCAGCGCCGCGGTGTACGCCCTGCCCCGCGTGGCGCGGACGGGAACGCCGCTGGGCGAGGTGACGCTGATCGTCGGGGGGATCGAGCTCACGCCCCCTGGCCCGCCGGCGGAAGACAACCGCACGGACTTCGAGAAGCAGTTTCTCAGCGAGACTTCGCCCGCCGCGAACCAGGGCCGGGGGAACACGCTGCTCCACGCGGGGAGGCTTCTGCCCAACGTGCGCGTTTCGGAAGCCTCCGCCGTCGCGCCGTTCCCGGGCACAGCGACCGCGTCGTGCACGGTGTGGGTGCTCGTGGGGCCTCCGCCCGGCGAGGCGGTGCGCTGGTCCGCGGAGGGCGTGCCCTCGAGCGTGATGGGCGCCAAGCGGGTCATCCGCCGCACGCTGTCGGCCGAGATCGAGGTTCTTCCGGTGGTCAGCGCGGGGCCGGGCGCGCGGTGAGCCCGCCGACTATCGCCCCGTGGATCCAAAGCCGCCCGCGCCGCGCGCGGTGTCGTCGAGCGCTTCGACTTCCCGCACCTCCGCGCGAGCGACCGGCGCGATCACCAGTTGGGCGATGCGCATCGCGTGCTCAACGACAAACGGGGCGTGCCCCAGGTTGATCAGCGCGACCCGCAGTTCGCCCCGATAGTCGCTGTCGATGGTCCCCGGCGCGTTGGGCAGCCCGATGCCGTGCTTGGTTGCCAGGCCCGACCGCGCGCGGACCTGACCCTCGAACCCCTCGGCGATCGCGACGCTCAGGCCCGTCGGGATGATCCGGATCGCGCCCGGGTCGATGGTCAGGCTCCCCTCGGGAAGGAACGCCGTGAGGTCCATTCCCGCCGAACCGGAGGTTTGGTACGCCGGGAGGCTTGCGCGTGGATCGAGCCGACGGACTCGCAGGGTCGTGGTGTGCATGCGCCGCGAGGGTAGCGGAACTAGCGGCCGCCCGCGGGGTGATTGAACTGTTCGAGGTGCCGCGTGAGCGTCTCGATCATCCGCTTGGTCGAGGCGATGGCGTTATCGAGGCTCGACTTGCCGGTGAGCGCACGAAGGTGGTCGCGCTGCCCCGACTGTGCCAGGTGCTGTTCGGATTCCGCCTTGGCCGCCTGGAGCGAGCGCAGCAACTCTTCCGCCCGCGTGCGGACGTCCACCGTGTCCTTGATGAGGCGCTCCTGCTCGGTCATCGTGACCCCACGGCCCCGCCCGCGTTCCCCCCGGTGATTCTCGGCCGCTGGACTGTACACGCGCTTCATCGAGTCTTCACGCGGCGATGGCGGGCGTCGGATCGGTCTTTGTCAGGGTTGCGTCGAGCGGCTTGATGTCGGTGGGCAGGCCGCTGGGGCGCATTTCAGGGACGTGCCGGCGGATGGCGGAGAGGACCGCCTCCTTGTCGTGGCTGGTGCGCACGGCGGCGAGCTCGGCCACCATCAGCGGGAGATTGACCTCGCCGGCGGAGGTGTGGGTCCAGGCGCCGATCCCGGGGTGTGGGGTGGGCGTCAGTTGCTCGCGGTCGTAGGCGAGTTCCTCGTAGAGCTTCTCGCCGGGGCGGGCGCCGGTGAAGCGGATCTCGATGTCTCCGGGCCCGGCGCGCTGACCGGCGAAGGAAGGACTCAGACCGTGCGCGCTGATGAAGCGGCAGGCCAGATCGAGAATGCGGATGGGCTCGCCCATATCGAGGACGTAGACCGGGGCGGCGGGCGAGTCGCCCTGCAGGGCGGCCGCCTGGATCACGAGCATGGCGGCCTCCTGGATCGTCATGAAGTACCGCGTCATGCGCTCATCGGTGACCGTCACGGGCCCGCCCGCGTCGATCTGGCTCGCCCAGATCGGCAGCACGCTGCACGCGCTGCCCAGGACGTTGCCGAAACGGACCATGCAGAAGCGCGTGGAAGCGGGAGAGATGGCACGGCTCTGGCGGTGAAGCCCCTGAACGTACATCTCCGCGAGCCGCTTGGTTGCCCCCATCACGCTCGTGGGGTTGACGGCCTTATCGGAGGAGATCAGCACGAACCGCTCGGCGCCGACCGCAAGGCTGGCGTCGGCGATGGATCGTGTGCCGAAGAAGTTGTTGTTGACGGCATGGGAGGGGTGGTCCTCCATGAGAGGCACGTGCTTGTGCGCGGCGGCGTGGAAGACCACGTGGGGCCTATCCGCGGCGAGGTGGCGCATCGTGCCCTCGGTGTCGGCGACGTCGTGCAGGATGGCCTTGCGTCGGACGGTGGGGAAGCGCTCGCGGATCTGGCGGTCGATCTCAAAGAGCGCGTTTTCGGCGCGTTCCATGAGCACGATCAGTTCGGGGCGGAAGCCAGCGACGATCCGGGCGATCTCGGACCCGATGGAGCCGCCCGCGCCGGTGATGAGGACGCGGCGACCTTCGAGCATCGAGGCGACCTGGTGGCGGTCGATCCCGTGGGGGGTGCGCCCGATGAGATCGGCCCAGTTGAGCGAGCCGCGCGAGCCCGAAGTCTGGGGCGAGCGGCGGACCAGCTCGTCCAGCGGCGGGACGACACGTTCCGGCAGCGAGAGCGAGGCCAGCAGCGATCGCACGCGCAGGGCCGTGGTGGTGCGCTCGGCCGGGAGCGAAACGATCGCGATGTCCGGTCGGGCCGTGGTGCACACGCGGGGGAGTGTGTCGAGGGTGTCGAAGCCCAGCATCGGGCGGTCCGCGTCGGCGAGGACGTAGCCGACGGGAACGGGCCCGTTGGGGAGCAGGGCGATCTGATCAGAGAGCAGGCCGAGCGTGGCGGCGGTGCCGATCAGCAGGGCGCGCGGGCGGCCATCGTGAGCGTTCGGGAAGGGCAGCGCGGCGGACGTCTGGGGGCTGGTGTCGGTAGGCATCGGAGGGGGTATCGACCGTCGCGGGCGGAGGGGGCGAGATCGGGGGCGGAGCGAGGGCGGCGCGGGCGGTGCCGACTTCTCGGGCTTTCGTTATCGAACCTTTGGGTGGTCCCGGGGAGGCGGGGTTGGGGCTGTTCCGCTACGCTCGGGCATGATCTGTCGACTGACGGGCACACTGGTGGGCGTGGAGGGCCAGACGGCGCAGGTGGAGCCCGGCGGCGGGGTGACGTACGAGGTGCTGCTGCCGGCGTATTGGGTGCCGGCGTTGTCCGCCAAGGTTGGTCAGACCGTGACGCTGGTGACGCTGCAGTATCTCGAGAGCGAGGGGCAGGGGGCGAGCTATCTGCCGAGGCTGATCGGGTTTCCGACGGAGCAGGATCGGCGGTTCTTCGGGGTGTTCACGACGGTGAAGGGGATCGGGAACCGCAAGGCGTTGCGGGCGATGGCGGTGGAGCCCGCGGCGATTGCTCGGGCGGTGGCGTCGAAGGACGCGCGGGAGTTGCAGAAGCTGCCCGAGATCGGTAAGCGGCTGGCGGAGACGATGATCGCGGAATTGAACGGGAAGGTGGATGGGTACCTGACCCCGGTTGAGGTCGCGGCGTTGGAGGCGTCGGCGGAGGTGAAGCCGATCGGGCAGGGGAAGGCGGCCGAGGAGGCTGTGGCGGCGCTGGTGGCGTTGGGAGAGACGCCTCAGAACGCGGAGCGGAAGGTGCAGACGGCGGTGGCTCGTCTGGGGCAAGCGCCGTCGGCGGACGAGATCGTGGCCGCGGTCTTTGGGGGCTAGGCGGAGTCTGGCACGAGGGTGGGCGGAGGGTGCGTGGTGCAAGCCGCGGATATGCTCGGGGCATGCGATACGCGATGATCATGGCGGGGGGCGCGGGGACGAGGCTTTGGCCGATGAGCCGAAAGGGCGAGCCGAAGCAGCTCATCAAGTTCATTCAGGGGGCGGACGGCCGTCAGCGGTCGTTGCTCGAGATCGCGGCCGGCCGCCTCGAGGGATTGGTTCCCGAGTCGCAGCGGTACATCTGCACGTCCGAGTCGTTCCGGGGCGTGATCCGGCGTGACCTGCCCGCCTTTGGCGACCAGCAGATCCTGGGCGAGCCGATGGGCCGGGACACGGTGAACGCGGTGGGGTTCGCGGCGGCGGTGCTCGCGAAGGTGGACAAGGACGCGATCTTCGCGGTGCTGACGGCCGACCACATCATCGAACCGGACGACGTGTTTCGAGCGCGCATGGACCTGGGCTTTCGGCTGATCGAGGCGGACGCGCGGCGGCTGGTGACCTTCAGCATCAAGCCGACGTACGCGGCGACGGGGTTTGGGTACGTGGAGCGGGGCACCCCGGTGCGGGATGTGAAGGGCGCGGAGAGTCTCGCGTTCCATGTTCAGCGGTTCGTGGAGAAGCCGGACAAGGCCCGGGCCGAGGCGTATGTTGCGAGTGGCGCGTTCAACTGGAACAGCGGGATGTTCGTGTGGAAGGCCTCGACGTTCCTGGACGCGCTCAAGAAGTTCAAGCCCGAGAGCTATGCCGGGGTGATGGAGATAGCCTCGGCGTGGGGGACGCCCAAGCAGAAGCAGGTGATCGACGCGGTGTATCCGACGCTGCCCAAGATCAGCGTGGACTACGCGGTGATGGAGCCGGCGAGCAAGGACAAGGACTTCCAGATTTGCACGGTGACGATGGACGTGAAGTGGCTCGACGTAGGGAGTTGGCCGAGTTATGCGGAGACGGTGACGGCGGACGGCGAGGGGAACCGGCGCGCGGGCGAGGGCGACTCGATCGTGGTGCAGGGGAGGAACAACCTGGTGGTGGGCGGGGTGAAGGGGCACACGGTGGCGTTGCTCGGATGCGAAGACATGATCGTGGTGCACACGGCCGGGGCGACGCTCGTGATGCCCCGGGGCAAGGCGGAGGAACTCAAGGCGTTGCATGCAATCGTGCGTGACGAACTGAAGTGAGCGATGCGGTTTATCGCGATCGATCTTGGTGATGCGCGGACGGGTCTGGCGATCGGGGACGCGATCACGCGGGTCGTGTCGCCGATGGACGTCATCGAGTGCTCGGCGTCGCTGTGCGGGGGGGAGGCGCTGCTGGACCTGGTTCAAAGGGCGATCGACGCGGCGGTGTCGCCCCGGGCGGCGTGTGAGCTCGTGGTGGGGCTGCCCATGAACATGGATGGGACGGAGGGTCCGCGAGCGAAGCTTGTGCGTGCCTGGGCGGAGCGGCTCGCATCGCGCACGGGGCGGCGCGTGCATCTGCAGGATGAACGGCTCACCAGCAGCGAGGCCGACTGGTCGATGGCGCGCAGCGGGCTGACTCGCAAGCAGAAGAAGGAGCGGCGCGACGCGTTGGCGGCGGCGGCGATCCTGCGCGACTTTTTGTCAGGCCTGGCGTCGCCGGGTGAGATCGGCCCGCGGGACGAGGATTAGGCGGCCGGGGATCGTGCGGCCGAGGCGACGATCATCGCGTCTCGGCAAGCGTCGATCGCCAGAGAAGCGACGTGGTCGATGCCGTAGTCGGCGCGGATTGCCCGGGCGGCGGTTCCGCCGAGGAGATCGCACCAGTCGGGGTCGGTGAGGATTCCGGCGAAGGCGTTGGCGAAGTCGCGGGGTTCGGCGGTGGGTACGAGGATGCCCGTTGCGCCGGTTTTGACCATGCCGTGGAGCCCGGGTGCGTCGGCGGCGACGACGACGGCCCCCATCCCGAGCGCGTCGAGCACGCCGCGCGGGTGACCTTCGTGATCCGAGGCCTGGGCGTAGATCGAGGCGTGGCTGAGGCGTTCGAGGAAGTCCGTGTGCGGGAGGGTCGGTACGAAGCGGACGCAGACGCCGAGAGACTCCGCGAGCTTGCGGAGCCTGGGGAGCTCCGGGCCTTGCCCGATGACTTCGAGTATTGTGGAAGCCCGGAGTTCCTGATCGAGCAACGAGATGGCCTCGATGAGAATGTGGATCCGCTTGCGGGCGATGACGTTGCCCGCGGTGACGATCAGGCCTCGCTCGCGTTCCGCGGCGGGGGTGATGACGTCGGGCACGATGGCGAAGTTCGGCACGCAACGGGCGTGGCGGGGATCGATGTGATACCGCCAGCACAGGTCGCTGACCATGTCGGGGGTTGTTCCGATGACCAGGTCCGCCGAGCCGCAGAGGGCGGCTTCAATCTGCGCGGCGAGCACGGCCTGGGGCGAGTCCGGGCCGCATTCGCGGGCGGCGAATCGTGACCAGAGGTAGCCGCCGCGGGCGACGAGGGCGGCCGGGTGGTGCAAGGACTTGAGATGGGCGTGGGTTGCGACGGCGGCGGCACCCGCGGTGAACTGCTCGGTCAGGATCAATGCCGAGCTACGCGGCGTGAGCAACTGTGCGACACGAGTGGGGATCGAGGCGTGGTAGTGCGGTTCGAGCACGCGGGTGTCGTTCCACAGAAGCGTGAGCGACGCCGGGCGGGGAAGTGTGTTGGCGAGCCTCTCGGCCAGGGGTCGGTCGTCCGGGCCGCCGCTGCTGACGAGGATGGTGCGTCCGAACCTGGCCGCGAGGCGTTGGTAGTAGGTCCATTCGCGGTCGAGGTGGCCGATGCGATTCCAGTCGCGGAGTGACAGGCCGCGTGGAAGCACGAGAACGAGGTTGTCAGCGAGCACCTGCTGCATGCTGATGGGGTAGAGACCCTGATCGGGTCATCGGCCGTGTCGGGCGCGGGCTTTGGATTGGGTCCGCGGATGATTGAAGATCTGCTGGGCGGGAAGTGGGGCGGCGTGAAATCGAGGTCCGAGAAAGCGTCGTTGGCCGGATTTTGATTGGTATGGCGGCGTGATCCGGCATGTGTCGGGTAGGATTGGGGCATGAAGAAGGTCATGAGCATGAGGCGTCTTGCGGCGGCGATGGTGGTCGGGTGTGCGGGCGTGATGGTGTCGCCCGCGGCGGGACAGCCTTCCAAGTCCAAGGTTGAGGAGGCGCCCGCGCCGCCGATGCCGGGCAAGATGGATTCCAACGGCGTGATCGTGAATTACCTGCTGGTGGTGGTGGTGATCGCGGCGGTGGTGGGTGTGACCGCGATCCCGAGCCGTCGCGGGCACCAGGACTAAAGGGGTGAGTGTCGTGAACGTGCGCAAGGTTCTGATCGGAGTGAACGCGGCGTTGCTGCTGGCATTGGCGGGCATGTCGGCGTGGCCGGCGGGGGCATCGCAGCCCGGCGCGGCGGTGCCCGGGCGGGATCGCGGCCAATACACGATGGTGACGGGTCGCATGGCGACCGGCTCGGGCGATGCGGTGTACATCGTCGACGCGGTGAATCGCGAGCTGGTGGCGCTGCGCTGGGACAACAGCCGGCGTGCGCTGGTCGGTGTTGGGTACCGGAATCTGGATGCGGATGGGGCGACGGCGCCGACGCGCTGAGGAGTTGAACGTGGATCGTTCAGGCGACAAGGTGCAGGCGAAGTGGCTCGGGGTGACGGCGTTGCTGCTGGCAGGGCTTGTGGTCGTGCAGTGGAACCGGCGGGCAGTTGTCGAGCCGGCGCCAGCGCTGGGCCTGCTGGGTGCGGCGGCGTTTGGGAGCCAGGCGGTGAGTCAGGCCGGCGGGATCACGATGATGACGGTGGCGGGAACGAACGACGATGTGCTGCTGGTGCTCGATGATCGGCGGGAGCAGTTGTTCGTGTATCGTGCGGAGAATCAGGACACATTCACTCTGCTGCAGCGCGCGAGCCTGCCGCAGTTGTTCACGGACGCGAGAGCCAAGGGGTCGGGCAAGTAGCCGGCGGGGGTGGCTGGCTTTCGGTCGGTGATGGAACGGAGCGGTATGCCGATCTACCCCCTGCCTCAGTTCGAGGCGGATCTCAAGGTTCAGTTGGAAGAAGAGGACCGGTTGGCGTACGAGGCGCTCAAGGCGCCCAAGACGCTGGTCGTCCGGTTTGGCTCGATCAAGATGATCGGTGAGTTCCCGTACGACGGGACGGTCAAGCCCGGGTGCGGGAGCAAGGTCGTCGTCCGAACGTTCCGCGGGACCGAGCTGGGCGAAATGCTGACGAGCACGTGCCCCAACAGCGGGTGCTCCAAGAGCGTGTCGAGGCAGGACATGCTCAAGTACATCGAGAACTCGGGCGGGAAGGACTATCCGTTCTTCACGGACGGACGCGTGCTGCGGATCGCCACGAAGGAGGACGTCGACGCCCAGGCGAAGATCGAGCAGAGCAAGCACGAGCTGCGGACCCGCGCCCGGGCGGTGGTCGCCAGGCTCGGATCGGATCTCAAGATCGTCGAGGTCGAGCCGATCCTCGGCGGCGAACGCCTGACGGCGTTCTATCTGAGCGAGCATCGCCTTGAACTTCGGGAGCTTGCCCGCGAACTCACGGCGGAGTTCCGGACGCGCGTCGAGATGAGGCAGGTCGGGGCGCGCGACGAGGCGAGACTGACGGCGGACTTTGAGAAGTGCGGGCAGTATTGCTGCTGCAAGAACTTCCTCAAGGTGCTCAAGCCCGTCTCGATGAAGGCCGCCAAGACCCAGAAGGCGACGCTCGAGCCCCTGAAGATCAGCGGGCGCTGCGGGCGGCTCATGTGCTGCCTGAGGTACGAAGAGCAGACGTACGACGACCTGAAGGCGCGGTTGCCACGCAAGAAGAGCCGCGTCGGAACGTCCGAGGGCGACGGCACGGTGGTCGATGGGCAGATCCTCACGCAGCTTGTGCTGGTGGAGCTGGACGATCTGGACCCCAGCGGGAACATCCGGCGTGTCGCGGTGGCGGTCGAGGAATTGAGCGAGCCCAAGAACAAGACGATGCCCGAGCGCCCGGCGTTCGTGCCCGGCGGGAGACCCGACGGCCGTCGACCGATGGGAGCCCCGGGCGGCGGGCCCGGTGCTGGTGCAGGTGGAGGGGGCGGTGCGCCGGGAGGTGGGGCGGGAGGGGTCGGGAGGGCGGCGGGGAGGGGAAGGGGGGAGATCTTGGTGGGTGGCGTGTTATTTACAAAAA
>DDSG01000031.1:3434-3741 GCA_002343325.1 Phycisphaerales bacterium UBA2396 | reverse complement strand
CTCTTCCGATCTGGCGACGGCGGGCGCGTCGGAGCGATCGTCGCGCAGGAATGAGGTGAGTTGCGCGATCGGGTCGGCGTGCGCTTCGGGCGCGACGTGGGCCAGCGGGAGGGCGGACAGCAGCGCGGACGACAGAAGCGAGGTGAACATGCGTGTGGCTCCGAGCCCCCGAGGTGCCCCGCGGAGCGTAGTCGTGGTCGGCGGGGGGTCAGGCGAGCCAGCGGCCGCCGTCGAGTCGGAGGGTGGTTCCGGTGGTGTAGTGGGCGTCGAGGGCGAGGAAGGCGACGGCCTTGGCTGCGTCGGCGGG
>DDSG01000031.1:0-3196 GCA_002343325.1 Phycisphaerales bacterium UBA2396 | reverse complement strand
GACGGCCTTGGCTGCGTCGGCGGGTGTGCCGGCGCGGGCGAGGGGGACTCGTGCGAGGTACGCGGCTTGCAGGTCGGTCGAGGCTTCGGGGCCGGAGGATGGGAAGGCGACCACGCCGGGTGCGACGGCGTTGACGCGGACGCGTGGGGCAAGGTCGCGGGCGAGGGATTCGACCATCTGGGCGAGGGCTGCCTTGGACATGGCGTAGGGGGCGAAGTCTCGGCGTGGGCGTCCCAGGGCGTGGATGTCGGTGAGGGCGACGATGGCGCCGCCGCCGGGCATGGAGGAGGCGGCGAGCGCGGGGGCGAGGGAGCGAGAGAGCAGGAGGGGGGCGAGCGCGTTGACGCGGAAATGGGCGAGGGCGTGCTCGGCGGCGAGGCTCGAGAGGGGCGTGGCGGAGTAGGAGGAGGCGTTGTGGATGAGGATGTCGAGGCGTGGCGAGGCGGCGAGCGCGTCGGCGGCGAGTTGTTCGGCGAGCGCTGGGTCGTCGAGATTTGCGGCGAGACGCGTGCAGCGGGCACCGAGCGACTCGGCGGCGGCGTGTGTTTCGGCGAGCGTCGCCGTGTGACGGGCGTGGAGGATCAGGTCGCAGCCGCGCGAGGCGAGTTCGAGGGCGATCGCCCGCCCGACGCGGTGCGAGGCGCCGGTGATGAGGGCGACGGGGCGGGGCGGGCTCATGGTCGGCCGTCCTTGGGGGGCGTGTCGCGGAACTGCTCGTCGAGCTGGGAAGAGGTTGGTGTCTCGAGGCGGTCGGCGGCGGCGGCCCAGGGGGAGCCTTTGGCGTGGCGGCGGATGTTGTCGGCCTTGAGGGCGGCGATGCGGCGGGTGCGTCGAGCGGCGGCCCAAGCGAGGAGGGCGAAGAGGATCGCCGCGAGGGCGGCGAGGAGCACCACGGCGAGCAGGATGAGCAGGGCGAGCCGCCCGGAACTCATCGGGGCGTCGCGGGCGGGGGCACTGGGAGAGGCGAGGACGAGTATCGCCGTGTGCTGGTGCATCGGCGGATGATAGTGGGTTCAGGTGGTGGTCTGGTCGGGGTCGGGGGGCACGTGCGGGAACGATGGTGGCGTGGTCTGGGGATCGATCGGCGGGGTAGGAAGGCCCGGGGCGTCGGAGGTGAGCAGGACGCGGCCTTGCACGCGGATGATCCCCGGGGAGCCGGCGCGTCGCAGGGCGTCGGCGAGGGCCTGATCGTCGACGATGTCGATCGAGTGACGGGGCGTAGAGGTGGAGAGCCTGTCGGCGAGCGTGGGATCGGTGCGGACGTGCTGGATCCGCAGGCCCGAGGGAGCGGGATGGGCGGCGACGGGCGATGGATCGGGGGCAGGCGAGGCGGTCTGCGAGGGCCGGGGAAGAAGGAGGGCGGCTCCCAAGGCGGCCGCGATGAAGCAGGCGAGGGCGGAGGTGTGGATCACGCGGCGGCGGCGCGTCCGACGAGCGAGAGACGAGCGAAGATCGGCGAGAAGCCGGTCGCGGCGGGCGATGTCCTGCTCGCTGAGGCGGGCGTTGTCGTTGGGGTCCAGGGGATGGGGCTGGCGTGTGGTCATGGCGTGTTGCGTGGCGTGTGATCGGGATCGCGGCGGAGGGGTTCGGCGGTCGAGCATGGGCGGATCGGTTCGGATTCCCGTCTTCGGAGGGTGAGAAGCAGTCGCCTGAGGCGGCTGTGGACCGCGCTCCAGGAGAGCCCGGTCGCGCCCTGGGCGATGGCGTGGAGCGATTGCTCGGCGACGAATCGCAGGCGGAGGAGTTCGCGGTCGGAGGGGTCGAGCGTGCCGAGCTGCTCGGCGAGCCAGCGGAGCTGGTCGGCCGGGTGCGGGTGCTGGAGTTCCGGCGCGGCGTGGCGCTTCTCGCGGGCGAGGCGGCGGGCCTCGGCGCGGAGCGAATCGACGGCGGCGGAAAGCACACACCGACGCAGCCAGCAGGAGAGCTGGGCGTCGGTGGTGCAGCGTGCCGGCGTTCGGATGATGCGGAGGAAGGCGTCGTGGACCGTGTCGTGGGCGAAGGAGTCGTCGCGGCCTGTGGCTCGGCGGGCGAGGGCGAGCAGGCGGGGGTACCACTCGCGGTAGAGGGTGTCGAGAGCGTCGGCGTCACCCCGGGCGAGACGGTCGGTGAGCGAGGCCGTGGTTTCGGCGGAGAGCTCGTGCGTCGTGCCGGTCATCGCGAGGGGCTGGATCAACGGGGCTCCTTGGAGTCCGGCGTCTTGCGGAAGTCGTCGACGAACTTGCGAAGTTCCGCGTTGGTGATGGTAAGGCGTTCGATCTCGCGCTGGGCGTTCTGGAGCTGGAGGCGGGTGCGTTCGACTTCGAGGGACGCGGCGCGCTGGAGTTCGTGGAGCTTCTCGTTCTCGGCCAGGATGGCGCCGGCGCGGGCTTCGCAGTCCTTGATGCGGGCCCGGGTGGCATCGAGCTCGGCGCGGAGGGTGGCGGTCTCGGCCCGGAGCGGATCGAGCGACTTGAGCTGGGCCTGGATCTCGGCGATGCGCTGCGGGGCGGCCTCGGGCGATGAGATGTCCAGGGCCTTGAGGACGGCGCCGGCGGACTTGGCGGCGGAGGCGTTGGCGCGGGAGGCGTTCGCCTGCTCGAGGGTGACGAGGACGAGGCTGACGGTCGAGGTCTGTCGCACGCTGCCTTGGAGCATGATGAGCGAGGAGTCCTTGTGGAAGCTGATCTTGGCGTCGCGGGGATCGCCGAGCAGATCGAGGGCGGCCTTGATGGCGGACAGGGCGACCTCGGGCTCGACGCCGGCGCGTTCGATGGAGAAGACCTGGAACGAACGCTGGTCGGGTGGTTCGACGAAGCGGGCGTTGGATTCGTTGGGCTCGACGGCGAAGAGGGTCGAGCCGAGGGGGCCTCGCGTGGTGGTGACGATGGCAGCGTGGGCGGGTGTGGCGGCGACGATGGCGGCGCGGAGGGCGTTTTCGACGGTGACGTCGGCGACGCTGAGGCGGCTGACTTCGAGGTTGGCCAGTGACGGGGCGACGACGATGCTGGCGGGTGGGGTCGTCAGTGTGCGAAGCTCGGCGGCGAGCGTGTCGAGCGTGCCCCCGGCGAAGGTGAGCGTGACGAGCGGCTCGCTCGGGCCGGTGTGGTGTCGGGCGGCCTGATCGGGCATGGTGGCTTTGGCGGGGGGGGCGGGGGGGGGGGGGGGGGGGGGGGGGTGTGGGGGGGGGGGGGCCGGAGGGGAGAGAAGGGGGGGGAGT
>DDSG01000106.1:5123-9249 GCA_002343325.1 Phycisphaerales bacterium UBA2396 | reverse complement strand
ACCGAGTCGGTCGTGGAGACAGTGATCCAGTGATTACGCTATTCATGCGCGTCGGAACTTACCCGACAAGGAACTTCGCTACCTTAGGACCGTTATAGTTACGGCCGCCATTCACTGGTGCTTCGGTCATGACCTTCGCTTGCGCTGAGCCACTTCCTTGACATTCCAGTATTGGGCAAGCGTCACACTGTATACTTCCTCTTGCGAGTTGGCACAGTGCTGTGTTTTTGATAAACAGTTCCCAGATCCTCTTCTCTGCGCCCTGCCTTGCGGCGAGGGCCCCCTTATTGCGAACTTACGGGGTTATATTGCCTAGTTCCTTCACGACCGTTCTCTCGAGCGCCTGAGGCTATTCGCCTCGCCCACCTGTGTCAGTTTTGGTACGGGTCTCGCTTTGCCCCCATGGCTTTTCTAGAGACTCCCTTTCCCTGGCTTGAGGATCTGTCTCCTCGCCAGAGTCCGGCAATCCGAACCATGGTTTGATCTCCGCGAGAGCGCAGGAATATTAACCTGCTATCCATCGACTACGCCTCTCGGCCTTGCCTTAGGACCCGGCTAACCCTGGGCGGATTTCCCTGCCCCAGGAACCCTTGGGCTTACGGCGACACGGATTTTCACCGTGTTTATCGTTACTCAAGCCGACATATGCACTTCTTAGCGCTCCATCTACCCTTCCGGGACGACTTCACCGCACCAAGAACGCTCTCCTACCACTCTTTCGAGTCCGCGGCTTCGGCTCCATGCTTATTCCCGATCATTATCGGCGCCACATTCCTCGGCCAGTGAGCTGTTACGCACTCTTTAAATGATGGCTGCTTCTAAGCCAACATCCTGGCTGTCTCCGCAACGTGACTTCCTTTCGAACTAAGCACAGATTGGGGGCCTTAGCCGGCGGTCTGGATTTTTCTCCTTTTGACGACGGATATTGTCACTCGCCGTCTATCTCCCCGGGCTTGGACTGTGGCATTCGGAGTTTGGTTGATCGAGGTAGTCGGGTAGACCCCTGCAATCATCCAGTAGCTCTACCTCCACAGTTTGCTCCCGGAGGCTAACCCTAAAGTTATTTCGGAGAGAACGAGCTATCTCCCAGTTTGATTGGACTTTGACCGCCTCCCGTCAGTTCATCGCAGACCTTTTCAACGGTCACGCGTTCGACCCTCCAGGCGGTTTTACCCGCCCTTCAGTCTGACCAACGGTAGATCACAAGGTTTCGCGTCTGGCCCATGCGACTTGTCGCCCGTTTCGGACTCGCTTTCGCTCCGCCTCCGGCCCGTTGGGCCTTAGGCTCGCCGCATAGACCAACTCGTCGGCTCATTATGCAAAAAGCACGCCGTCACTCTTACGAGCTCCGACCGCTTGTAAGCACACGGTTTCAGATCTCTTTCACTCCGCTCGTCGCGGTTCTTTTTATCGTTCAGTCGCCTTACTGGTTCACTATCGGTCATCGAGTAGTATTTAGCCTTGGAGGATGGACCCCCCATGTTCAACCCGGGTTTCACGAGCCCGAGTTTACTCGTGGGCTCCACGATCGCGGGTACAGGGCTTTCACCTTCTGAGGCGGTGCATTCCAACACCTTCCTCCGCGAGATCGCTTTATCCGCTTTCGCTCGCCGCTACTCACGGAATCGCTTTTGCTTTCTTTTCCTCTAGGTACTGAGATGTTTCACTTCCCTAGGTTCGCTCCTGACCCCTATGCATTCAGAGTCAGGTACCCTTGCGGGTGGGTTGCCCCATTCGGAAATCCCAAGATCACAGCTCTGTTACCAGCTCCCTTGGGCTTATCGCAGGTTCACGCGTCCTTCATCGCCTCTCGATGCCAAGACATCCACCGTGTGCCCTTATTGTCTGATCACACCAACCGGAAGCCGGGCTCATCAGCCTTGCGGCTTTGTTGCCCTTATCCCGGCCTTGATCCCGTGCGGCGTAAGGTCGCCAACACGCACCGACTGGCTGTGCTAGGCGCACGTCCAGCCGGCTAACCATTGCCTTTGGCTGCTCTTTCGGTGTATTGCTTTGCCTTCAACAACACTTCTGTTGTGTCTGCTCCCTGAAATGGCATCCGATCACTCGGATCCACTTCGAGCGAGCAGACGTCGTCATCGTCACTATCCGGTTGTCAAAGATCGTGCCAACTCAGCCTTCGCCTTGTCGGCCCGCGATTTCTCGCGTCCCGCCTCTCACGAGGTGGGAGGGAACTTTAGCCTCCACCACTCCCCCGTCAAGCTGCTCGTCGTGGTCTTTTTCACAACCAACGAGCTCTTCACCACTTGCGCCCCTTAGCCGCCACCACCACCGCCGCCGCCACCCCGATTAGGAGGCGTCATTTCCGGCTCGGGCTCGCGCTGCACAGGGGCCTGCCGCGGCGTCGGCTTCGGCTGGCTCTGACGAACCCCCATTTCGGCGGATCGGCGGACGCGCTCGTACGCCGGAACCGCCCGATCACCTTCTGGCGTGCGGACGACCATTCGTCCGTCGATTCCACGAAGCACGGTTTGCAGCCGGTTCAGCTCGCCCGGCACCGGGCGAACGTCGAGCAGCAGCACCGACGACGTGTCCTGGAAGACCAGCTCTTCCTTTGCCGGCGGGCCCTGAGTCGGACCACTCTGACCCTCGGGCTGATTCGGCGTGGGAGTGCCGGGCTGCGGCATCCGTTCCGGCCGGGCTCCCTTGCCGCCCCCCCGATCCTCTTCAGGCATCGGCTGCGGAACCTGCGGGTTTGCGGCCAGCGTGGTCTCATCCACCAAGAACAGCTTCGGAAGCTTGACGCGTCCCACCAAGGCATCCCCCGGCTCCAGCGAGACTTCGGCCCGGCGGTAGTACCCGTAGTAGAACTGGTACAGCTCGGCCTTGGCGGTGTTCAGTCCGCTGCGGGTCTGGTTGGCCGAGGCGCTCGTGATGAACCAATACGCGTCGCGATCGACCTCGACAGTGTTGGTCCAGTCGGACCAGTTGCCACGGAGAAGGCTCGTCCGGGCGAGCTCCTGCTGGGCGGCGTCATTCTCCTTGAGAATGCCCTCCTTCCCGTACACAGGATTGTTCACCACCACGCGAAGTCGGTACCGGTACGCGTTCCCCGGCACGGCACTCATGTCGTGCGCGAGCAACTGAACTGCTTGATTCTCAAGCATCGTCGGAGGGGCCGCGGGGGTCTGGCCGCTTTCCGTCGCCGGCTCTGGCAGTGGGGCCCCGCCCATCTGGCTGAGTTCGCGACGGAGGCTATCGATCTCGCCCGTCAGCCGGCGCTGCTCGCCCTGCAGGCGGCCTCGCTTCTGCTGGGGGGTCTCTTCGCGCTGGGGTTCGGGGTTGGGATTCGGGTTGCGGTTTGGACCACTGCCCGGACCTTGGACGCCCTTTCCGCCGCCGCCACCTCCACCACCGCCGCCCTCATCACGACGGCGAGGTGCGGGTTCGGGGGAAGGTGCACGCCCGTCGTTGGTGGGGAGCTGGGCCAGTTCACTCTCCACCTCCTGGAGGCGGGTTTGCTTGGCGGCGAGATCCTGGCTGAGTGTTTCGTATCGCTGAGGGTCGAAGTTGGCCGCCTCGCGGGCGAGCAGCACGGTGGGCATCGCCCACTGGCCGACCATCATCGAGTAGAACGGGTGACGCTGGATCGACTCGCCGTTGCGGCGAACGCGATCGAGCTGGGCAACGACGTCGGTCGCGCTCTTGACGTTCTTGGTCCACTCGCTCAGCGAAGCGTACTGGCCGGGAATCGGATCGATCACCGTCGGATTGACCCAATTGCCGGCGGCGTCGCGCTCTTCACGCTGCACCTCGACGCCCACGATCTCCAAGCGGCCGAGCCACCAATCCGTTGGGAACGCCGCCGCGGGGCCGGCACCATCAGGATCGGTCTCCAGCGCGGTGCGCAAGGCCTTGCCATCAAAGCTCGCCTGGATGCTGACGGCGGCTTTGTCAAAGGGCTGCTCGGCGGGCACAAGATTCTTCGTTCGCAGTTCCGGATGCGCGAGAATCTCACGGGGGTCGATCGTGCCGCGGAAGCCGGCGGCCGCCTGCGAGGCGGGCGCGGGAATCTGCAGGGCGGCAAAGGCGACCTCGCCGACAGGCAGAGAGCCAGCCGACGCGCCCAGACTCGCCACCATGCCCAGCGGGGCGATCCGACCGG
>DDSG01000106.1:982-4876 GCA_002343325.1 Phycisphaerales bacterium UBA2396 | reverse complement strand
CCGACCGGAGCGGTCAGCATCGCCTCGAACCCGGTCAGGCCGGACTGCTCGGGGAGCTTGGGCAGCTCGGGTGAGGCATCATCAAGCTGGCCTTCCAACGCGCGTGCAGCCTGCTCCGCCGGGCTGAAGGAACCAGCAATCGACTGCTCGCTGCGGCCGACCTTGATCTTCGTCGGCGAGAGGAACTGCCATGCCAGGACGCCCAGCAAGCCCAGCCCGACCGCTCCTACGACGGCCTTCTCCAGATGCTGCTCGATCGGCTTGATGCCCTTGAGTTTCATCGCTGCTGCCTTTCCACCCCGCCGACGCGGGGTGATGTCTGCGAAGCTGTCCGATCCGATCACCCGCCGCGGTTGCCACCCTTGACGCTGCGTTCCTCCGGCGCCGGGCCCGGGTTGAAGTTCGGGCTGCCCGCGGGGTCGCCGCCGCCCATCCCGTCCAACGCCGCCGGTGCTTCGTCGGGCTTCTCACCCTCCGGCAGCGGCAGGCCCAGGTTCTGACGGATGCCCGAGGGGAAGAGCGGCTCTGTCCAACTGCGGAGCCAGATCGTCTCGACCGTGATTTCGGCACGCACGACGTTCTCGTCCCCGTAGTAGTACCCACGCTCCAAGTCGGCCATCACATCCACCGCGGACAGGTTGATGCCGATCACCGTCATCAGGTTGGTCCGGCTGATCGCGTCGATGAGCTGCTTCACGCGGGTCGCGCTCACGATCACCTCGAGGCGGGCCGTCCGAACGTCGTACAGAGGATTCTGCGGCGAACTCTTCCGACCCGTCACCGAGATGTGCTTGTCCGTCGGAACGAGCCCGGCCAACTGGTCGAGCGTCATCGCGGGCTGCGCGGCACCCTCGGTGCCCGTCGCCGGATCGACCTCGCGCATCGCGTAGCCGAAGGGCTCGCGGATCGAAACCTTCTCGATCCGCTTCACAACCGACTCGTTCAAACGCGCCGGCGTGCCGCCCGTCGTCGTGTTCGCCACGCGAACCGCCGTCAGAAGATCGCGGATCAGCCAGTAATCCATCTGCCAGCGGAACGTCTGCGAGACGCTCGGCGGCGTCGAAGGAATCTCCCTCGGGATCGTCGCCTCCGGCGCCCCGCCGGGATTGGCGCTCGCCATCGGGAAAATGTCCATCCCGGCGTACACGGAAATCTCCTGCGCCTTCGCCAAGTACGCGTCGCGCCGGAGTGTGATGAGCTTGTTCTCGATCGTCCGAACGATGTCGTCGCTCAGCTTGGCCTGCGCGTCGCCGCCCGAGGCCTTCTGGCGTTCACTGGTGTTTGTCGACTCAAGCCGCGCCGCCAAGGTGCGAAGATCCACCGGATCACCCGCGTTGAGCACTTCGCGGAGCATCCTGGCGTAGACCGACCGCTTGTCGCGACGGTCCACGAGCAGATCCACAAACCGGTTCGTCAGCAGGGACGCCGACGACGAATCCGCCGGCTTGGGGAAAAGCCCTTCAACGAGCGGCTTGTGCTCGGTGCGACCGACCGCGGCGGCCATCGGGCCCTTGCCCTGGTTGAACTGCTGGGTCGCGTCGATGACCTTTTTCGAGGCCGCCGAAACGCTCTTGCGCTGCGCCTCGTAGAACTCGCTGACGACCTTGTTGGGAACGCGCGATTCCTTGAGCTCTTCGCCGCCGGGCATGAGCGAGGGGAGCTGGTAACCCAGCTTGGCGTTCTCGACCTTCTTCAGAAGCTCGGATGCCTCGGTCTCACGCTTGGTGCGGACGCTCTTACCGAACATCGAGCTGCCGATGTACGCCGCCGGCAGCGTCACCACGATGATCGTGGAGAACAGCACAATCAGGAAGTTGGACTTGACCCAGGCCAGGACCTTTTTCATGACCCCTTCTCCTCGGTCTTCTCACCCGCGGGGGGGAGGATCTCGACCGTCCAGGTAACCGTCATCGTGTACGTGGGTGCGTTGGGCTTGGGCATGGTCACAACCTTGCTCAAGGGCGCCAGTGCCAGGGCCTCGGCGTTCATCGGGGCGTCGCCGCTCCCGCTGCCCGACGACCCGCCGCCGACCCGCATGATCTGATTCGCCGGATCGTTCGGGTTTCTCAGCCCCGGACGACCCTTCCCGCCGCCGAGTTCCTGGGGCTCGCCCCCGGAATCCCCGCCAGCCTGCTCGGGAGTCGTCGGCGCCTCCTCGGCCATCTCCGGCGCGGGCGTCGCCACGCCCGATCGACGCCAGTAGTTCCGCCCCGTCGGCGGCAAAATCCTGTACGGCACACCCGCACGGCTGGCGTTCTTCGTCAGCCACTCATCGACCGTCTTGATCATGAAGCTGTTCGCGTCCGCCTCGCTCGGCCTGCTCGTCGTCACCTCAAGGGTCAGACGGATCTTCGGGTTGCCTTCCGCGGGCGGAGCCGTTGATGGATCCGCGGAGGGGTCCATCTCGACATACAGCCCGAGATACCGCGCCGCAAAGTCCTTCAATTGCATCGCGGGCATGCCCTCGGGCGGGCGCCACTCGCGACCTTCCGCCGTGCGCCACGACGCCGCCTTGCTCTCCGCGTCGGCGAACATCTGCCCCAGATCGTCCACAAGGTGCGAGTACACCCCGCGGGCCTCCAGCAGCGCCACCATGTTCGCCGCGCGGTAGTCCGGAGGCATCGCCTGATCGAGCCCGCGCTGCGTCGCGTCCGCCATCACTTCCTGGAAGCGGCTCATCGCCTGACCGATCGACGCCGGCGCCGGGTTCCCGCCGGCCTGGAGGTAGTCCAGCGTCGGACGCACGAACATCGCCGCGCCCGTCGCCACCGCGAGCCCCGCCGCCAGCCCGAACCACTTGACCTTCTCCCGCCACATCGTCTCGCGGATCATCGGGACGGGCATCAGGTTGGCGCCGATCGTCGCCAGCCCCAAGCCCTGCAGCGCCAGCCCGTACGCCGTCGACATCACCATCGGCATTTCCGCGAGCTTCTTCTGCCGTTCCTCGTCCTTCAGGGAATCGAGGTTCGCCCGCTTGAACTGCTCGACGCGGTAGACCGTCATGCCCACCTGCTGCTGCAGGAACTTGCGGATGCCGGGCAAGTGGAACGTCGAGCCCACCGCGATGATCCGCTCGAGCTTCGCGTCCCGATGCAGGTTCGTGTAGTACCCGATCGAGCGCGTGATGTCCTGCGCCAGATCCGTGAACACGGGCCGCATCGCCTGGAAGACCTGTCGGGCGTGCTTGCTCTCCTCGGCCTCTCGCTTGAGCTTCTCCGCCGCCGGGTAGCCGATCTTGAACGTGTTGACCAGCGCGTCCGTGAAGTTGTGCCCGCCGATCCCGAAGGTGCGGATCCACACGCGCCCCGCCTCGCAGATGATCAGATCCGTCGACGTTGTCCCCACGTCCACGATGATCGTTCCGGGCGTCTTCTCCGTGAACTGCTCGTCGTACGCCAGCGAGTTGAACACCGCCAGCGGGCTGAGCGTCACAAAGTTCGGCGTGATTCCCACGTCCGTCAGCAACTGCAGACGCTCGTTGATCCGCTCTCGCGTGATCGCGAAAATTCCGACCTCCACTTCCGGGGAATCCGGAGACTGGAACGTCTGATAATCCCATTCCACCTGTTCGAGCGGGAATGGGATCTGCTGCATCGCCTCGAACTTCACGATGTCCGGAACCTTCTTGGGCTCAACCGGAGGCAGCTTCGCAAAGCGCGCAAACCCCGCGTGCCCGGGCACGGAAACCGCGACGGATGCCTTCGACAGGTCATACTGGCTCCCCCCCGCGCCCAGAGAAACCCGCAGCACGTCGTTCGTGTCAACGCCAGGCGTCGAAAGGGGCTTGGGGTGCTGGATCAGCGCGTACTCGAGGGCCTTGACGCCCCCGTCGCCCGTCGCCTCCAGTTTCACCGCCTTGATGGCGGACGCCCCGATCTCGATGCCCCAGCAGAC
>DDSG01000106.1:0-761 GCA_002343325.1 Phycisphaerales bacterium UBA2396 | reverse complement strand
CCCGATCTCGATGCCCCAGCAGACAGAAGTTGAAGGCATGGCTACCTCGTTCCAAGTGCGTACCTAACCCGTCCGGCTTCGACGCCGTCCGCGTGGTCAGGGGCGGGATACTACCCGATCCGCCTAACCCACGCCCGCGGCGACTCAGCATACGGCGTGTTGTCCCTCACAGTTCCTGAACAAAGGTCACGGGTCTGTAACGTCCGGGGCTCGACTCTCAGCCCATCCGGACCTGCCCGCTGCCCTTGACCACCTTGCCCACTCGGAACACCCGCTCGCCGAGTTTCTCCAGTTTCTGCTGCACCGAGTCCGCGAAGCCCGGCTTCACGATGACGCAGAACCCCAGCCCCATGTTGAAGATGCGGTACATCTCCTCCTCGGTGATGTTCCCATGCTTCTGCAGGAAGCCGAACACCTGAGGGATCTCCCAGCTCCCCTTCTGCACGCTGGCATCCAGCGTCGGTGGCAGCGCGCGGCAGAGATTCCCCCCGATGCCACTCCCGGTGATGTGCGCCATCCCCGTGACCACGTTCTTCACCTGGTAGGACCGAAGCATCCGCACGATCGGGTCCGCGTACAGCCTTGTCGGTGTCAGCAGCACCTGCCCCAGAGTCCGGGGCGGGGGAGGCGGTTTGCGGCTGCGTCGGCCCTTTGCCGGCGCGGGCTGCAGTTCGTCGTACACAGCATTCAAGTCCAGCCCCGCCTGCTCCACGACCTTTCGCACGAGGGTGTAGCCGTTGCTGTGAACCCCGTCGCTTGAC
>DDSG01000121.1:53443-53606 GCA_002343325.1 Phycisphaerales bacterium UBA2396 | reverse complement strand
GATCCACCCACCACGTGCGCCGAGGTCTCGCCTCCCTGAACCCCCGGGTGAGTCCACCACCGCCCGGGGGTTTCTCGTTTTAAAGATCGTGAGGGATGGCGGCGGTCAGGTTTTCGGGGCCGTGTGTGGTGACGAGGATGTTGTCCTCGATGCGGACGCCGCC
>DDSG01000121.1:15843-53228 GCA_002343325.1 Phycisphaerales bacterium UBA2396 | reverse complement strand
GTTGTCCTCGATGCGGACGCCGCCGATGCCCGTGGCGAGCAGGCGATCCACGAGGGGCCAGTTGACACGATCCTTGTGCTTGTCGCGGTTGGCGGGATCGTTGAGGAGCGGGCCGATGAAGTAACACCCGGGTTCGACCGTGATCGTGTACCCCTCGGCCAGCGGGAAGTCGCAGCGGATTGTTACAACACCGGGGCGGGAGCTGGGCTTGCGGCCGGGCATGCGGCCGGTGGCGTCGCGGACCCCGAGCCCGATGAGGTGACCCAGCCCGTGCGGGAAGAAGAGACCCATCGCGCCGGTTTCGACCGCGTCTGAGGCGGAGCACCGGAGCACGCCCATGCCGACGAGTCCCTCGGCCATGTCAATCGCAGCGCCGACGTGCACGTCGATCCACTCGGCGCCGATCACGCAGCGGGCCGTGGCGTTGACCAGGGCCGTGCGCACAAGGGCGTGGAGTTCCTTTCGGGCGTTGTCGATCGGGCCGCAGGAGAAGGTGCGCGTAACGTCGGCGGCGTAGCGGCGCACCTCGGCACCGGCGTCGATCAGCACGAGATCGCCGGGCTTGGCGGGGCGTTCGGTGGGATCAAAGTGAAGCACCGCGGCGTTGGAGGCGACGCCGACGATCGTGCCGTACGCGGGTCGATCGGCGCGGTGGCGTCCGAACTGGCACTCGATCTCGGCCTTGAGGAGGCGTTCGGAGACGCAATCGCCGGCGGCAGCGCGGGCGAGCAACTCGCGCACGCGAGCGTAGGCCGGTGCGGTTGCGGCGGCGGTGGCCTTCATGCGGGCGATCTCGGCGGCGTCCTTCGGCCTGCGGGCGTGCGTGAACACCTCACGCACTTCCTCGGTTCGCTTCGCGTCGTGACGGATGCCCGGCAGCGGCGTGCCGAGCATCACGATGGGGCGAGCTCGGCGGGCCGCCAGCCACGCGGCGAGCTCTGGAAGGGGCGTGCCGGGCGACTGCTCGCGACCCTCCCAGACCTTCTGGCTTTGCGTCACCACCGGGACAAAGTCCGTCCAGCCCGACTTGGGATCGAACGCAACGACGCCGCCCTCGGTTTCCTCGTCCGCGAGATAGAAGTACTCGCTGTGGGCGAGGAATGGATAGGTCTGGTCCTGGCCTCCCGGGATGCCCACGGGCTCGCCCGCGCCGATCAGCACGATCTCGTCCTTCAGGTCGAGAGACCGGGCCAAGCGGTCGCGGCGTGCGGCGAGGGTGGCGTCATCGAATCGGGGTGTGCTCATGACGCGAGCATAGGGGTTCTCAGCCGCGCCCCATCGGCAGGTCGAAGCGATCTCGCGTGCGGCAATACGAGAGCCCGCCCATGCGTCCGACTGCGTCGAGTTGCTCGGGGTCCACGTGCAGCCGCTCGTTGATCAGCCCGTCGGCGACGTGCACATGGACGACGCGTCCGATCACGATGTTGCCCCCCGCCGGGACCCCGGGGTTGGTTCGGATGATCTGCATCGTTCGGCATTCGAAGGAGACGGGGCTCTGCGCAACCCTGGGAGGGCGAACGACGCGGCACGGCGCGGGCGAGATGCCCAGTTCGCGCACCTCGCGCATGTCGAACTCGCTCTCGCCGCGGGGCAGCGGCGTGGCGGAATAGGCCATCGCGCGGGCGAGGGAATCGCTCACGATGTTGACGACGAACTCCCCGGTTCCGCCTTCATCGGCTGGGCGGGCGTTGAGCAGCGAGTCCTTCTCCGAGCCATCGGGCTTGTTGGCCGGGCAGAAGAGGAGCGTCATCGGGTCGCTGCCCACGCCGCAGACGAACGAGAACGGCGCGAGGTTTGTCCGGCCGTCGGGCGACATGGTGGAGACCCACGCGATGGGCCTGGGCACGATCGAGCCGATGAGCAGCTTGTAGCGGTCCGCGGCGGGGAGTGAGTCGGGAGAGAACTCCATGATTGACCCTCGCGATGCGCCCGATGAGCCCCTCGCGGGGGCGTGTCTCGGCTAGCTGTTGACGATATCGCTCTCGATCAGGCCGTCGCGAAGCCGAACAACGCGGCGGCAGCGCTGCGCGATCGACGGATCATGCGTCACCATGATGATCGTCATGCCCTTGGCATGCAGGAGCTCGAACAAGGCGAGGATCGACTGCCCCGTCGCGGTATCGAGGTTGCCGGTCGGTTCGTCCGCGAGCAGGACGAGCGGCTCGGTCACCAGCGCGCGGGCGATGGCGGCCCGCTGCTGCTGCCCGCCCGAAAGCTCCATCGGCTTGTGGTCCGCGCGATCGGCCAGGCCCACCATGCCCAGCTTCTCCGAGGCCTTGGCGAGCCTCTCCGCGGCCGGCACACCCTGATAGAACAGCGGGATCGCCGCGTTCTCCTCGATCGTGTGCTGCGGGATGAGATTGAAACTCTGGAAGACGAAACCGATCGTTCGACCGCGGAACTGGGAGAGCTCCTGATCGTCCATCGACCGCACGTCGCGCCCGCCGATGTGGAAGCTCCCCTCGGTGGGGCGATCAAGACACCCCAGCAGGGTGAGCAGCGTGCTCTTGCCCGAGCCGCTGGGACCCATGATCGCGACGTAATCGCCCTGGTGGATGGTCAGGTCGACACCCCGCAGCGCTTCGACCATGATCGAGCCGTCGGGCTTGTAGTAGACCTTGCGAAGCCCGCGGATCTCGACGACGGGAGGCAGGTCCGTGCGGGGCTCCGGATGGGACCGGGAGACGGGGTTCTCGGCGGTGGTGTTGCCCAAGGCGTTCGCTCGGTGGTGGGGTCACGTCTCAACGTGTTCGGACTGGGCTACTCGGCTTCGATCTGCAGGCTCGCCAGGGCGGTCATCGGGTCGGGCGCAAAGCGGAAGACCCGTTCCAGCCCGGTCACCTGAAAGACCGACCAGACCTCTTCCGAGACCGAGCAGAGCTTCATCGCCCGGCCACGCTCGGCGAGCGACTTGCGCAGCTTGAGCATCTGTGCCAGGTTGGAGCTGTTGACGTAGCTCACGCCGGCCAGATTGAGCACCACGTGCGGCACCTGCCCCTCTTTGGCCTTGCGCACCGCGTCCACGAGGTTGTTGAGTTCCTCGGAGAGCGCCGGCTCATCCGTCAGGTCGGCGATGGTAATGCTGTCGGACCAGTTGGTCGGCATGGGTTCACAGTGTACTCGGGACGGACGGGCCCGGTTCTCTCCACGGGCGTGTTCTCGGGCGGTCCGGGTGTATCCTTGTTGGAATCCTTCCGCTTGGAGCCGACTGAACATGCAGCAACTCAACGAAACCCACGATCCATCCCTTCGTTCATGGGTCGATTCGGCGAACGATCCCGCCGGGGACTTTCCGATTCAGAATCTGCCTTTCGCCGTGTTTGATCACGGCCTGGGGGCCGAGCCCGGCGTGCTCATCGGGGACCGTGTTCTGGCGCTGCGTTCGGCGGCCGAGGCGGGCCTTCTTCCAGTGAAGGGGTGCTTCGGGGCAGGCACGCTCAACGCGTTTGCTGCCTCCGGTCGGGAAGTCTGGAGCGGCGTTCGGGTCGCCCTCTCGCGGTTGCTCCGCCACGGATCAGAGGCCAGGACCGCGGCACAAGGCTGGTTGATCCCGGCGAAGGACGTTCAGTTTCGCCTGCCGATGGCGATCGGTGATTACACCGACTTTTACGCCAGCATCGATCACGCCACGACCGTCGGGTCGATGTTCCGCCCGGACAATCCGCTGCTGCCGAACTATCGGCACGTTCCGATCGGGTATCACGGGCGGGCGTCGTCGATCGTGATCAGCGGGACCTCGATCCGACGCCCCTGCGGGCAACAGTCGCCCCCGGACAGTGACCCGGGCGCGGGTCCGAAGTTCGGTCCGTGCACCATGCTCGACTACGAACTGGAGATGGGGGTGTACGTCGGTGTGGGGTGCGAGCTTGGCGAGACGATCCCGATCGCTCGCGCGAGGGACCACATTTTCGGGATGTGCATCGTCAATGACTGGTCGGCGCGTGACATTCAGAAGTGGGAGTATCAGCCTCTGGGCCCGTTCCTCGCGAAGAATTTCGCGACCAGCGTGTCCGCCGCGGTGGTGTCGATGGAGGCGCTGCTGCCCTATGCCGCGCCCGCGAGGCCGAGGACGGCCGGTGAGCCGGCTCCGCTGGCGTACCTCTCCGACGCGGACGATCAGGCGTCGGGCGGGATCGATCTCTCGCTCGAAGTGCTGATGCGAACCGCGGCGATGCGAGAACGTGGCGAGTCGGCGATGCTCGTGAGCCGCGGGTCGTTCGCGTCGATGTACTGGACGATCGCCCAGATGCTCGCGCATCACGCCAGCAACGGGTGCAACATGTCGACCGGCGACCTTCTGGCGAGCGGCACGATCTCGGGCAAGGATCCGCGGTCGCGGGGCTGCCTGCTCGAACTGACATGGGACGGCGTCGACCCCGCGACGGGCAAGCCCAAGCCCCGCAAGCCCGTGGCCTTCCCGAGCGGCGAAACGCGGGCGTTCCTCGCGGACGGGGATGAGGTGGTCATCCGCGCGTACGCCGAGCGAGAGGGGCGTCCGAGGATCGGGTTCGGGGAGTGCCGGGGAATCGTGCTGCCCGCGAAGGTCTAGGCGTTGGGCGCGCGGAAGATGGCGGCGCACGCGGTCTGCCCGTGCAGGTAGCTCGCATCGCCGAGAGGGCCGATCTCTCCCGCGGCAAAGAACCCCGCGAGCGGGAAGCGTGGCGCGTCCGGGTCGATGTTCTCGCCAGCTTTGGCGAGCTGTTCGCCCGGGTGCAGCCTGGAGAAGGCCTTGGCCACGCGAGATGCATCGTGGCTCGGCGCATCGAAGAGGCGCGTCCCGCGGCCGTTGCAGGTGATCAGCAGCGAACCGAGCGCGGGCCCGTGAAGCCGCTGCGCGTCGAGCAGCATCTCAAGGTCTCTGGAAGCGGTTTCGGCGTCGCGCAGGTGGAACTGCACGGTGGCGCCGACCTTGATGATGTCGCTGACGGCGATGCCGCGCTGTGACGCTTCGACACCCACCAGGTTGCGGATGAGGAAGTCGCTGCGACCGAACCGGTCCTTGTACTCGTTGACGACGCGCCCGAGCACGAGGCTGTTGTGAAGCCGCGATCGTTCGCCGTCGGTCAGTTCGCCGACGATCTCCTGCACGACGTCGAGGGCGGGCCTGCCCGCGAGCTGCAGGATGAGGTTTCCGCGAGCCTTGGTGACCACGAGGGGCCTGCCGATGGGCTTGCATCCCTGGGAGAGCAAGGTGTCGACGCGGATGTTTCCGGAGAGGGAAACGCCGACGAGCCCCGCGCCGCGGACGTGGTCGTCCATGAGCAGCCGCGCTTCGCCGGGCCCCTTCGCGCCGGAGGCGAGCCCGCCGAGGATCGGTGCGGGGGCCGCGTCCTTTGCGGGGGAGCGACGCGCCGCGGAGAGCGCGGGCATCAGCCGCACGAGCGGAACGCTGAAGGGATCGATGAAGAGGAAGGTGGCGCGGTGCTCCGCGTCGAACCCGGCACCGAGAGCCAGCCCGGCCAAGACGTCCGGATCAACTCGATCCGGGATCGGGGGCAAGTCGCGGTCGCTGAAGGTGTGCACGCGAACGCCGGGCAGCGAAGCGGCGAGCACGGTGACGCCAGGGATGCCTTCGGCTTCGAGCGAGCCCGCGATCAGCCCCTCGGCCGAACATCCGACGATGTGCTTGGGGGCGAGCGAACGACGGATCTCGGCGTGCGCACGCTCGGCAGACCCCAACCCGATCGGCGCGACAAAGGCGAACAGCAGATCGATCGATCGACCCTTCGCCGCACGAAGCACCTGCTCGCAGGCCCGAAGTGCCGCCGCTTCGGGCTCGGTGTGCCAGGCATGACCGTGGTAGAACTCGCACCCGCGCACGACAGCGGCCGATTCGTCGATGAGGCCGGGAATGGCGGATTGCTGGTTCATATCGACGTGGGATGGGCGTACCGATACCCCATCAGTGGGTT
Source organism: Phycisphaerales bacterium UBA2396 (assembly GCA_002343325.1). Taxonomy (GTDB): domain Bacteria; phylum Planctomycetota; class Phycisphaerae; order Phycisphaerales; family UBA1924; genus UBA2396. The sequence goes on along the minus strand of DDSG01000121.1, from coordinate 47,316 downwards.
TCTCCACCAGACTATTCGACCGCCAGACCGATGTGGATCCGGGCTGGCTTTACAAAGTGGAAAGCGACCATGCCACAAGGGCTTATCCGCCGGAAGGGATCCGCTGGACGGTGTAGTACGCCGCGTTGTGAAGGGGCTCTTCCTGGTCGGCAGATCGGACTCCGGGGATCGAGATCTCGTGGACATAGCCCATGCCGCCCGAACGCATCCCGTCGAGACGCAGACGCACGCTGGTCGGTGAAACAACTTCCGCGGCGCGAACGGCGTTGGTCATGGTGTCGATCTCGTCCGAGCCGTACTTCGCGTGGTACGAATACGTGTAGTTGATGCACCGCCAGGATTCGGCGTTGCCGGCCGAGGCGGGGTCAAAGGGGCGGGTGAATTCGACGAGGAACCCGTCGGGCTGGATCTTCACTTCCTTGATTTCGAACGGCACGAGGCCGGTCCAGCGGATCCGCTCGATCCCGTAGCGGGCCCGCCCGATGGACCCCCAGCCGCGGTCGGTCTGCCCGACGAACATCGACCCGTCTTTGCCGAAGGCGATCCGGTTGACGCCGCACTGCAACCCGCGTCGGAAGGGGTAGCAGGCGCCCTGGTGAACGCCATCAATCTTCTCGATGGTGACACGCATGACGGTGCACAGCGTCTGATCGCCGACAAAGCCGTGCCCGTCGAACGGGCCGAAGGCGCCCGGGACCGCCCCGTCGCGGGGCGAGGCGAGCACAAAGTCGGCGGTCGACTGGCCCATCTTCTTGTACGGGAACCAGACGGTGGCGGGGAGCACCGCAGGACGCTTGCCGATGGGCTCCATCTCCTGGGTGTAGTCGGTGCGCCAGCGGAGCCCGGAGGGATGCCCGGAGAATCCGCCTTCGACGAGCGGTGCGAGCCGATTGGTGCCGACCCAGTCGCCCTGATTGTCGAGATAGAACGCCTGGCCGTCGGGCCCGAAGCCGATCCCGTTGGGGCTGCGCAGCCCGCCGCAGATCGGCGTGATGGACCCGTCCGTCCCGATGCGCAGGGCCCATCCGCGGTAGGGGACGATGCTCTTGCCGAGCGCGTCGCAGAACCCCACGTTGAGCGTGACCCAGGCGTTGCCCTGGTCGTCGAACTTGGGGCCGAAGGCGAACTCGTGGTAATTGCCGCTGACTCCCCAGCCGTCGGAGAAGGTCTGGTACACGTCGGCGACGTCATCACCGGTCAGATCGACCATGCGCGTCATCTCGCCCCGCTGAACGCAGTAGACCGCCACCACGTCCTTCCCGCCTTCCTTCTCCACGCGGACGGAGAGCCCCAGCGGCTCGTGGAGCCCGCTGGCGAACTTCGTGTGCTTCACGTTCACCGCGGGCGACTCGTACGCGTTGTCCAGGATGTACACGTCGCCGCGACGCGTGCACGCGATCGGACGCCCATCGGGCAGCATCGCCAGCCCGCCGACCTCCATCACCACCTCCGGCGGCATGATCATCGGCGTCGACGCGTAGTACTTCGCTTCGGGCGTCGTCGGGAAGTCCACGTCGAGGTGATACTCCAGCATCTGGCGCGTGAGATCATCGATCACCGGGGGCGATGAGAGCTGCATCTCGAACCCGCCCTGCCCCTGCGACACCTTGAACAGCAGGTGGTTCACCCCGGGCTTGAGATCCAGGCGGACCTTGTGGTTGTCCGGGTCGAGCCCTCGCATTTCGTCGGCATCGATCAGCAGCTTCCCGTTGACCCACATCCGCATGCCGTCGTCCGAACCCGTCCGAATGTCCACCGCGGTCGGCTTATCCACGACCGCCGACACCGTCGCGTACGCCGAGGCCCACACGAAGCCGCCGCTCGGCGCTTCCGGCAGCAGCGAGTGGAAGTCGATCCGCTCGTCCATCTTCTGCCCGACATCGATCCACCGCGAGGCCTTTCCGTCTTTGCCGATGTACGACGCCGCCATGTCCGGCCCGGCCCCGCCCAGCGCGAAGCGCGCCAGGTCAACCTCGGGCCCATGGGGCACCTTCAGCTCACCCTGCTTCTTGTACTCGAACGGGCCGACGACAGAGAACGAGCCCCATTTGACCCGGGCCGGTGCCAGCAGATCGAGCATGCGTGCACGCGTGGCGTCACGGCTCTCGAGCTTGACGTACTCAATGCCACGGATGATCACCGGCGGACGCTCGGGTTGCGTGCCCGGCTGGGCGATCGGCTCCCCGGGCTGACCCAACGACACCGGCGCGAGTCCGCACACCATCATCCCCGCGAAGGCAAGAATCGTTCTCATGGATTGACCTCCAGCCGAAGCGTGATGTCCCCGGCATTGGCCCGAATCGTGATCACGGTCGAGCCGCCCACGTCCTTCGATTCAACAGGAGTCCCATCGCTGACCTTCACCCGCCCAGGTCCGGCGTTCAGATGCAGCGTCAGCCCCTCGGCCCCCTCGATCCTGAACGTGCGCACGAACAGCGACGCCTTCGTTGGATCCGGCTCGAACCGCTCCGACACCCGGACCTTTCGATCGCCCACCGCAAGAACCCCGCGGAAGGTCGGCGTTCCCGATGCGTCGAGCTCGTAGCCCTTGAACGCCATCGCGCTCGAACCCATCGCCTCCGTGGGCCACGTGCCAGGCAGCTCCCCTGCGACGAACGTCGGGCCGCGGGCCGCTTTCCACGCGAGAGCACCCTGTCCGCCCGTGATCGTTCCTCCTCGGCCCTTCCATGCTCCGGCCGCGTCGATAAAGTCACCCTTCCACGCCTCGACAAGCCGCCCGCCCGTCGCGTCGTACGCGAAGTGAACCCCGATCGGGAAGCCAACCGCGATCCCGCGGCTGCCCGCGTCCTTGAGGAACGACCGGAAGACCACCGGACGATCTCCGACGACAAGCCGCGTCCCATCACCGCCGCCCTTGGGCAGCACACCATCCGGCGGGGGCGCGAACTGACCGAGCTGGAAGTACGCCCACATCGCGTCGGGCTGCTTCTCGTGATCCCCGCTCGCAAGATCTTGCACGCTGGATCGCCCGGTCATGTAGAACTCGCTCATCCGCGTCCCGGGCTTGAACCGCTTCGGGCTCAGCACGTACGAACGCCACCAGTCGTACCGCAGGCGTTGCCCGAACTGCGCGATGTTCGGGCCGGCCGTCCCCGCAGGGGGCAGATCGCCGAATGTGTGGCACGAGATGCAGTTGAGCCCCTTCTCGCCCACCAGCGTCCGCCCCATCAGCACCAGCTCGTCGCTGGGTTTGGGCTCGTCACCCGCCTTGTCGGGCCAGATTCCCTCCAACGCGGCCAGGCCTTCCGCCAGAATCTCCGCCGACGCGCCGTACTGTGGCATCCGCGTCGCCATGTAGGGTCGGGCACGCCCCGCTTCGCCCAGCACCTGCCGCGTCCAGTTCGTCGTCAGCTTCCAGCCGGCGTGCGTCAGGTCAGGCGGGATCCGCCCCTCATCACCCAGCTCGGATTGCTCCCCGATCGAGCGGAAGTACGGGTCGAGCGACGAACCCGCGATGCCACCTTCTCCCTCGCGGCTGTGGCAATCGAGGCACCCCAGCGCCTCGATCCGTCGCGACGCCGCGTCGAGCGGCGCCGCAACACCCACCGCACGCTTGACCGACGCCAAGCCCGCCGAGATTGACGCTCGATCGGCAGGCGAAAGCACATACCTCGGCGTCTTCACATCCGCCGTGTCCATGCACCCTTTGCCGTCCCGCAACGCCGAAAGCGCTGGCGCCGCCAGAGTGCTTGCCAGGGCGGCTCCGCCGTCTTCGACAGCGTGGCACGAGGCGCACCCCTTCGCCACGAACGCCGCCTTCCCCAGTGCAGCCCGCCCAGGGTCGGACTTGAACACCTTCGGGCCCGCAGAGCGCTTGCCCGCCTTCGCGTCCCATGTCTGGATGAGGTAGCGGGTCAGCAGGTCCGCCTCCTCCTCGCTCAAGGTCATGTTGGGCATCCGCCCCGCCGGATGCGTCCGCAACGGATCAAGCAGGAACTCGCGAAGGGCGGCCGGCCTCCACTTGCCCGCCAGATTTCCGTACGCGTGCTTCGCCGGGCGAGCATCAACCTCGTCGCTCAGCGACGGATTCTCGAACACAACCTTGGGCGACTCGTTCGGCCCGTGGCACGAGACGCACCCCAGCGTGTGGAACAGGACACGACCTTGGCGGAAACCGGCTTCCTCGTTGCCCAGCGGCTCGAACTCGGCAGTCTCGCCGCCACCGAGGCTCACGAGATAGTGCACAATGTTCACCGCGTCGTTGGGCTCGTTGAGCCCTTCGCCGATCACGTCGGGCATGTGCGTCCCGGGCTTGATCGATGTCGGGTTTGCCACCCACTTGAGCAGCCAGTCCGCGCTCACCCGCCGGGCGATCTCCTGAAGCAAGGGGCCGGGCCGACCGTCCACCGCGTGCTTCGCGCCCTCCGACGGCGCGTGGCAGTTCACACACCCAAGCTCGCCCAGCAGCACCCGACCCCGCAGCGCCTGCTCCGCCAGTTCCCCTTGCGTCGCGGTGCCCTGCGGCATCCGCGTGAGCGACGGCGTGATCGGCTCGGGCTTGAACCCCTGCACCAGCCCGGGTCGCCAATCCTTGATCCACTGCCTTTCCCACACCGTTCTGAGCCGGGCGGGTTCCGACGCCTTGCGAACGAACCGCACCGACACGCTGTACGTCCCCGGCGCAAGCTGCACAAAGCCCGTCTGCACGCCCGCGATCGCCGTACCCCGCGCCGTCCCCGTCCCGCTCGCCCGGGCAACTTCCCGCCCGCCCGCCAGCACCCGGATCGTCGCCTCGCCACCCTCCGCGTCGACGCCGAATCGGAATCGGCCCGCTTCCTTCTCGTCGATCACCACGCGCGTCTCGTAGACCGCGATCAATCCCTGAGCCGGGACCGTCACATCGAGCGACTCACCAGCCCCGAGCGCGAACGCGGCGAACGTCGAGCGTGAGGCCGCCGTCGTTCGCCCGCCCGCATCGCTGACGGTCAGCGACCAGCCCGTCGGAGACTCCGCCGGAGCAGCGGGTTGCGACGTCTCTGCCAGCGGCACCGCGAGGCCCTCCCCCGCCACGGGCACGCCCACAAGCCACGCGGCCAGGATCCCGCCCGCGGCCGCGACGAGCCACAGTGATTCAGAACGCATCCACCCGCCGGAACGAACGCTGCTTGTGATGCTCACGCGTGAACCTCTCGCCCTTTCGCGACGGCACGCCGCGAAGCACGCGAGTGTACAGAGTTCACCCCGAGACCGCGTTCGCCAGCCGGCGCTTCACGAAGCCTTAGACGGGCTTGACACCCTTCACGCGCGCACGATCGGTGTACTTCGCCAAGGCAGCCTCCATGTCAACGCCGGTGATGTTCGCGATGGTCGCGAGCCACGCGAACACGTCCACGATCTCTTCTTCGAGATTCGCCCGCTCCGCCGGGCTGGGTGTTTTGCCCGGACGGTTGTCGTGTAAAGCCGTCGCCAGTTCGCCCACCTCCTCCATGAGGAGCAGGAAGGTTCCCGCCGGGCCGCGGGCGGAATCGGTCGCGTAGTACCGGTCGCGGATCAGGGCTTGGAACCCGCCCACGGTGATCCCCGAAGGCGGGCCATCCGGATGGGCCGTGTGCGTCGGTGGGGGAGGAAAGCCGTGCGGGGACTGGAAGGTGGCCATGGCCCGAGGGTACCGCCGAACGCCGGAGGAGGCCTTGGTTCCCTTTGGAAACCCTTACAAAATAAGAACATAGGGGACCGATTCGGCGAAGCCGGGTGCGGGGGAGTGTGGGTCGGGGCGGTTCGCGGTGGCGGCGGCTTGTCCGGGCGGTTGGGTGGTCTAAACTTCCCTTCCCTGTTGGAGTCAATTTGACGAGCGGCTCAGCCGCCGAGGGTGTCCGACGAATGCCGACGATCAACCAGCTCATCCGCAAGCCGCGCCGCTCGCCCGCCTTCAAATCGAAGACGCGCGACCTGAACCTCAGCCCGCAGAAGCGTGGCGTGTGTCTGGTCGTCCGCACGATGACGCCCAAGAAGCCCAACTCCGCGCTCCGCAAGATCGCCCGTGTCCGCCTGTCCAACGGGCGTGAAGTCACGGCGTACATCGGCGGCGAAGGGCACAACCTGCAGGAGCACTCGATCGTTCTCGTCCGCGGCGGCCGCGTCCGCGACCTGCCCGGCGTCCGTTACCACATCGTTCGTGGTTCGCTGGACTGCCTCGGCGTCGAGAACCGCAAGCAGGGTCGTTCCAAGTACGGCGCGAAGCGCGCCAAGAAGTAAGTCACGTTCACGCCCGACCCGTCGGATTGTCCGAACGGGTTCGGGACGCGAGTAATCCGCCGTGCGATCGACCATCGCCCGCGGGTGAACAGGGGCGTTCCTCACGCCCGTCGCCAAGGAGGCTCTCATGGGTCGCAAGAAGTACACCGCCGCCGTCGCTCAGCTCCGTCCTGACCCCAAGTTCAACGACGTTGTGGTCAGCCGGTTCATCAACTGCGTGATGCAGGACGGCAAGAAGTCCGTCGCCCAGCGCATCGTCTACGACGCGTTCGACATCATCGACGCCAAGCTCGCGAAGGAGACCGACCCCGCCGCCCCCAAGGCCGCGATCGAGCTCTTCCAGCGCTCCATCGAGAACGTCAAGCCCTTCGTCGAGGTGCGCAGCAAGCGCATCGGCGGTGCGAACTACCAGGTTCCCATGCAGGTCAACAAGAAGCGTCAGCAGTCGCTGGCCTTCCGCTGGATCCTCGAGGCCGTCCGCTCCGAGAAGGGCCGGCCGATCGCCTCCCGCCTCGCCGATGAGCTCTACAACGCCGCCCGCGGCGAGGGCAAGGCGATGGCCACCCGCGACCAGACCCACAAGATGGCCGAGGCCAACCGCGCCTTCGCCCACTTCGCCAACTAACCCTCACATCCACCACGATCTCACGCAGGCCCGGGCTTCGACGCTCGGGCCTGTTGCTTTCTCGGCCAGGCACGCCCCGTCTGCCGATACCACCCCCGAACCCGCTCGCCACACGTGCCGTACCACGCCCCACCGGAGACCCCCGTGCCCGCCACCGCCACCTCAAGTCACCGACGAGCCGTCCGGTGGGCGGCGGTGTGGCTGGTCATGGTGACGCTGGGCTCGCTCGGGCACTGGCTGTTCTGGATCAACACGCCCGCCAACGATGGACCGCTCACCGCGGAGTGGCTCCGCCGCGCGGCCAACCTCGTCTTCTTTCCGAGCGCTCCCTTCGCACTTCTGGCGAGCATCGGCCTGGACATTTGGGGCGCCCGACCACTGCTCACCGCGATCCTGCTCCACGCGATGACGTGGACCACGCTGCTCACCACGCTCGCCATCGTGCTGCGTGCCCGGGCACGCCTTGTCAAGCCCCCGGCGAACGCCCAGCCCACGCCGCCGTCCCGCGGCATCTCGCGCCGCCGTCTGCTTGTCGACGCTTCCCTCGGCACCGCCACCATCGCCTCCGCAGGCCCGATCGTCCACGGCGTGATCGACACCTCCTTCGACCTCCGCGTCGAACGCTACACCGTCCGGCTCCCACGTCTTCCCAAGGCCTTCGCAGGCCTACGCATCGTCCAGCTCTCCGACACGCACCTCGGCCCGCGCATCCCCGCTGCCTTCATCCGACGTGCTGTCACCACCGCCCTCGACCTCTCGCCCGATCTCATTCTGCTCACGGGCGACTACGTGCACAACGGCGAACGCCAGATCGCCCCCGCCGCGGAGCTCTTCGAGCCGCTCGTCCGCTCCGGCCGACCAGTTGTCGGCGTCCTGGGTAACCACGACTGGTACGCCAACGGCCCGCTCATGTCCCGCGCCCTCGGCGATCTCGGCGTCGCGATGGTCGACAACGCACGCACCTTCCTCGACCCCGACACCCGAACGCTTCGCCCCGATCCCATCGGCCTCTGCCTCGCCGGTCTGGGCGACCTCAAGACCGATCGCATCGACCCCGCCCGTGCGCTCGACGGCGTGCCCGATGATCTCGTCCGCCTTGTCCTCGCTCACAACCCCGACACCGCCGAACTCCCCCACGTTGTCGCCGGCCCGCGCATCGACCTCATGATCAGCGGGCATTACCACGGCGGGCAGATCAAGCTCCCGCTCCTCGGACATCCCGTCCTGCGAAGCCCCCACGGCGCCAAGTACATCCAAGGCCTCGTCCAAGGCCCCGCCTGCCAGGTCCTCATCTCCCGCGGCGTCGGCATGAGCATCCTCCCCATCCGTCTCGGCGTTCGCCCGGAGGTTGTCGAGGTCACGCTCCTCCCGGACGCCTGACCCCCGCGGCTACCATCGCCCGTGACCCCGCCCGACCGCTACCACCGCCAGATCCTGCTCCCGGGCGTCGGGCCCGAAGGACAGCGGCTGCTCGCCGACTCCCACGCGCTCCTCGTCGGCGTCGGCGCCCTGGGGTCCGCGATCGCAGAGCACCTCGCCCGCGCCGGCGTCGGACGCCTCACCCTCATCGACCGCGACGTGGTCGAGCTCACTAACCTCCAACGTCAGTCCCTCTACAGCGAGCAGGATCTCGGGCTTCCCAAGGTCGAGGCCGCCGCCGCCAGACTCGCCCTGATCAACTCGTCAGTCTCCCTCAACCCAGTCGTCGCGGATCTCTCGTCCTCTTCCGCTCGCCGACTGATCGAGCACGCCAACCCCAGCATCATCCTCGACGGCACCGACAACTTCGACACCCGATACCTGCTCAACGATGTCGCTGTCACGATGAGCATCCCACTCGTCCTTGGCGGCGTCGTCGCCACCCGTGGCACGCACATGGTCGTCCGCCCGGGTGGGCCTTGTCTCCGCTGTGTCTTCCCCGATCCGCCCGCCCCGGGCAGCGAACCAACCTGCGACACCGCGGGCGTGCTCGGGCCCGCCGTCGCCGTCGTTGCCGCCCTGCAGGCGTCGAGCGCCCTGCGCATCCTCCTCCGCCATCCGCCCGACCCTGACCAACTTACAAGCTTCGATCTGTGGGCCGGCGAGTGGCGCCGCATCGCCCTGTCCAGGGACGATCGATGCCCATGCTGTCAGGGCAAGGACTTCGCATTCCTCGAAGGCCGAGCGGGCGCTCGCGCCGTCTGGCTCTGCGGGCAGAACTCCGTGCAGATCTTCCCCGATCGGGCCACCATCGAAACCGATGACGACAGCGACACACCCCCGCTCCTCGATCTCGCCCGCCTTGCCGCCGCGCTCGCTCCGCACGGCAGCGTCTCCACAACGCGATTCATGACCCGCGTGACTCTCGCCCACGAACACGGCGACGACGGCGGGCCCATCCACCTCAGTGTCTTTCCCGACGGACGGGCGCTCGTTCGCGGCGCTCGCGATCCGTCACGCGCCCGCGCGATCTACGATCGCTACGTGGGTGGATAAGGAGTTCTGCCGATGGGTGCATGTTTCGAACAGATCGCAATCGCCGCTCGCCGGGGCCTCGGCTACGCCGAACGACTCGCCGCCGATGTTCCCGCGGAGCTCTTCGCCGCCAAGCCCAGATTCACCAACGCCGGCAAAGAGACCGAGATCGACTGCAACCACCCCGCATTCGTCTTCGGGCATCTCGGCCTCTATCCCACCCGGGTCTGCGGGTTTGTCGGTCTCGACGGCGCGTCCATCGCAGCCCCCGCCGCATGGACCGACCTCTTCAAGGCCGGCTCACCCTGCCGGGATGACCGCGCTCGCACGATCTATCCCGCCAAGGACGAGATCATGGCGCACTTTCAGCGCAGCCACGCCTACCTCATCGATCGACTCCCCGCCGTCGACGACGCGCTGCTCTCCGCGCCTCACCCGGACCCGGTTGTTCGTGAGAAGTACTTCCCGACCGTCGGCATGGCAGTCATCTTCATGCTCAACAGCCACGTCATGGTCCACAGCGGACAGATCTCCACCTGGCGGCGCTGCTTCGGGCTCCCGGGCATCATGTAATCGCGCTCAGCGAGCCCGAACGTACGGGTTCGACATCATCTCGCGTGCGATCGTCGTCGGCGGACCATGCCCCGGGTACACCTTCGTGCCCCCGGGCAGCGTGTACAGCTTCTCACGGATCGATTGTTCGAGCGTCGCGTGGTCGCTCCCCGGAAAGTCCGTCCGGCCGATCGACCCGGCAAACAGCGTGTCGCCGACGATCGCCACGCCCGCCTCGTCGCAAACGAGCGTGAGCCCGCCGGGGGAGTGTCCGGGAGTGTGCAGCACTCGCCACGACGTCGAACCGACGCGAACCACATCGCCCTCGTCGAGCAGGCGATCCGGCCCCGGTGCCGTCACCGGCATGCCCATCGACTCCGACAGGTTGAGTACCGGATCATTGAGCCACGACGCCTCGGCCCGGTGCATGAGCACAGGCAGTTCCGGGAATGCCGAACGAACCTCCGCGACCCCCGCGATGTGGTCCACGTGCGCGTGTGTCAGCACCAGCGCGACCGGGCGGAGCGAGCGAGCCCTGATCTCCGCGACGATCGGCGAAGGCCCGAAAGACGCGTCCACGATGATGCACTCCGAGCCGCCCGCGTCGTCGTGGATCAGCATGCAGTTGGTCTGGAATGGACCCAGCGTGAAGACGCGCACCGCCATCGTTCAGCCTCCGCCGGTGCTTCCGCCCTTGGCGAGAGCGCTCGGCTTCTCGCCGCCAGCGGACTGCTTCGAAGCCGGCTCGTCGCCGTCGCCGATCCGCCACGCGTGCCACAACAGAATCACGATCCCGATCAGCAGAAACTTGTCCGCCACATTCGAGACGTAAGGCCACAACTCGACATCCCCGCCCGGCCACCGCAGCCCGAACGGAAGATGCACCCCCGGGAACGGATGAATAAAGTCCCGCACGCACCCGTACGTCCAGCGGTCGTAGAGATTTCCCAGCCCGCCCGCCAGCAGAAGCCCGATCGCCACATGCGCGAGCCTGTCCTTCGCCCGTGTCCAGTATCCGAACAGGAAAAGACCGAAGAACACCGCGAAAATCGTCACCGCGATGAACAGCCAGCGCTTCCCCTCGCCCGCGCCGAACACCGCGCCCACGTTCAACACCAGCTTGAACTCAAGCAGCGAAGGAACGATCACCCTCGTCACGTTCGGCGGGATCAGCTCGTGATGCCTGCCCGCCAGAACCATCGCCTTGTCGATGACAACCGGGCGATCGGCCAACGTGTCAAACGCCCAGTACTTCGACCACAGATCGATCGCAAGCCCGCCGATGAGCACCGTCAGCATCAGCAGCCATGCGGTCGGCGATCGGAACGTGGACAACGACCGGGCGCCTGATGCGCTCGCCGCCGCGTCGGTGCTGGTTCGTGATGGATCGCTCACACGCGCATCGACCGGCGTTCGAGCTCGCGGGCCGCCTCGATCGAATACCGTGCCCAGGGCAGCTCTTCCAGACGCTCGACCTTGATCGGCTTGCCCGTCAGTTCGCAGATCCCGTACGTTCCCGCGTCAATCCGCGAGATCGCCTCGTCGATCTCCTTCAGCAGCTTCCGGTCCGCCGCCGCCAGGTCCAGGTTCAGCGACTGCTCGTACGTCTCGCTTCCCTGCTCCGCCGGGTGCTGAGGCGTGTTCGACAGTGAGCCGCTCTCCGCCCGCAGTGCTTCCGTCTCGAGGTTGGTGATGTCCCCGAACAGATCCGCCCGCTTGCGGATCAGGACCTGCCGGAAATGCTCCAGCTCCTTCTTCCCGAACGGAGTCTTCCCCTCGATCTTCGGCAACGCCTCTTCCACACCCTGCGCACCCAGCGGTCGCAACGCCGGAGCGCTCGGGCCCGACGAGATCAGCGGCCGCCGCGTCTGCCCGGAGCCCATCAAGGTCCCCGCCAGCGCCGCGATATCCGTCGAGCCCGTCTTCGGCTTGATCTTCTTCACCGGCTTGGGCGAAACGATCGTGATCCCCTTCCGTCCGCCCTTCTTGTCGTCCACACCCGCCGCAGCCGCGACAGGTGCCGCGGCGGGTGCTTTCGCCTCCACCTTCGGCTCCGACGCGCCCTTGCCGCCAGCCTTCGGGGCAGCCGGGGCAGGGGCCTTCGCGGCGACCGCCGTCTTTGCCGCCGGCTTCACCGCCGCCTTCGCGGCAGCAGCAGCTTTCTTCGGCGGCGCAACTTCTTTCGCGGCAGGCTTCTTCGTAGCCGTCGGCTTCTTCGTCGCCGGCTTCGCCGGGGCCTTCGTCGCCTTCGCGGACTTCGACGATGCCGACGGACGGGCCGCCGGTTTCGTCGGCTTCTTCGCCGCGGGCTTCTTGCCCTCGGGCTTCTTCGGCTTGGTTGTCGCTGACTTCTTTGCCACGGTTCCCCCTCGCGGAATCCGCCGCCGACCTGTTCCGGACGGTCCCAGCTCTCCCGCTCCGTGGAGGCATGGCTCCGACACACAGCCGACTGTACCTAACAAACACCTTGCGAAGCCGCAAGGATGCGAACAGTAGTCGATAACTCGGATGGGGTCAACCTATCAGACACCTATCGAGCTGTCGCGGTCGTGTCCGATTCCAAGTACGAACCCATCTTCCTGAATCGTTCGTACCGCTTCGCGAGAAGCTCGTCAGTCGGGACGTTCTTGAGGGCCTGGAACTGGTTAAGAATCCACCGTTGCAGGGATTCCGCCGCGCCCGCCGGGTCACGATGTGCTCCGCCCAGCGGCTCCGGGACGACATCGTCGACGATCCCAAGTTCGAGGTTGTCCTTCGCCGTCAGCTTGAGCGATTTGGCGGCGGCGGTATTCGTCTGCTCGTTGGCTTCCTTCCACAGGATCGCCGCACACCCCTCCGGGCTGATCACGCTGTACCACGCGTACTGCATCATCGCGACGCGATCCGCGACCGCAATCCCCAGCGCGCCGCCCGAGCCGCCCTCACCGATCACGATGCTCACGATCGGGACCTTGATCCGGCTCATCTCGAACATGTTCTCGGCGATCGCCAAGGCCTGGCCCCGCTGCTCGGCTCCCAGACCCGGGTACGCGCCGGGCGTATCCACCAGGGTCACGATCGGCAGCCCGAGCTTCTCGGCCAGCTTCATCTTGAGCAGGGCCTTGCGATACCCCTCCGGGTGCGCACACCCGAAGTGGCAGGCGATTTTCTCGCTGGTTTCCTTGCCCTTCTGGTGCCCGATGAGCATGCACTTGGTGTGCCCGACGCGCGCAAAGCCGGTCACAATCGCGGGATCGTCGCCGAACCGGCGATCGCCGTGCAGCTCGCAGAAGTCGCGGCACATCAGCCGGATGAGGTCCCGCGTCTGGGGGCGGAGCGGGTGTCTCGCGACACGCACCGTGTTCCAGGCGGAAAGGTCGGCGTAGAGCCCGCGGAGGGTTTCCTCGTGCTTGGCTCGCAGCGAGCGCACCAGGGCGACCTTCGCCGCCGCCTCGGGCGAGAGCGCTTCGGGCGTGCTCTCCGGCGCGACCCCGGCGTCCTGCAGAGCCGCCTCCGCTTCCTGGATCTGCTGATCGAGCGAGGCGAGGGGCTTCTCAAAATCCAGGGTGTAGTACGTCGCCATGAGGATCCTCTTGGTGCGAAAGGGTATTCCGCGGCGGGCACGCTCGCCGCCTAGCGTTTGTGTGATGTCGTCCGGTAAGTCATCGTCGGTCTGGGGAATGATCGGTGGCGGCAACATGGGCCGGGCGATCGCGGCCGGGGCGGTCGCGGTGGGGGACTTTGACCGCTTCGTCGTCGCCGACACCGACCCCGCGGCGCGCGCACAGATCGAGGGCACCACGGTCGCCACGCCCGCCGAAGTGATCGAGTGGCTCGAGTCTCGGGAGGACCCGCGCGACCCGGCGCCGCTGGTGCTCGCGGTCAAGCCTCAGTCGCTGGCGGGCGTTGCCCGCGAGATTCGTGGTGCGTTCGATGATCGTTCGCGGGTGGTGATCAGCGTGCTCGCCGGGACGCCGGGCGAGAAGGTGCGGGCGTTGCTCGGTCCGGGCGCCCGGGTCGTGCGCTCGATGCCGAACCTTCCCGCGGCGGTTCGGCGGGGGTGCACGGCGATCTGCCTCTCGGCGGGGGCCCATGCGGGCGACGAGGACTTCGCCGTGGAGCTCTTTCGCGGGATAGGTCCGACGGTTGTGCGCATTCGCGAGGACCTGATGGATGCGTTCACCGGCGTGGTCGGGTCCGGGCCGGCGTACGTCTTCTACCTGGCAGAGGCGATGACCCGCGCGGCGGTCGAGATGGGGTTTGATCCGGCGACCGCGGATCGGATCGTGCGGGCGACGGTGTTCGGGTCGGGCGTGATGGTGCGAGACGACGAACGCACACCCGCGGCGTTGCGATCGGCTGTGACGAGCAAGGGCGGCACGACCGCGGCGGCGACGGCGGTCCTGGACGGCGCGGGGGTGATGGAGGCTGTCGTGCGCGCGATCGCGGCGGCCAGGGATCGTGGCCGAGAACTCGCGAAGCTCTAACGAACGTTGGGCCGCAGCATCCGAGGTTCGCGGGCTGGCGAAACGCCGGTATGCAGAGAGTTGTTGTCATCGGTGCGGGCGGGGGGATCGGGCGGGATCTGTGCCGGCGCGTGGTGGCGTCTGGCGGAACGGTGGTTGCATGCGGACGTCGGAGCGAGCCGCTCGAACAACTCCGGGCCGAGCTCTCTCCGGCGGTGGAAGTGAGGATCGTCGACGCGAGAGACGCGGCGGCGGTGGGGGAGCTATTCGAGAGCGTCTCGTCCGCGGCGCCGATCAGCGGGGTGGCCAATCTCGCGGGCGCATTCCTGCTCAAGCCAGCACACTTGACGAGCGAGGCTGAGCTTGCCGAGCAGGTGGCGCAGAACCTGACCACGGCGTTCAATGTCGTGCGATCGGCGAGCAAGGCGATGATGAACGGGGGCGGGTCGATCGTGCTGGTGTCGAGCGTGGCGGCGACCATGGGGCTCGCGAGCCATGAGGCGGTCGCGGCGACCAAGGCCGCGGTCGAGGGGCTCGCGCGATCGGCTGCGGCGAGCTACGCGGCCCGCGGGATCCGGGTGAACTGCGTCGCGCCGGGGCTGACGCGCACGCCGATGACCGAACGCATCACCGCGAACGAAGCGAGCCTGAAGGTCTCGACCGCGATGCACCCGCTCGGGCGGATCGGCGAGCCGGCGGACGTTGCCTCGGCGATCGCGTGGCTGCTCTCGCCCGACAGCGGCTGGGTGACGGGGCAGACGGTTGGCGTTGACGGGGGATTGGGGCGAGTTCGGGCGAAGTAGGCGACCGGCTTACGCGCTCGCCCGAGAGTCGACCGTCGCGAGCTTGAGGATGTTGGCCTGGTTCATCTGGTCGCCGGCGAGCTCGCCGGTGATGCGCCCGCCGGCCATCACGAGAATGCGATCGGACAGGGCGAGCAATTCGGGCATCTCGGAGGACACGAGCAGCACAGCCATGCCGCGGTCAGCGGCGGCGTGGATGAGCTTGTAGACCTCGGCTTTGGTGCCCACGTCGATGCCGCGGGTCGGCTCGTCGAGCAGCAGAACCTTGGTGTCCTTGCCCATCCAGCGGGCGATGAGGAGTTTCTGCTGGTTCCCGCCGGAGAGTTCGCCGGGGAGCGAGCTTTGCCCGGCGGCCTTGACGCGGAACTCGGTGAACTTGTCGGCGACGAGGGATCGTTCGGCGGAGACGTTGCGGATGCCCAGGAGCGCGGCGAGCCGCTGCATGAAGGGCATCACGATGTTCTCGCCCACCGAGAGCTGGAAGAAGAGACCTTGCAGGCGGCGGTCCTCCGGGACGTAGCCCATCCCGCGGGCGATGGAATCGCGTGGGCCGGAGCGGTTGGTCGCGGCCCCGTCGATGCTGACCGAGCCCGAGGAGTTGGCATCGAGCCCGAAGATGGCGTCGAGGAGTTCGGAACGGCCTGCGCCGACGAGCCCGCCGAGGCCAACGACTTCGCCCGCGCGGACGGCGAGGGACACATCGCGGAGCTTTCCGGGCGAGGAGATGCCCTTGACATCCAGAACAACAGCACCGGGCGAGGCGAAGGCGCCGTGGTGGTGCTCGCCGCCTTCGGCCTTGAGCGCGGCGGCGGCGGGATCATCGGCGTTGGCGGAGGAGCCTCGGATCCGCCCGGCGGGCGTGGTCAGTCGGCGGCCGATCATCTGTTCGACGAGGTCGGCCTCGGTGAGCCCCTTGACGTCGGAGGTCGCGACGTACTTGCCGTCACGCAGGACGGTGACGCGATCGCAGACGGCGAAGATCTCGGCCATGCGGTGGGAGACGTAGACGATGGTCAGGCCGCGGGCGGCCAGATCGCGGGCGATCTGAAGCAGACGGTCCGCCTCGGCGACGGAGAGGGAGCTGGTGGGCTCGTCGAAGACGATGAGGCTTGGAGCGGACCCGCCGTGGGCGGATCGATCGTCGAGGCTGGCGGCGATCTGGCAGATCTGGCGTCGTCCCGGGGCGAGCGAGCCCAGCGGCTCGCGGACGTCAATGGAGGGATCGAGCTGGTGAACAAGGGCTGCGGCCCGATCGTTCATCGTGCGGCGGTCGAGCAGGCCGCCCCGTGTCGGCAGGTCGTGCAGGCAGAGGTTCTCGGCGACCGAGAGCTGCGGGCACTGGGCCAACTCCTGGTGGACGATGCGAACGCCCGCGGCGAAGGCGTCGTCGATCGAGCCCGGCGGGAGCACGCGGGGGCCGCCTGGCGTGTGGATTGTGACGGTGCCCGAGTCTTGGCGGTGGAGCCCGGCGATGACCTTGCCGAGGGTGCTCTTGCCCGCGCCGTTCTCTCCCATCAGGGCATGGACCTCGCCCTTGAGGAAGGTGACGGAGACGTTGTCGAGCGCCTGCGTGACGCCGAAGCGTTTGGAGATGTTCTCGGCGGTCAGGAGGATGGGCTGATCGGTGGGCATGGGTCGGGGAAGTGTACACGAACAACGGATGAAAAAAGAAAGCGGGGCGCTCCGGGAGCGCCCCGCGGTGGATGTTGGAATCAGAGGGGCTTAGCAGCCGATTTCGAAGGCCGCGACATAGGCGTCGAAGTCGAAGAAGTCGACGAAGCCGTCGTTGTCGAAGTCCGCGTCCTTGCCGGGCGGGCAGTTGTTGGGATCCTCGAAGCAGCCGGCGTAGGCGTCGAAGTCGAAGAAGTCGACGAACCCGTCACCGTCGAAGTCGGCTTCGCAGGTGGGGGTGTCGGGGGTGCAGGAGATGCTGATGACGCCGGCGCCGGAGGCGCTGGTGAGGTAGGAACCGACGGCGATGACGTAGGTCGAGCCGGCGGTGGCCGAGAAGGAAAGCTGCGAGGCGAGGGCGCTGCCCGGGGGCGTGATGCCGTCGCAGGTGTCATCGTCGCAGGCGATCTGCGTGCCGCCGCAGGCATCGAAGACGGCCAGGACGGTGTCGTAGTTGGTGCCGCAGGTCGAGATGGAGACGGTGCCGGTGCAGTCGGCGGTGTAGGTGAAGAAGATGTCGTTGTTGATGGTGATGGGCAGGCCGCAGTTGGCGAGCGTCAGGCCGCTGGAGGTCGCGGACTCGGTGGAGTAGGCCTGAGCGTCGCCGTTGGAGATGGGCAGGGCGCCGGCGCATTCATCGTTGGCCGGGGGCGGGGGCGGGGGCGTCACAGCCGTGACGTTGAGGGAGAAGGCGCCACTGGCTGGCGAGGAACCGAAGCCGGCAACGCGGACGAGGACCGTCTCCCCGTCGGCGAAGGTGCGCTGGATGGTGGAACGCAGCCCGGAGAAGGAGCAGGTCGCGTCGTCGTTGCAGGCGATCTCGGTGCCGCCGCAGGTGTCGAAGAGGCTCAGAACCGAGTCAAAGCCCGAGGACGCGCACGTATCGATCTTGAAGTCGCCGGCGTAGGGCGCGGTGAAGGAGTACCAGACGTCCTTGCCCGACGTCGTGCAGCTCGCCGTGCCATCGGTCGTGGCGGCGGCGGTGTTGCCGCTGACCGTGCCGAGGCCGACCGCGATCGCATCGCCGCAGTTGTCGTTGGCCGGGGGCGGGGGCGGGGGAATGAACTCGATCGTGATGGTGTCCCAGATCGCGTCAGCACCGGCGCCGTCGTTGAAGGACTCGAAGAACTCGAGCGTCCACGTGCCGGCCGCGTCGGCGTAGGCAGCGGGGAGGTTGAAGATGTAGCCATCGACAGTCACCGTGCCGGTGAAGCCTGTCGTGGTGAAGGGGTTCAGGGTGTAGAACGTCGTACCATCCGGAGCGGTCACGCGGATGTCGGCCTCGGAGGCGAACGTCCCTGTGTTGACTTCGCTGAGCGAGCCGCTGACGCGGATCTGACCGACGGCGTACCCGCCGACGAGGGTGGGGTTGCGGATCTCGTTCGCAGCGTTGCCCTGCGACTCGTTGGAGTTCACGCCGGTGTAGGTCACGGATTCCTGCGCCATGGCGCTGCAGGCGAAACCGGCGGCCATGGCGGCCACCAACGTCTTGGACATTCCGATCTTCATGATTCGCTCCTTCAAAGACTTCACCGATTTGTGCATCGGCCGCGACGTACGCCGCGTATCCCTCTGAACCTCGCCGGGCCGCCCCACGCAGAGTGGCCCGCTCAATGTCCGCGCACCGTCCGCGTGGGCGGCCGGTCCATCCCTCCGGATGGTTTCCTCTGAATATACGCGATGCGCCCGATTTTCCAAAGAATGAACTTCGTCTGACTGGGATCTTTATCGCGGGCTGCGAAAAGACCCTCGGGCTTATGGTCCGAGAATATCGGGCCCATCCGGACGCGAAGCCGAAGTGATCGATAGAGCGTTGGGAATCAGTGGGGTTCTGTGGCGTCGACGGTGTACGTTCTGTGATCTCGTCCGATTGCTCGGGACGGGAGGGGTGTCTGCGCATAGACCGGGGACGAAAAAACGGTGCATGGCCGTTCTGCGTGGCCATGCACCGTCTGAGTGGCGCGTGGGATTGGAGGCGGGCGATTACTTGCGGCCGGCGGGCTCGTCCTTCTTGTCGTCCTTGGAGCCGAGCCACTTCTTCCACAGGTCCTGGTACTGCTCGGCGTTGTCCTTGGTGACGGTCTTGAGCTCGAAGGTGTTGACGACCTTCTCGGGGGTCTTGTTGTTGTGCACCTTCTCAAAGAGCATCACGACCGACTGGTAACCCCAGCCGTAGCAGTCCTGCACGACGAGGGCCTGCACCTGACCGGCCTTGACGTACTCGATCTGCTCGGGGAGTGCGTCGACGGCGGCGACCTTGGCCTTGTCGTACACGCCGTCGAGAGCGTTCTTGGTGAAGAGGGGCCAGCCGCCGACCATCGCCCAGCCTGCGACATCGGGGTTGGCGGTCTGAACCTCCTGGACCTTGGCGGCGGCGTCGTTGGCGGTTTCCTTGTGGTAGTAGACCTCCTTGAGCTCAAAGCCCTTGAGCTTGGCGAGCTCTTCGCGGACGCCGCGCACGCGGGCCTGAAGGTTGGGGGCGTTCTGGTTGCCGGCGAGGACGGCGACCTTGCCGCCCTTGTCGCCCATCGCGGCGGCGAGCTCGCGCATCAGCTTGCGGCCGCATTCCACGTCATCGATCCCGTAGTACGCGAATCGCTTGCTCTTGGGGGCGTCGCTGTCGAAGGTGACGATGGGGACGCCGCTGTCAACGGCGGAGTCGATCGCCTTGGTGAGCACGTTGGCGTCCGAGCAGGAGATGGCGATGCCGTCCACACCCTGGGTGGCGAGCTGTTCGAGATACTGAGCCTGAAGCTGGGCGTCTTCGTTGGTTGGTGTGCGCCAGTTGATCTTGATGTCGACGCCGTGCTTCTTCGAGAGGTCTCGGGCGGCGTCGATGGCGCCGGTGCGAGCGGCCTGGAAAACGGGGTTCGACTGGCTCTTGGCGATCACGCCGAACTCGTACGACTTGGCGGCCGGGCGACCCGAGCCTGATGCGAGGGCGGACGAAGCCAAGGCGAGGCCCGCGCTGAAGGCGAGAAGGGCACGACGCGAAAGACGCGGAATCATCATGTTCATCGATCTCCCAGGGGGCGGCGTGTTCGGCGGAGACGCCCGCCGATGGCCACGAGACGCTTCAGCATACCCCGCGTTCACGCACGGAGGCTGCCTGTGGTTAGACGCGTGGGATTCGGGCGAGTGCCGGGCGAGTAGGCCGATCGGAAGGCACACGAACGGGTGCCCGATCGGGACAAACCCGGGGGGAATCGGGGCTGTTCGGGCAGAACCGGGCCGACCACGGGCATTACTTGCGGGGCTGAAGCTGACGTTTGGCCTGATCGACGACAACGGCCACCACGATTGCAGTGCCCATCACGATCTTGTTGTACGACTGATCGATGTCGAGAATGATCATGCCGTTGGTGATGAGCTGGATCAGCAGGGCTCCGAGCACCGCCCCGAGCGCGGAACCGCGCCCGCCCGCAAGGGAAGCTCCGCCGATGACCGTGGCGGCGATGACCTGAAGCTCGTACCCCTGCCCGGACCCCGGGCTGGCGCCCTGCCAGTACCCCAGGTTGACGGCGGCGGAGAGGCCGGCAAGGGCACCCATCAGCGTGAAGACGGTGATCTTCACGCGCCCCACGGGGATCCCTGCATACATCGCGGCCTTCTCGTTGTCGCCGATCGCCAGCGTGCGGCGTCCAAGCACCGATCGGGTCAGCAGAAGCACGCCCAGCGACGCGACAGCGACCATCACAAAGACAGGCACGGGGGTGACCCCTGCGATCTCTTGCTTGAAGAAGTGCGAGCCGTACGAATCCGGCACGCCCGCGAGCGACTGTCCGCGAGAGAGGACGAAGATCGCTCCTTCGAGGACAGCCATCATCCCCAGCGTGATGATGAACGGATGGACACGAAGCCCCACGGTGAGCGAGCCGTTCACAAGCCCGCAGACGGCACCGACGGCGGCGCACACCCCGACGCCCAGCGGGATCGACACGTACCACGGCATGGGGAGCGGATCGAGGGTTGGATTCTCGAATGCGACGGTCCGGAGCGCGAGCACAACGCCGGCAAGTGCGGCGAGCGACCCAAGCCCGCCGACCGCGAGCAAGGGGATCGAAGCTCGGGCGATGGGGGTGTGCCCGAGTGTACGGGCGCGCCCGGCGAGGCCCGTTGCGAGGCAGCCCACGCCCAGCACCGCGGCGAACCAGAACGCCGCCGCAGACCCACCGAGTCCCAACGTCGGAAGACCCTGGTTCCACGGGTACTTCAGGACAAACGCCCCGATGTACGCCGCCAGGGCCCAGATCATCCCGACCGAGAGGTCGATCCCGCCCATCGCGATGATCATCGTCATGCCGACGGCCATGATCGCGATGTAGCTCGCGCTATTGGCGACGAGCGTGAGGTTCTCGATGTTCAGGAACTTGTTGACGGGAACTCGCACCTTGAGCACCGCGGGCGAGCCCTCGGCCTCGACGAGTCTGGGACGTTGCCCCGCGTCGAACGAACGGGTTTGTCCCCCTTGCTCGATGCGCAGATTGCCCCCCTCACGTTCGGGAAGCCGCGAAGCGATCGTGGCGACCAGCGCGGGGTCGTCGGCCTTGACGAGAATGTCGCCGGATTGGACGGTGGCGATCGCGGAGGTGGGAAGGGTGATGTCCCAGGTGTCCTTGCTCGGGCGCGTGCCGCCGAAGACGGTGAGGGCTGCGCCCAGGAGAAGGATGACCAGCACAAGCCCGGCCTCGGGCGCGGCGAGAACGCGGCGCCAGATCGGCCTGGCGGCGCGAGATCGATCACTGGGGGATGGCAACGCGTCGGGAGTGGTGCCCACGATGAAACCTAGGAGCGCTGGCGCCGGGTGTGGGCGTGCTCAGTCGATGGTTTGGATGAAGTTGCTCCTGTTTCTGCGGAACGCGTTGATGCTGTTGGGGAATCGGATCGTGTCGGTCCCGAAGAAGACGTCCTGCACGCTCCCGTTGAGCAGAGCGGTGCTGAGAAAGCGTGCGCTGCCGTCGGTAAACACGAAGGACCCGCCGTCGGTGCCCCAGTTGTCCGCCTTGGAGTAGTACCCCGGGCGGGTGTTTGCCTGCGTCGCGTTCTCCTGTCCGGCGCCGCCCCCGCCGTAGAAGGCGTAGGTGGAGATGTCCGGACCGTTGGTCTCATCGCCGAAGATCGGCGGGCTGATCACGATCGGTTCATCTTCCTTGAGGCCGGCAAAATAGAGGTATGAGATGTTGTACGAAACGACATCTTCCTCGCCGCCGGGCGCCTTGGGAATCTTGGAGGTCGCGGTGGCGTAGTTGCGGGCGACGGGCGGGGCGTAGGGCATGCCGTAGTACTTGTCTTCCTTGTCCGCGGGGTTGACGAGCCATGCCCAGGCGTCGAGATAGGGGCGAAGGATGGGTTGGAACGTCTGGAGGTCGGGGTAGGTTGTGTTGTCCGGTCCCGGGGGGCGGCCGCTGCCGGGGGCGGCGGGCGAGCGGAAGCCAAAGTCGGTGCCGTCGCCGAGCTGCCAGAGTGAGAAGAGCCCGGCGAGCCCGCCGCAGGTGTACTGATAATCGAGCCGGGTGCGGAGGCTGAGGCGGTTGGCGGCGCTGAGCGGCACCACGGGGTACCAGGACTTGTAGTCCTTGGCGTAGAGGCTCATGATGAGCCCGGCCGAGTGAAGGTTGGCGAGGTTTCGGGTCTGGTGGGCCGCCTTGCGGGCCTTGCCGAGCGCGGGGAGCAGCAACCCAATGAGCACGGCGATGATCGCGATCACCACCAAGAGTTCAATGAGCGTGAACGCCCGCGCCCGGAGACATCGATTCTTCATGGTCTTCAAGTCCTCGTGATGCCCCTGAGTGGGCGACGCCTGTGGTCATCCACATGCAGCGTCGAAGGTACGGTAACGAAAGTCGCAAAGGTTGGTCAAGGCGAAGGATTCCCCCAAACGAGTATTGAATCTGACTTGATGGCCCCGGCTTGAGTGGGTGAAGTCGGGCGCGAACACGGACCAGAAAGTCATAAATCTGGGGCCTTCCGAAATTTGCGTGACACGTTGGGGTGCTCCGTTTACACTCCACCTGACCTACGAGCATCACGTGGCACCGGTTGCTTCGGCGACCGGTTCATGCCTCGGGGTGATCGAACAAAGTCACGGGCGTCGTCGGAGAGAGATCGGCGACGCATTGATTCACCAGGTGGATTTATGGAGGTTGTTCATGCGGAAGTGTGCGATTGTGTCTGCGACGGTTCTGATGGGTCTGGCCGGTCACGCGGTGGGCCAGGTGGCTGTTGACGGCCGGCTCAGCAATGACGAGGCCGGGCTGTATGGTCTGGTTCGCTGGGTGCAGAATGTCCCGACGGGCTTCGGCGACAACGCGCCCCCGCAGGGGAGCTGCGTCGAGTCGGATCTGGGCGACCGGGCCGGCGTGACGACGGGCATCGAGTACCGCATTCCGCTGGCGGACCTCGGCAGCCCCAACGGGCCGATCAAGGTGCTCGCGGTGCTGGCCAACCAGGGTCACACCGCGTTTACGAATCAGGTGCTGCCCCCGATCCCGGGTCCGGGCGCGGCCGCTCTGGGCAACACGCGCGCGGTGAACTTCGCGGCGATCGCCGGCGACCAGTTCGCTTCCGTTTCGTTCTCGGCGGGCGACAGCCCGATCGTGGACGGCACGCTCGACGCCGCGTACGGCGCGCCCCTTGCGGTGCAGAGCACGCGTACCAGCGTCGGCGATGACACGGACGGGTCGAACGCGACGTCGACCGGGTCCGAGCTCAACGCGATCTACGCCGTCGTGCGTGGCGACTCGCTCTACGTGATGCTGACGGGCAACCTCAAGACCGACTTTGGCAGCAAGCTCGAGCTGTTCATCGACAACGGCTCGGGGCAGGGCTTCAACAACTTCCCCGATGGCGCGTCGCTGCCCGACGTGGACTTCGGTGCGTTGCAGAACATGCGAGGCAACGCCACGGACCCCGGCCTGACCTTTGACGCGGGCTTCTCCGCGACTCACTACATCACCTTCGGCGCGGGCAACAACCCCGTGGAGTACTTCCCCAACCTGGCCGACCTGACGACGGGCGTCGGGCAGTTCCTCGGGTGCAACAACGCCGGCAACGGCTCGGGCATCCTCGCGGGCTGCGGCGGGAGCACCGCGATCGAGATCGCCCTCGACAACGCCAACACCGGCGGTGTCGGCGCCACCTGCCCGCCCCTCAATGGCGACCCCGACCTCTCCAACGGCTCGGAGATCGACAACCTGTTCGCCTATATCGACGGCGGGCGCCTCCACATCTTCCTGGGCGGCAACCTCCAGACCTCCTTCAACAAGGTCGATCTCTTCCTTGACGTGCAGGACGGCGGGCAGAATGTCCTCCGCAATGACAACGTCGACATCGACTTCAACGGCCTGAACCGCATGGCCGGGCTGACCTTCGACGGCGCCTTCGCCGCCGACTACTGGGTCGGCATCACGAACGGCAACAACCCGGTCGAGATGTACTCCAACGTCGCGGTTCTGCGTACCGACGGCCCGCGCGTCGACTTCAACAACAACAAGCTCGACTACGGCGCGTACAGCGGCGGACCCAAGGCCACCAACAACCCGATCGGCTTCGGTGGCCCGCGCATCGACATCCAGGACGGGTTTACCGCGAACCTCTTCACCGAGTTCGCCCCGCGCCTGGTCGGCGATCAGATGGCCAACAACGAGATCCCCGTCGGCACGCCCGGGCTGCTGCTTGTCTCGATCAACAACAGCAACCTGGCCGGTGTGACCTCCGACGCCGCCGACCCCATCGCCGCCGCGGCCGTTCGCACAGGCATCGAGCTGTCGATCGACCTGAACGAGGCCGGCTGGGACGGCGTCTCTCCGATCAAGATCGCCGGTTTCGTCAACGCCGGCGGGCACGACTTCCTCTCCAATCAGGTCATCGGCGGCCTGCCCGCGGGCACGGCCAACCTCGGTGATCCGGTCGGCGTGAACTTCGTGAACATCCCGGGCGATCAGTTCGTCAGCCTCGATGAGTGCCGCGCCGACTTCGATGGCGACGGGTTCGTCGACTTCTTCGACTTCGACGCTTATGCCGGCTGCTTCGAGGACGCGAACAACTGCCCCAGCGGCAAGACCGCGGACTTCGACGGCGACGGGTTCGTCGACTTCTTCGACTTCGACGCGTACGTCGGCGCTTTCGAAGCCGGCTGCTGATTCGCGGTCCTTTCCGCGAAGCGATCAGTTGAACACGCCCCCCGGGGATTCCGCCCCGGGGGGCTTTCTTTGCGCTCTTCTGCGGTGCGGGTCAGCCCGCGATGACCTCGGTCAACTGACCCATCGACAATGGCTCGATGAGGCACGTGGCGGCACTCAACGCCAGCACCGGCTCGCCCGCAGGGCAGATGACTACCGCCTTGATCTTCTGCTCCGTAAGCGACCTGACCGCAAGATCGGCATGTTGCCCCAGGATCGACCGCTCGATGACGGCGGCTCTTGGCGGCGGCGTTTCGCCGGCCGCGGCCACCAGCCCGCTCAGATCCCCGACTTCGCGCACACGCCACCCTGCGGATCGCAGCGCGGTCGACATGATCTGCCGCGCGTATGGCCTGGACGACGCGAGCAGAACCTCCCCCGAGACTCGAGGCGACGAATCGCCCGCACCCGGCGGTGCCGGTGTCGTCGGCAACCACAGCGAGGCGAGGGTCCCCTCTCCCGGCGTCGAGTGCAGCTCGATCCGCCCGCCATGTTCCGACGCGATCCGTCGAGCGACCGTCAGCCCGAGTCCTGTGCCGTTCTCCCGCGGCTTGGTCGTAAAGAACGGCTCGAACGCGCGGGCCAGAATCCCTGGCGTCATTCCGCGACCGGTGTCGATCAGCTCGATCAAGGCGTCCTGCCGGCCATCGGCGCCATCCCCGAGGGAGGCCCGCATCGTCAGCGTGCCGCCGGTCGGCATGGCATCGCGCGCGTTGATCGCGAGGTTCACCAGAATCTGCTGGATCTGGAGCCGATCCGCGTTGACCCACGCATCATCCGGGCCCGGCTCCGTGCGCAGGCTGATCGACTGGGGCAGGCTCCCGCGGATCAGCCTCGTTGTTTCCTCAAGAACCGTGTTGACGCGTACGGGCGCGGACTCGCACACAGCCTTTCGGCTGAAGGTCAGCAGCGACCGGATCACCCGTCCCACCTGCTCCGCCGCCGATTCCACGCGTTCGAGCGACGCAATCGCCTGGTGGGTTTCTGGCAGCGAGCGCTTCGCCAGCGCGACGTGCCCGAAAATCGCGGTGAGGAGGTTGTTAAAGTCGTGCGCAATGCCTCCGGCGAGCTGTCCGACAGCGTCCATGCGCTGAGCTTGCAGAAGTTCCTGCTGAATCCGCCGGCGTTCGGTGACATCCAGCCCCGTCGCGACCACCACGTCGGGCTTCTGACCCTGGCCCCGCGCCATGCTCATCGACCACGTGATCACGTGTTCGCGTCCGTCCGTCGCTCGGATGGTGTGGTCGTCCGGACGCCCCGCCTGCCCCTCCAGAAGCGACGCGAACGAACGCTGGAGTGCTTCGCGATCGGCGCTGAACAGAGGCGTCTCCCACGCGGGCCGACCCGCCAGCGTGAGCCCCACCAGCCGCTCCGCAGCCTTGTTCGCCCGGAGGATCACCCCCTCCGGCGAGAGCACCACGACCAGCGCGTCCGCGGAATCGAGCAGCGACTCGACGAAGGCCCGCTCCCGGTCGCGCTCCTGTTCCGCGCGACGGCGGCAGGTCAGGTCTTCGTGCGCGACGACGATGTGCCCGTTCGTCGCGTCCCGGGCGACGATCGCGCGGAAGGTGCGTGAATCCGGGAGAACGCCGCACGTGTATTCGACTTCCTCCATGTCGCTGGTCCGATCGATGACTCGCCGCAGCGTCATCGCCAGGACGCCCTTGGAGCCCTCGGCCAGGGCCGCCTCTTCGCACGCCCGGACGTACGAGCTGCCGGGTGTGCAGGCTCGGTCGGGGCACTGCCGCAGGCTCGCCGCCGCGTTGGACCAGGCGAGGTTCCGCGTCAGCATCGTTCCGGACTCATCAAGCACCGCGAGTTCCAGCGGCAGCGTGTCGATCGCACCCGACACCACCCGAAGATCGTGCTGAAGTGCATCCTGTCGCCGCTTTTCGTCCGTCACGTCCCGAAAGAACGCGATGAACCCGCCCGTGGAGAGCGTTGCACCGTTGACCAGCAGCCGGACCCGCGACCCGTTGGCATGGACGATCGAGTACTCCCGCGAGATGAAGCCCTCTCGCCGTAGCGACTCTGCGTCCGACGAGAGGCGCTCGTGCTCGGACGATTCGATGATGTCCCGTGGCGAGAGCGCAAGAATCTCATCCCGCGTCCGGCCGGACATCGATGCGAACGCGGAGTTTGCCGCGACATATCGGCCGCTGGCATCGGTGACGGCAACGCCGACGTCCGGGCTGCCGCCCATCACGCGAACGAGTTCGTCCGGATCGATTCTCCCGAGGGAGGCGGGAACGCGCCGTTCACCGGCGGCACGCCGTGCCGCGGCGGCGGCCCACAGACCGGCCAGACCCAGCAGACCACCGGCCACCGCCGCCATCCAAGCGGCCTGTTCGCTCGTGAGCGCTCCACCGAAGGGTCCCATCGCCTGCAGCATTCCCTCGCATCCTCCATCACGCTTCGTCGAGCCCACGCAGAGCCCACGCTCAGCGCCAGGTCAGCCCCTCGTGCAGCGAGCCCCCGAGGTTGACGTGCCCACCCTTCGTCAGTGCATACACGTCCTCGACACGAACGCCACCAAAGGCCCGCGAATACAGCCCGGGTTCGATCGTCACCACATCCCCCGGGATCAGCAGCGGCCCTCCCTCGTCGATGAGAGGGGGCTCGTGCCCCTCGAGTCCAAGCCCATGCCCGGTGCCGTGCTGCAGGCTTGTGAACTGCGGCGGCGCGTCTGGGGCGGGTAGCGCCCGGTCAAAGCCGTGCGCACGAACAAGACGCATCGTCGCCGCGTGAACCTCGTGCGCGGTGGTTCCGCCCCGCAGGGCGTGCGCGGCGGCGGCCTTGGCCCGCACCACGCAGGCGTGCATGTGCAGCAACTCCGGCGAGATCTCCCCGTGCACCACCGTCCGCGTGCAATCGCCGTTGTAGAGAGTCGCCTTGTTCTTGGGGAAAACGTCGACGATCACCGGCTGCCCCGTCATGAGCGGGCCGTGCCCGTGGTCGTGGCAGTCGCCCCCCTGGCTCCCGCACGCCACGATCGCCGGCGGGCCGTCATACCCCTGGTCAAGCAGCGTGCGGTCGATCAGCGTCCGGACTCGCTCGCTGGTGAGGGGTGAGCCGTCCGCGTGGAGCACGCCGCCCGCGTCCGCCGTCGCCCGGGCGATCGTCTCGCACGCGACGCGAACCGCCCGCTCGGTGGCGAGCTGGGCCTCGCGGATCTGCTCGATCTCAGACTCGTCCTTGCGACGCCTCGCTTCAACACCCAGGTTCGGGTCGTACACGACGCGCACGCCCCCGCGGGCCAGTTGATCGACATAAGACAGCGACAACGTGCGATCGGCCCGCACCTCGGCCACGCCCGACCGCCGCAGGCATTCCGCCAGCGCCTGTGCCATGGCGGTCTCGCGATCGTTCGACAACCCGCCTTCGGGGGTCCAATCCGCGGGGCACGTCACGCGGTCCGCGCGAGCGTGTCGGCGGGCGCGATCCATCTCGATGTCTCGGATGATCAGCGTTCGCTTCCCTTCCGCCTCGATCAGCGAGCACGGATCGCCGACCAGGAACCGTGTCGCGTGGTACAGAGTCATGTTGCGCGTCGGGACACCAGCAAAGATCGTGACCGTCATGCGTGCTCCGTTCTAGCGTGCGACCGGAAGATGGAAGAATGCCTCGCCCGGGATCTCACCCGTCGTCACGCCCGGGCCCGACCACGACAGGCGGAACTCGGCCCCACCCGTCGCCTCGAACATCGCGACACGGATCCGGTGCAACCCGGCGGCGAGCGTGACCTGCGCCGACTTTTCCTGCAGGCTGTGCAGCCCGTCGTTGTCGATCAGGTTGTCGTCGCCAAGCCACATCCTGCTGCCATCGTCCGATGCCAGCCGAAGCGTGTACACCCCGTCCTTGGGCACCCGCAGATACCCGCGCAGCTCCAGCGCGTACCGATCGTCGGTGGGAGGCTTGCCCAGCCCCACCTTCGCCGCCTCGCCACGCAGCACCACACGCTCGCCCTCGAAGACCGGGACGACCTTGAAGTCGCCCGTCATGTACGCCGACGCGAGCCCGGGCCTCAGATTGCCCGCGTCCGCACGGTCGGCGGGTCGCAGCACGCCCGCCTCGAGCCGCCGCGTTGCCACCGGGCTCACACGCTCTCCCTCGCGGAAGCACGCCGCCTTGATTGTGGTGCTCGCCGAGATCGGCACGGGCCCCGCGGCAACCGGCGAACGCTCCGTGGGCTCTGAGCCGTCCAGCGTGTAGCGGACCTGGACCCCAACCCGATCCGACCCGATCTCGACCGTGGTGCCGCCGAGGAAAAGGTCGCCCTCGTGCGCGATGGTGGGGGGGCTGGTCGGGTCGATCGGGCCGTCCAAATCAAGCGCGATCACCCCGACCCCGCCGACCGCCGAATCCGCGGGCATCGCGCCCAGCGCTTCGAGCACAATCCCCTCCTTCGTCCGCACGGCCACCGCTCGCGTCGTCTGCGAACCCAGCACCACGGGACGCCCCTTCGGAGCGTTGGTCAGGCCGCCGAGCACCAGCCGTCCGTTTGCCGGCCATTCGAAGACATGCAGATACAGCCGACTCGAGCCGTCCGCGTTGCGTTTGTGCGTGACGCGTCCCCAGGAAGGGGCAGCCAGCGCGGTGCCCCGCGTCCCGCGGATCGCCTCGCCGTTCGTGCGCATCCACGTCCCGATCTCGCGCAGCCGAACCACGGACTCCTCCGGGATCAACCCCTCGGCCGTCGGCCCGACGTTCAGCAGGAAATTCCCGTCCTTGCTCGCGATGTCGCACAACTTGCGCACCAGGTCGGTCGTCGATTTGAAATTCTTGTCCGCCGCGTTGTAACCCCAGTGCCCGTTCATCGTCATACACGTTTCCCAGTCGATGCCGGGCGGCGTCTCCGGGATGAACTGCTCGGGCGTGCCGTAATCGCCGATCCGACCCGCCCCAAGGTCGATCCCGTACGTCCCGCCCGCGCGCCCCACGCGCGAGTTGATGATCACGTTGGGCTGCCTGGATCTCACGAACCGCTCGAGGTCTCGCCCGCGCTCGTTCGTCCAGGTCCCCTCCCATTGCCCATCAAACCACAGCACCCCGATGGGGCCGTACCTCGTCAGCAGCTCGTTCAACTGGGCCTTCATGTAGTCGACGTAGCGGTCGAACTCGGCGCCGTCCGCCGGCCGATCCGCCTTCTCCCACGGACGCCGCGGCACGTAGTCCGGATGGTTCCAGTCCATGATCGAGTAGTACCACCCCATGCCCAGCCCCTGCCCGGCGCAGGCCTGCGACAGCTCCTTCATCACGTCGCGCCCGAACGGGGTCGAGGCCGTATCGAACTCGCTGACGTCCGAGTGGAACAGTGCGAATCCGTCGTGGTGCTTGGTCGTGATGACCATGTACCCCATCCCCGCGTCCTTCGCGAGGCGGGCCCACTCCTCCGCGTCGAACTTCACCGGGTTGAACTGCCGCGCAAAGGTCGCGTACTGCTCCAGCGGGATCTGCGCCGAATCGCGGATCCACTCGCCGTAGGTGTCCTTGTCGCCCCAGCGCCCCGCCGGGATCGCGTAGAGCCCCCAGTGAATGAACATCCCGAAGCGGGCCTCGCGCCACCACGCCATCCGGGCGTCGTGGTCGGCATCCGCCGTGGTCTGGGGAGCTTCGCGGGCTGTTCCCGCCGCGCATCCACCCAGCATCGCGGTGCCCGCCAGCAGGCCGACGCACACACCAAGAGGAAGGCCCGCCAAACGATCGCGTGTCGTGCTGTCTGCTCGCATGCCCCACGCTACCACAGCGCGGAAGCCCCCCGCCAGAGTCCACCACAAATGGTGATTCGGAGCGATCGCCAGGCCCGATCGACACGCGAGTTCTGCCGTGCTCGGCCCCGGCCCCCGTTGGCGATGACCGTGGTCCGGGCCTATCCTTGCCTCCCTGAGCGCGAGGCGTCGCGTTTGGAATTTGATAGGTCCCGCACTGGCCCCACGGGCGAGGTACACATGTCCACCACCGGCACGGTCACGCAAGTCATCGGTTCCACCTTCGACGCGCAGTTCCCCGAGAACCATCTCCCGGACATTTACAACGCGATCGAAGTCAAGGGTTCCACCAAGGCGGGCGACCTCTTCCTCGTCGGCGAAGTGCAGCAGCACCTCGGCGGCGGGCGCGTGCGTGCGGTCGCCCTCGGTTCGACCGACGGCCTGACCCGCGGCATGGCCTGCACCGACACGGGCGGGCCCGTCTCCGTGCCCGTCGGCGAGTGCGTCCTCGGACGCGTCTTCAACCTGCTCGGCCAGCCCATCGACAAAGCCGGCGACGTCAAGTCCTCCAAGCGGTCGCCGATCCACAAGGCTCCGCCCGAGTTCGCCGCCCTCAACCCCAAGACCGAAATGCTCGTCACGGGCATCAAGGTCATCGACCTGCTCTGCCCCTTCGTCCGAGGCGGCAAGATCGGTCTCTTCGGCGGTGCGGGCGTCGGCAAGACCGTCGTCATCCAGGAGATGATCGCACGCGTCGCCAAGAACTTCGGCGGCTACTCGGTCTTCGCCGGCGTCGGCGAGCGCACCCGCGAGGGCAAC
>DDSG01000121.1:2161-15630 GCA_002343325.1 Phycisphaerales bacterium UBA2396 | reverse complement strand
GAGCGCACCCGCGAGGGCAACGACCTCTGGCGCGAAATGAAGGAAGCCGCCTACACCGACGAGAACGGCAAGACCGCTCACGTTCTGGACAAGGTCGCGATGGTGTTCGGCCAGATGAACGAGCCGCCGGGCTCGCGTCTCCGCGTCGCCCTCTCGGCCCTCACGATGGCCGAAGAATTCCGCGACGCGTCGGGTAAAGAGACGCTGATGTTCGTCGACAACGTCTTCCGCTTCACGCAGGCGGGTTCGGAAGTGTCGGCTCTGCTGGGCCGCATGCCCAGCGCCGTGGGTTACCAGCCCACGCTCTCCACCGAGATGGGCGAGCTGCAGGAACGCATCACCTCGACGAGCAAGGGCGCCATCACCTCGGTGCAGGCGATTTACGTCCCGGCCGACGACCTGACCGACCCGGCCCCCTCGACGACCTTCGCCCACCTGGACGCCTTCATCGTCTTGGCCCGCGGCATCGCCGAGAAGGGCATCTACCCCGCCGTCGATCCGCTCGCCTCGACGAGCCGAATCCTCGATCCGCAGATCCTGGGCGAGCGTCACTACCGCGTCGCCCGCCGCGTGCAAGGCATCCTGCAGCGGTACAAGGACCTGCAGGACATCATCGCGATTCTGGGCGTCGACGAGCTCTCCGAAGAGGACAAGCTCACCGTCGCCCGAGCCCGCAAGATCGAGCGATTCCTCAGCCAGCCCTTCCACGTCGCCGAGCAGTTCACCGGCTTCAAGGGCGTCGACAGCCCGCTCGAGGCCACCCTCGACAGCTTCGAACGCCTCTGCAACGGCGAAGGCGACAGCCTGCCCGAAGGCGCCTTCATGTACGTCGGCACGCTCGACGACGCCAAGGCCAAGGCCGAGAAGATGCGCGGCTGAGCGCGATCGGGTTTGCCCCGAGGTCGTCGTCCCACCGTACACCGGATCGGTTTCCCGAGATTCACGAACCCAAAGCCCCACGCATGCCGTGGGGCTTTTGTTTCCGCTCCGCGAGTTCAGATCCGTGCTTCGAGAATCGGCGGCCCTAGAGCAGGTCCTTGAGAATGCTCGGGACGCTCTCCATGACCGTGTGGATGGAGCTGAGGTATTGCTCGACCCCCGGAACGATAAGCTCAGCTTTGATTTGTTCGTCCTTCTTCCACTTGAGAAGTGTCTTTGATCCGAGTCGAGTCCAGCTCGCGCTCGGGGTCTTTCGCTGCATCTTGAGAATCGGTGAGGCTGCCATGAGCCTATTGATCACCTCCAGCCGACGTTCCGAGTTTGCTCCTATTCCAACAACAACACGGATCGAAGCGTTGCTGTCCTCGCCACCCCACGATTCGACCTCGATGAAGATGTCGCAGGGCGAACGAGAACTCGGTTCGCCGTTGGCTTCGCTGATCGAGCCGACCCAGGACCTGGGCACGAGGTATAGGAGATTTCGGGGACTGGATCGAAGAATGTACTCGTGCTTCGTGGAGAGCCAGTCTCTGACCGGCTTGAGTATCTCGTGCTTGGGCGATCCCGCGTGCTCGATCAGAAGGTCAATCGCGCGCCTGTGATTCGCATAGATCTTCCTGCACAGGTCGTGAACATGTGGATCTTCCATGAAGCGACTTCCGATCAGATTGAGATAGTGGTCAAGGAAAATGGCAACATCGGGACCCAGAGAGCCCCCCGCCTGTCTGCGTACGCGGGACAGAACTCTGAAAATGTCGGCGTATGAGTAGGGAGTCCAGTCGATGTCGCTTGCGTGCCGACCGTCCGGTGTGAGAAAGACGAACAGAGAGGGGATGCCCTCAAAGTCCGCCTCGGCGACGGCTTCGTAGCGACCGAGCTGCCCGGAGTGTTCGCCGCTGTCGACCTTGTTCTCGATGGTTACGACGAGTGCCGGATCACTGCAGCGGATGAGAAGATCAATTCCTTTCCACTCGCGATGGATCTCCACGTCCCGAAACTCCGCGCCATCCAGCGAAACGGCGGAGATAGGTACGGAGATATCGTTCCTTCGTGCCCGCCTCAAAATGTCCATCAGCACGGCCTTCAGGAACAGGTCACCCTGCCCGTGGCTTTCGTTGGGGTTCAGAAGCCACGCCAGAAAGTTGCTATGTCTGATCTCCGCTCGTGCAATGCCCAGAGCGTCGAACACATTGAACCGACCGATGCGCTCTTCAAGTTCGAGCAGCTCGTCGTTCTCCGCGACGAAACGTTCCAGACACTCAAGGTCGGATTCATGTGCTCGGGACATGGCACCAGAATACAACGCCGGGCGGGTGTCGTCCGGCGATGACTGATCTCCACGTCTCCGAGGGTTCTGACGGTGGGGGCGATATCGAGGCATGACGTACCCTCCACCATGCTCCCGTGCACCCCCACGCTCATCGGCACGCATGTCACGCTTCGGCCTTTGGTCGAGGCCGACGCCGACGCGCACTTTGCCTTTTCGCCGCCCGAGACCTTCCGGTACTTTCTGTACTGGCCCAAGGGGCCGACGCTCGCCGACTTTCGCGAGTGGGTGGTCGGCCGTCTGCTCGGCCCCGATCAGCGGGCGTTCGCCGTGGTCCGTAACTCGGACGGCGTGATCGTCGGGTCGAGCAGCTTTATGGACATGCAGCCAGCCCACAAGCATGTCGAGATCGGGTGCACCTGGTACGCCCCGGAGGTCCGCGGCACGGCCGTCAACCCCGAGAGCAAAATGCTGCTGCTTGCGCACGCGTTCGAATCGCTCGGGTGCGTTCGCGTCACGCTCAAGTGCGACGGGCGCAACGAACACAGCCAGCGGGCGATCGCCAAGCTCGGCGCGGCCCGCGAGGGCACGCTCAGAAAGCACCGCATCCAACCGGACGGCTTCGTCCGGGACACGGTGTTCTTCAGCATCCTGCCGGAAGAGTGGCCCGCGGTGCGTGAGCGGCTGCGGGCACGGCTCTGAAGGCGGCGGCTCAGCGGCGACGCGAGGGCAGGTTGCGCAACGCGACCAGCTCGACCTCGATCGTCAGGGGCACGTTCGCGGGGCGGGTGGTGGGCACGCCGGGCGCGGTCTCGTTCATCTGCGCGGGGACCACGAGCTTGCGCTTCCCGCCGACCTTCATCCCGTCGAGCCCGAACTGCATCGCGGCGAACTCGCCGGGCAGCCAGACGTAGGGCTTGCCGTCCTCGGTCTTCTCGATCTGCTTTCCGTCCTTGTCGAGGATCGTGTGCGTGGTGACGCAGACGCAGTTGGGGCCGACAGCTTCGCCATCTCCGACCTTGACGTCCTCGACCTGCAGCGCATCGACGACCTGGATCACGAAGACGAGATCCGAGTTGGCCGGAATGTCGGGGCTGGGGCTCATCTCGCCATAGGCCATCTTGGCGGGGATCGTGAGGCGACGAACGCCGCCGACCTTCATCCCGGGCACGCCCTTCTGCCAGCCCTCGATGACGCCCGAGAGCGAGAAGGGCACCGCTTCGCCGCGATCGAACGCGGAATCGAAGACCTTGCCGTCCTTCAGCGTGCCGTGATAGAAGGCGACCACCGCGCCGCCGCTCTTGACTTCGTACCCGTCGCCGATCTTGAGATCCTCGGCGATGAGCCCGCCTTCGAGCTCGGTCTTCTTCACGACCTCGCCGGTCGGAACGGGCACGGGCTTGGGGGCGGGCGGCTGTGCGGGGAGCGTGGGGAGCGTCGCGGGCGGGGCGCCGCCGGGCTGCAGGAACGCGAAGGCAGAACCAACCACGCCGGCAGCCAGCACCAGGGAGACGATCAGACGCGACGACGCCATAAGAAACTCCTTCAGGGTTTGGACGAGCCGACAGCGTAGGACGTTGTTCCCGAGGACGGGCGTTGGGCCGGGGGCGGATGCTGTGCGACCCGCCCGCATTCGGGGCATGGAGCCCCCGCCAGAAGCCCCGCTTTGGAGTATCCGCACCCCACGCACCTGCCGCCGAGGCGACGACTCGCACGGGCGATCCAGCCAGGCGTGCGGCAGATGATCCACCACACCCCGGCGTATCCCGCGGAGCAACCGAGGAACGCCCCCCAGATCGGCCGCAGCGGGAAGGGCACGTCGAACGCCGACGCCATCGGGTAGATCACCATCCGCCCCGAGGGGCCGAACTTCGCCAACTGCTTGCTGAAGTAGAGGGCCCCGTTGTCGATGATCGAACCCGCGCGAGCGTGACGCACATCCGACCACAGCACCTGGATCGGCCAGCCGCGGGCGATCAGCGTCCCGCCGAGGGCGCGTGCCTCGTCCCAGGGCACGCCGTACTCCCACGTCAGCGCACGACGGCGAACCCATCCGGGGACGCTCAGCTCGCCCCGGGACACAAAGTCGCCCGGAAGGCCTTCCCCCGCATGACGCGACACGCTCCACAACGCGGTCCCCGGCGAGCGAGCGACCTCCACCGCCACCACGCCCCCTTCATACGGCTCTGGGGCCTCCCCAGGCGGGATCCGCACCACAAGCCTGGGGCCGGGCGGTTGGAGCAGGTACGGCTGCGTCAACTCCCGCTCGTGCCACGCGAACCCCCACGCGACCGCGACGGTCGTGAGCACGCCCAGCACCACCGCCGCCACGATCTGGAATGCCCGCCTGAGCACGACGGATCTATACCGGCAACCCCTCGGCCCGTTCCAGTTTCACGCCTCGGGCCAAAGCCATGCAAACACCGCCGCCACGCACAGCCCCTGCACCAACCCATCGATGATCGCCATCGCCATCGCCCGCGGCTGTCCCTGGAACCAAACCATCGTGGGGATGAACGCGATGCAGTACGTGAGCACGCCGATCGTGCCGACGATGCGGAACACCCGAAGGAACTCGCTCCCCGCGGGGAGCACCTCGTACGCCACATAAGCCGTCAGCACCGACGCGACGACGTAGGTCAGGTACGTCAGGATCATGTTCTTCGCCATACTGACATGCGGGGTCCAGACGTGCAGCATGCCGACCGGGCCGGCGTTCCACTTGTTCCGAAACTCGGTGGAGCTGCCGTCCTTTCCGCTCGCGTACGGGAACATGTACACGCCGCGCGGGATTTTGAGCCCTCGCAAAGCAGTTGAGAACGCGTCCTCGTCGGGCAGCTTGCGGAACTCCGGGCCGTGGAGGTTCATCGCAGCCCACGACAGGAACGACCAGAACCACGCCGCCAACGCCGCGAGCAGGATCGCATGCCACAACGCGCCAATGAACTCCATGAGTGATCTCCAGTGCCGCGAAGATGCGCAGCAACATCGCGGCCACGGCACGCTACCGCGCCCCGCGCCACCCCGCAATCCCGGAGAATCCCCGGGCTCGGCCGGCTCACCACCCCGCCGCGTGCCCGTCCTTGCGACGTTCGGTCGCTCCTTCGTACCCGCCCGCCACTCGGCGAATCGCCTGGTATCCGCCGAAGATCGCCGTGGAAGCAGGCTTGATCGTGTGCCCACGCTTCCTGAGTTCCGCCAGCGTCGCCTCCGGGAATCCCGGCTCGAGGTTCAGCACACCACCGTCCGACATCGCGCGAACCTCGCCCGCCGGCTCTGTCGAGCCATCATGATGGATCCGCGGCACATCGCCCGCCTGCTGCAACGTCATCCCGAAGTCCACAAGATTGATCACGATCTGCGCATGCCCCTGAGGCTGCATCGCCCCGCCCATCAGCCCGAACGACATCCAGGGCTCCCCGTCCTTCGTGATGAACGCCGGGATGATCGTGTGGAACGGCCGCTTTGCCGGCGCGTACACGTTCGGGTGCCCCTCGACCAGCGCGTACTGCTCGCCGCGAGACTGCAGCATGAACCCGAAGGTCCTGCCGCTCTCGTCCGCCGGCACCACGCCCGACCCCATCCCGCGGTAGTTCGACTGGATCAGCGACACTATCATCCCAGTCTCGTCCGCCACGGTCAGATACACCGTGTCCGCACCCGAGGGGATCACGCCCGGCTCGACCGCGCGGGCAGCCTTCGTCATATCGATCTTCGAACGCCGCTCTTTCGCGTACTCGCTGCTGATCAGCGTGCGCACCGGCGACTTCGCGAACGCCGGATCCGCGTAAAACTTCGCCCGGTCTTCGAACGCCAGTTTCTTCGCCTCGACGAACGCGTGAACATGGTCAGCGCTCCCCCAGCCCATCGATCGAACGTCCATCCCCTCCAGAATCTTCAGGATCTGCAACGCCGCGATCCCCTGCCCGTTCGGCGGCAGCTCCCACACGTCATACCCGCGATAGTTCGCGCTCACCGGCTCGACCCATTCCCCGCGATGGTTCGCAAAATCCGCTGATGTCAGCCACCCCGCCCGCAACTGCCGCGCCAACGTCCCCTCGATCGCCGCCGGAATCTCACCCTCATAGAACGCAGCCCGACCCCGCTCCGCCAAGGACGCGTACGTCGACGCGAGCTGCGGGTTCTTCCACGTCTCCCCGGCCTTGGGCGGCATCGGCTCCTCGCCGGGCTTGAGCTCTCGCGGCCCTCCCAGCACAAACTGCTCGAGAAACCCCGGGAATCGATACGGCTCACGCCCGAACTTCCGCGCGCTCGTCGCCCACCCTTCGGCG
The DNA here is from genome assembly GCA_002343325.1 of Phycisphaerales bacterium UBA2396. Taxonomy (GTDB): domain Bacteria; phylum Planctomycetota; class Phycisphaerae; order Phycisphaerales; family UBA1924; genus UBA2396. The sequence continues at coordinate 9,132 of DDSG01000121.1, read as the reverse complement.
ATCACCGGCGTCATCGGGAACCCCTCCCGCGCATACCCGATCGCCGGGCCCAGCACCGTGGACATTCCGACCTTGCCGAATCGCTCGTGCAGCGCAAACCACCCGTCCACCGCGCCCGGCACGGTCACCGTCAGAGGCCCATCCCGCGGGATCTCCTTCAGCCCATCCCGCGAGAGGATCTCCCGCAACCGATCGAGCGACACCCCCGCGGGCGAACGCCCAGACCCGTTGTATCCATGCAGCCGCCGCGTCGTCGGATCCCACACGATCGCGAACAGATCTCCCCCGATCCCGCATCCCGTCGGCTCCATGAGCCCAAGGCACGCGTTCGCCGCGATCGCACCATCCACCGCCGACCCGCCCGCCCGCATCACCTCGAGCGCCGCCTGCGTCGCCAGTGGATGGCTCGTCGCCGCCATCGCCCGCGGTGCATACGCCTCCGACCGCGTCGCCGCGGGCGGCCCGGCAACACTCATCGTCGACACACCCAACGCCATGACCAGCGGCATCATCGTTCCCATTCCCGCAGTCTACCACGCCGCGTCAGTCTTCCGCCCGTTCTCCTTCCGGCGCCATCTTCACCAGCCGCGGATCGAAGCGTGCCACCACGTCCACCAGATCCCGCTGCAGGCTCATCACCCGCTCGATGTCCTTGTAGACCCCGGGCGACTCATCGAGCCCCGCCGAGAGCACCTCGATCCCCGCCGCCTCCAGTTCCCGCTTCACGTTTCCCCAGCGGAAGGCCTCACGCGCCTTGGTCCTCGACATCACCCGCCCCGCGCCGTGGCTCGCCGAGGACAGCGACGCCGTGCTCCCCCGACCGCGCACCACGTACCCCGGCGCCGACATCGAACCCGGGATCACACCCAGCACGCCCTCACCCGCCGGCGTCGCGCCCTTCCGATGGACGTACAGCGTCTCCACCTTCCCCGTCTTCGGGTCCGCGTGCTCCTCGCGCCACGCGAAGTTGTGGTGGTTCTCAACGCCCGCGAGCACCCCGACACCCAGCGCCTTCGCCACGCCCCGGTGAATGCACTCGTGGTTCGCCGACGCGTACTCGCCCATCAGGTTCATCGCGTCGAAGTACTCCACGCCCTCCGACGTGCTCATGTCGAGCCACGCCAGACGCTCCTGACCCTTCGGCAGGTCCGGCCGAAGCCGCATCGCCAGACGCGAATAGTGATCGCACACCGCAAACCCGGTCCCGCGGCTGCCCGAGTGCGACAGCAACGCCAGATACCGCCCCGGCGCGAGGTCAAGCTCGGCTTTCGATCCGCCCGTGAAGCTCTGGCGCACACTCCTCGGCGTGCCCTCCATCACCGTCAGCACCCCGAACTCCACGAAGTGGTTCCCCGAGCCCGACGTGCCAAGCTGACGCCACGCCCGATCCTTGTGCCTCGCCGTCACAGGCGACACGCCCCAGTCCCGGTCCATCACCGCGTGCTGCTTGGGTCGCTCGAATTCGCCGCCCACCCCGAACCGCGTCTCCGATTCGAGCACCTTGCGAAGCCGCGACCGCCCATGCTCGTGGTCGAGCGTCTCAAGCGGCAGATCGAGCACGCTCAGCTTCATGCGGCAGCCGATATCCACGCCCACGGCGTACGGCACCACCGCGTCCCTCGTCGCCAGCACGCCCCCGATCGGCAGCCCGTACCCCACGTGCGCGTCGGGCATCAGCGCGCCCGCCACCGCCACGGGCAGCGCGCACGCCGACCTCATCTGCGCCGCCGACTGTTCGTCAATGTCCAACCCGATCTCGCCCCAGACGCCGAACGGCACGCCGCCTGTCGAGTTCTGATCCGTCCGCATCACCAGTCTCTCCCGCCATGTACCCACAAAAAACAGCCCCGGACCTTTCGGACCGGGGCTGCGTTTCGCTACAAACTCGGGTCCGATCGCCTTACTTCGCCGACGTCCGGCGCTTCCCGTTCGACGACGCCTTGTCGAACACCGGCATGCCCGGGTCGTTCTCGAACAGCTCCGCGAACTTGAAGCCCTTGCGGCCCTTCCACGAGCCGCGGTGGTATGCATCGCTCGCCAGGATCGGGAACAACGCCGAAATCTCCCCGAACACCATTTGCTCGTGAACAATGTCCACCTTGCCCCAGGAGCAGGCCTCGCGGAGGGTGGAACCCGAGAGCGCTCCGTCGCGGCTGTCGGCAACCGTCATCTGGATGGCGTACTTATGCATCCCGATGTCGCCGCGGGCCTTCCCGCCCTTGCGCTCGTTCAGCAGTTCCGCCGCCACCACGATGTCCTGCGCGAAGTTCTTGGGCACGCCGCCGCCCAGCATCAGAAGCCCCGTGTCCTTGCACGCCAGCTTGATGTCCGTCAGCTCGCGGAAGTCCTTCCCGCTGTCGAACGCCACCTGCCCGCGACCTTCCTCGATCGCCTCCGTCTGCTGCAGCACGATGCCGAACCCCGCCGAGCAATCGCTGAACGCCGGCACGAAGATCGGGACCTTCTTGAGGTACGCTGTCTTCACGATGCTCTCGTTCTTCGCGTGGTGCTTCGCCAGGTAGCTGCCCATCGCGTGGATGAACTCGCGGCTGCTGTACGCGCCGGGCTCGAACGCGTTGAAGATCTCGTGCGTCTTCGCGTCGCACGCCCGCAGATCGTCCTCGTCGATGTACGTGTCATAGATCCGGTCGATCATCCAGTTGCGGAGCGTCATGTCGTCCACCGGCGGTGCCTCTGGGCTCCCCGGCGCGATGTAGTGCTTGAAGCCCAGGCCTTCGAAGAAGTCCTGGTCCACGATGTTCGCGCCCGTCGACACGATCGCGTCCACCATGTTGTTCTCGAGCAGCGTCACGATCGCCTTCTTCAGACCCGCCGAGATCAACGACCCCGCCAGCGTCAGAATGACCGCGCACTCCTTGTCCTTGAGCATCATCGAGTAGATGTCCGACGCCTGCGCCAGCGTCCGGCTCGAATACGCCATGTCCCGGTACGCCTTCACGATCGGTCTGGCATCAAACTTCGTGATGTCCACGTGCTCGATCGGCCGGCTCAGCAGCTCTTCCTTCGTCCAGGTGTTCTTGCCCGATCCTGCCATGTTCAAATCTCCCAAGCCCGGAACTGTGCGTTCGGGCTCTTGCGCCGGCCAAGCCCCCCTGGCCTTCGTGCTGTGGGTGCGCCCCGGGGGTGGCGGGGCCTCGAACTCTAGCGCCATCCCGCCGACCGCGCCGTCAGCATCCGCCCTCAAAGTCAGACGAAAAGTCGGCAAAGTCGAAGAAGTCCGCGAAACCATCCAGGTTGTAATCCGCGTTCGTTCCCGGCTCGCACCCCTGCCCCTCAAAGCACGCCACGAACGCCGAGTAATCAAAGAAATCCAGGAACCCGTCCCCGTTCACGTCCGCCGGGCACGCCGGCCGACCCAACACGCCCGCCGGGTTCACCGCCTGCGCGTAGATGTCCGTTCCCCCCGATCGCCCGTCCTCCCACGCCAGCACCACCGTGCCGTCCGGCATCGTCGCGATCGGCAGCCGCCCCTTCACGCTTTGGTTCGACGACACCACCAGAGGTCGCTCCGACCACACCTGATTCCCCGAGCCGTCCAGCCGGAACCCGATCACGCGATTCCCCGGCAGCGGCGAACCGGGCGCATCCAGACAGAACACCATCGCACCACCACCGGCCACCGATCTCACCCGCGGGAAAAGCTCGTCCGTCGCGTCCAGAGGCAGCAGAGTCACGCCCGTACCCGTCCACGCCAGCGTCCCGTCCGATGCCACCTTCTGCGCCATCAGCCCGCGCTGGTTCTGGCTGATCGAGCGCTCGAGCGCCGCGACAAACACATCCCCCGCCTCGGGCTCGAACGCGATCGCCGGGTCAAACCTCGATGTCGTCGTGCTCGTCGAGACCGCCAGCCCGTTCGCTCCCCACCGGATCGCGCCGGCCGCGTTGATCCTCTGCACAAACACCTGCGACCGATCACCCGCGCGGAAGTCGTGCCACGCCAGCACCGCCCCGCCCTCGCCATCGCTCACAAGCCTCGGCCGATGCGCGATCGGCACCGGGAACGAACTCACCGTGATCGGGCCCGCACCCCACACCGCCGCCCCGGTCGCATCGAACTTCCGGGCCATCACGTGCCGCGGGCTGTTGAATTGCCGCGTGTCCCGCGCCCACGAGACGATCACCGATCCCGCGTCGCTCGCCACCACCTCCTGAAACGCCGGCCCCTCCGTCGTCGCACCCGTCGCCAGCCGAACCCCGTCCGCCGTCAGCCGCGCCGTCCCTCCTGGCGTGTAGATCTGCATGTGCAGCCCGTACGCACCCGAGCTCAGCCGAGGCCACACCACCGCGATTCCACCGTCGCTCAGTTCCACCAGCCTCGGGTCGGGCTCGTACCACGCGTTGTTCGACGCCTCTCGCGTCCACTCGACCTGTCCCTCACGCGTCACCTTGTACACCGCGACGTCAAGATCCGACCCGTTCTGCGTGTCGCTCGCCGCGATCGCCACGCCGCCCCCGCGCAGCGCGATCATGTCGTAATCCACCAGCGATGTGCCCTGCGTGCGATTCCCCACGCGAATCGGCCCGCCCCCCGGCAGCATCGACACCCCCGCGCGGTCCAGCACCTGAATCCACAGGTTGTAGTTCGCCCCGCCGCCCGTCCCCTCAAGCTGAAACCACGAGATGTACGTCTCGCCCCCCGGCCCGCCAACCGCCTTGCACAGCACCTGCTCATCCCCGCCCGTCGCCACCGCGAGGTTCACGCCCGGGTCCGACGACCACTGCGCCAACGCCCCGGAACACCACAGCGGCATCGTCGCCGCCACGCCCGCGATCATCATTCTCATCGTCCGATTGTCGTCGCTCCACCCCGCGCAACGCAAGCACAATTCCCGCCCCGCCCGCCAGCCCAAAAACAACGCGGGCCCGGGTGCTGACCCGGGCCCGTCGTCATTCAAGTGGAGGCGACGAGACTCGAACTCGTGACCTCATCCATGCCATGGATGCGCTCTACCAAAACTGAGCTACGCCCCCGTGGGTCCACTTGTCGCTCCGGCAGCCCATGCCGCCCGAGCAAGGAAGCAATCGTAGATCCACCCCCCGCAGGGTCAAGACTTCCCCCCTCATGCCTCGCTTTGTCCCCCATTCGGGCCGTTTGCGCCGTCCCTGACGCCTGCATCGACCAAACGCACCCCTATCGCGACGCCCCCGCCAGCACCGCCACGCACGCCTCCCGCACCCGCTCCTCCTCGATCCGTTCGATTCGGCATCGCTCCGGATGGTCGTTCGCACGCTCCTCTTCCGGCAGCGTCGGGTCCGCCACCACCACCCGCTCCGGGCCGCCGGGCCTCGTCGGGATCGTCGTCCATCGATGGTCCGTCGGCCCAAACAAACTCACCATCGGCACCCCGAACGCCGCCGCGATATGTCTCGGCCCCGTGTCGTTCGTCACCATCAACGCGCTCTCCCGCACCACCTGCTTGAGCGCCCCAAGCGTCACCCCAAGCCCCGCCAGCGACGCCGCCAACCCCCCAAGCCCGCTCATCGCCACGATCCGCTCCGTCAGCTCCCGCTCCCCGGGCGAACCATTCACCACGCACCGAAGCCCGTGCTGCTCATGCAGCCACCTCGCCAAGCCCGCAAACCGCTCCGCCGGCCACCGCTTCGCCGGGTTGTTCCCCCCCGGGTTCAGCACCGCGTACCGCACTCCCACCATCCCCGCCCGCTCCAGAAGTGCGCGCCCCTCGCGCTCCTGCTCCTGCGTCACCGCCAGCGACAAAAACTCCTCGCCCGCCGCCGCCTCCCCTCCCAGCAGACACTCCCGCACCAGTCTCAGGTAGTACTCCACCGCCGGCACGATCGCCCACGACCCATCCCGACGCCTCGGCGCCTCAAGCGTGTCCGTCAGCAGAATCCCCCGCAAATCTCTGTCATACCCGATCCGCCTCGGAATCCCCGCCAGTCTCGTCGTGAGTGCCGTCGAGAACGAGTTTGTCAGCAGCAACGCCGTGTCGTACCGCATCGGCCGAACCTTCGCCGCCGCACGCTTGGGGCCCATCATCCCACCCGCAGGCTCCACATGAACCTCATCCACCAACCCCGACCCCGCCAGCAACGCGTCAATCCCCGGCCTCATCAACCCGCCCACCAAAATCCCCGGCATCCTTCGCCGGATCAGCGACAACGCCGGCGTCGCCATCACCGCATCGCCCACCCAGCTCGGCAGCACCACCAACAGCCGCAATGGAACCCGTCCCCGCGTCACGCTCCGCCCTCCTCGAGCCCCCACAGCGTTCCACCGCCGCTCCGCCCCCGATACCACGCCTCCGTCGCCCGCCGAAGTTCCGCCGCCAGCCCCACCGCCAGCACCTCCGGCCCCTCAACCTCGCCCCACACACCCGACTCGTTCGCCTCCACCCGCCCCAGTCTCACGCCCGTCCGCTCCGCGATCGCCCGAGCCGTCGAGATCACCACCGCCCGGACCTTCGCGTCCGCCAACGCACCCTCAGCCCGCGTCGAAAGACGAAACTCGCTCATCCACAGACCCTCAGCACGCGCTCCGCCGCCCGCACAAGATCGGGCACCTCCGCCGTCCCCACCAGCACGCACCGCCCCGGATCCAGCCCCGCCGCCATGCCCGCCTCCAGGTCCCGCGGCGCATCCCCGATCATCCACGACCCGCCCAGATCGATCCCAAGCTCCGCCGCCGCCGCACGCAACATCCCCGCCCCGGGCTTGCGCCACCCCTCCGGATCCTCATTGAACCGCTCCACGCGTCCGCCCGGCCTCGCCGGCGCCATGTACACCCCCGCCAGCTCCACCCCATGCTCCGCCAGCAACGCCCGCATCCGGTCGTTGGTCGCCTCCACCGCCTCCAGCGTGCACACCCCCGCCGCCAGCCCCCCCTGGTTCGAAACCACCACCAGCCGCCACCCAGCACGCCCCAGCATCGCCAACCCCTCGCCCGCTCCCTTCAGCAGCCGCACACGCGCCGGCTCGAACAGATCGCCAGG
>DDSG01000121.1:0-1886 GCA_002343325.1 Phycisphaerales bacterium UBA2396 | reverse complement strand
TCGCCAGGATCGTGTCGTCTCGGTCAAGGAACACCGCGGGCTTCACGCGCCCACTGTACCCGCCCGACAGATTCCTCGATGCCCAGTCCCCCGCTTCGCCGATGCTCTCTCCTCGCGCATGACGCTTCCCCGTCACACCCTCCTCCGCCGATCCGCCCTCGCGGCCCTCGTGCTCTGCGCCGCGGCCGCCGCCTCCTTTCTCCTCCTCCTCCAGGACCGCCGCGCCGCCTCCCCCATCCCCGCCCTGCCCGCCGCCGGTGCTCCGCCCATCACCGCCGATCAGATCCCCGACATCACCCAATCCCTCCGCGCCATGAAGCTCGTCGCCGTCGAACTCCGCACCTCCGTCCAATCCTCCTCCCGCGATGACTCATTCCTCGGCTCCATCAACGCCGAGGTCAACGCCCCCGTCATCCTTCACTTCGGCGTCGATCTCGAACAACTCGACCCCGCCCGCGTCCTCTTCAGCCCCATCCACCACGCCTACCTCATCCGCCTCCCCCCGCCCGCACGACTCGCCGTCGAAGTCCTCGGCCAATTCGAACAGGCCCGCGTCAGCACCGGCTGGCTCCGACGCCGCGCCTCCGAAGGCGAACATCACCTCGGCATCGCCCGCCGCGACCTCCACCTCCGCGCCCAGCAGCTCACCCCCGACCCCGAGCAACTCCGCCAGATCCGCGAAGAGACCCGCGAACGCGTCGCCGAACTTGTCCGCAAAATCACCGGCCCCTCCTCACTCGTCTCCGTCCGCTTCGAGGACGACCCGTGAACCTCCTCGCCCGCCTCTACCGCTGCCGCTGGCCCTTCGCGCGACTCCTCGTCGCCGTGCTCCTCATCGCGTTCCTCGTCCTCGATCGATCAGCCCACCTCGCCCGCCTCCGACTCGCCGCCCTCCCCGACATCGACCTCGCCGCCGAAGTCCGCACCCTCGGCGCCCAAGGCCGTCTCGCCGAGGCCATCGCACTCGCCGACGCCGGGCTCGATCAACCCGATGCTCCGCAGCGAGCCCCCCTCCAAGCCGAACGCGACCGCCTCGCCGCCGAACAAGCCTCCTGGATCCGCAAGGCCAAGGAAGTCGGGCTCGGCGCGATCACCGGCCGCGGCGACTCCCTCGAGCGTCTTCTCGGCGCCGTCGGGGCCGACTTCTTCATCCTGGGCGATGTCCGCGACCTCTTCCTTCAGGGCGCCGAGCTCTCCGCCGGAAACGACCCCGACGAACTCATCATCGCCCTCTCCGCCGCAGGTCTCGCCACCACCCTCGCCCCCGAGATCGACTGGGTCCCCTCCCTCCTCAAAGCCGCCAAGAAAGCCGGCGCACTCTCCAAGCCCCTCGAATCCGCCTTTCTCAGCATCATCCGGTCCGGCGACAAAGCCGCGGCCGCCGCCGTCTGCGCCGACGTCGGCGCTCTCGCCCGCTCGCTCAGCCCCGGCGGCGCCCTCCGACTCATCCGCCACGCCGACAACCCGGCCGACCTGCGAGCCCTCGCCTCCTTCGCCGAGCGTCACGGCTCCCGCGCCACCCTCGCCCTCCACTCCTCGGGTCAATCCGCCCTCCCTCTCCTCCGCGCCGCCGACGAACCCGCCCAGGCCGCCCTCCTCGCCGCCGCCCGCAAAGGCCCGCCCGGCGCCGATTGGGCTCGCACCTTCGGCCGCGTCGCCTTCAAACCCCACCCCATCCTCGGCGTCCTCAAAGGCCTCACCAAGGGAACGCTCCCCGACCTCGCCCAACGTGCCGTCGAACGCCTTGGTCCCCAGGCCTGGTGGCTCCTCCCATTGCTGGGCCTCTGGGCCATCCTCGAACTCGCCCTGATCGCCGCCAGAATCCGCGCCCGATGACCTTCGCTTGTGCGCCATCTCGCGGTCTTCCCACGCCATCGCGAATGAAC
>DDSG01000187.1:520-6382 GCA_002343325.1 Phycisphaerales bacterium UBA2396 | reverse complement strand
CGCCCCTCTCCCGACCCCCCCCCGCCCCCACCCCCGCCGCCGTCCCTCGCCAACCAGCACCACCGCCCACCATTCCACCATCGACCTTCCAGAACCCTTCCGATCAAAGTTCGTGTACGATGTTTGGGTCACGATAGCATAGTATCACCCAACCTGCAACACGAATCTCTCGTTTTCTGCACAGTAAACCCCTGTCCACCCCAAGACTTGTGGAAAAAGCGACATGTTTTCCACATCTCTGTGGCGGCCCGCGCAGAACTCACTCCTTCAGGGTACCCGTTCGGCTCACGTACGCTCGAACCGCGATCCCACCCGCCTCACCCGCCGCTGCAGCTCCAGCACCGTCAGCCGCGCCCGCAGCTCCGGCAGCCCCACGCCCGTCGCCGCCGCCAGTTCATCAATCGTCCGTGCTCGATCCAGCGCACTCAGCAGCGGGTCCGTTCCACGTCGATCTCCTCCCACGCCTTCGTCGGCTCCGGCCCCATCCGTCCCGCCCGATCGAAAGAGCCCCTCCGCACCAGCCCCCCCGCTCGGCGGCGTGTTGGAATTCGTCGTCGCGGTCGCGGTGGGGGGGGTGTACCGATCTCCGAACGTCCCGCCCAGCAGGTGCCGCGCCTGCATCTCGAGCTCCCGCAGCACATCCCCCGGGTCCGTCACCAGCGCCGCCGACCCCGCCTTGATCAGCTCCAGCGACCCGCGCGACGTCGGCGAGTCCACACGCCCCGGCAGCGCAAACACCTCCCGCCCCTGATCCTCCACCGCCGCTCGCGCCGTGATCAACGCCCCCGATCCCGCCGCCGCCTCGATCACCACCACCCCCAGCGACATCCCCGAAATGATCCGATTCCGCGCCGGAAAGTTCTCCGCCGTCGGCGGCGTGTCCACCGGCAACTCCGAGATCAGCGTCCCCCCAGCCTCCACCATCCGCTCAAAAAGCCCCGCATTCTCCTCCGGATACACCTTCCCAAGCCCGCTCCCCAGCACCGCGCATGTCCGCCCGCCAGCCCGAAGCGCCCCGCGGTGCGCCGCCGTGTCGATCCCCCGCGCGCCCCCAGACACCGTCACAATCCCCGCCGTCGCAAAGATCCCCGCAAACCGCTCCGCCTGCTCGATCCCGTACGACGAGCACCCCCGGCTCCCCACGATCGCAATCGGAAACCGGTCCGCCCCCGTCGGCTCAAACGCACCCTTCACATACAACAGCGGCGGCGCCTCCGGCAGCATCCCCATCAGCGGCGGATACCCCGCCGACCCACGCGCCACAAGCCTCACCCCAAGCTCGGCGCACCGCCCCAGTTCCTGCTCCGCCAGCCCACCCGACGCCGCCAACCCACGCGCGATCTGCTCCGCCAACTGTGGCCCGATCCCCTTGACCGTCTCCAGCCGCGAAGCCGAAACCCCCAGCACCGCCGTCGCCGACCCGAACGCCTCCACCAGCCGACCGATCCGCACCGGCCCAAGCCCCGGCGTCAACGTCAGCCTCAACAACGCGACGATCTCATGGTCGCCCGAACACATCGCTCCTCTCCTTCACCCGGCACTCACCGCCTCGGCCCCTCCGGCAAGGTCCCCGCCGTCGCCGCGATCGGATAGTCACCCGCCGCCTCCGCCTCGTGCGACAGCACACGCACGCCAACCCGGATCGGCGTCTTCGACGGCACCGGAATCATCGACCGCAACTCTACCAGAGCCTGCGTGTACAGAAACCGCCCGTCAGGCTCCCGCAGCGTCGCGTACACCTCGTACGACCGGTACGACTCCGCCACCCGATCGATCGTCAGCCGATACCCCGCGCTCGGCGCCGTCACCACCAGCACGTGCGTCTCCCCTCCGCTCTCAATCGACACCGCCGGGCCCTGATACAACCCTTCCGTCAGCCGGTCACCCGACGACGAACAACCCTGAATCAGAACCAGCACTACCGCCGCAATCATGATCTGGACGATGGACATCGTGGTGGCCTCCGGGGTGTATCCTACTGCCGGTCGGTCACCATGGGTTCAGGAGTCTTTTCGTGCCGCACGGACGCGCCAGATCGGGAACTCGCCGAAGCACTCGCTCTCGCGTCGCACGCGAGCTGGTCGCCTCCCTCTCCCTCCGCCGAAAGGCCCTGGGCCTCGCCGCCCTTTCCGCCCTCGTCATGGTCTTCAGCGCCGCCGTCGTCAGTTGCCAGACCCCCATCCGCTCCGGCTCCTCCGTCTCACCCTCCCTCTCCGCTGAACCCGACATCCGCGTCCGCATCCGCACCCGCGCTCCCTCCGCTCGACTCGCCAGCGTCTCCGCCATGGAGGTCCGCCCCGCCGGCGGCGGCGTCCCCGTCTCCCTCCCCTCGCCCCTCGCCGTCGAAGTCACACCCCAAGGCTTCGAAATCACCGACGGCGAAGGGCTCAAGCGCCGCTGGCCCCCGGGCGTCGACCTCGACATCCGCACCCTCGTCGCTCGCTCCTCCATCCTCGTCGACCAGACCGCCTGCTCCGGCGAACTCCTCCTCCGCGCTAAATGGCGCGAAGCCGCCCGCGCCTTCGACATCATCAGCGTCCTCCCCATGGAGACCTACGTCGCAGGCGTCCTCCAGAAAGAGCTCTACGACAACTGGCCCCAGGCCGCCTACGAGGCCCAGGCCATCGCCGCCCGTTCCTACGCACTCCACGAACGCGACCGCGCCCGACGCTCCGCCCGCGCCCACGACGTCGAATCCTCCACGCTCGACCAGGTCTACGGCGGCCTCCCCACGCGACCCCTCGCACTCGAAGGCGCTCGCCGAACTCGCGGCATGGTCCTCACCTACGAAGGTGTCGGCGGCGGCGGAATCCTCCGCGCCTACTACTCCTCCTGCTGCGGCGGCCGCCCCAGCTCCGCTCGCGCCATCTGGCCCACCGCCTCCGGCTTCGAATTCAACCTCGCCGGACCACTCCAGGGTCAGCCCCGCGAGTTCGCCTGCGGCTCCTCCCCCGTCTTCTCCTGGGAAGCCCTCCGCAAAAACGACGAACTCGCACGCCGACTCCGCGCCTGGGGCCGCGACGCCGGCAAACGCCTCGCCACCATCGACCGCATCCGCTCCGTCGCCGTTGCCGAGCGGAACCCCGCCGACAAACCCACCGCCTACACCATCACCGACGTCCAAGGCTGGCAATACCGCATCACCGCCGAAGAACTCCGCGTCGCCTGCAACTTCGCCGTCCCAGGACAGGGACAGTCCGACTCACTCCCCGCCATCTCCTCCGGCCCAACCCACGTCCGCAGCAACGACATGGAATTCACCGTCGTCGGAAACGACGTCCGCATCAAAGGCCGCGGCTTCGGTCACGGCGTCGGGCTCTGCCAGTTCTGCGCCAAAGGCTTCGCCGATCGCGCCGTCGACGCCCCCTCCATGCTCCGCTCCTTCTACCCCGGCGCCACCATCGAACGCGCCTACTGACCCCGCAACTCCACCCACCCTTCCTCAATCCAGCCGCACAACCCGCACGATCCGCACCGGTTCCGCCGGGATGTGCTTCATGTCCCGCTCGGGCAGCGCATACAGCGCACCCTTCGTCATCGCGTCCGCGATCTCCATCCCCCGCGTCACACGCCCGAACACCGCGTACCCCGCGTTCCCCGTGATCGCCCGCGCCGTGTCCAGCCGCGCGTTGTCCGCAAGGTTGATGTAAAACTCTCGCGTCGCCGTGTCGGGCTCCGCATCCCGCGCCCACCCGATCGTCCCCCGCTCGTTCTTTAGCCCGTTCCGCCACTCATTCACAATCGGCGCATCGCCCTTGAGCTCCACCAGCGCCGCCGTGTACCCACCCCCCTGCACCACAAACCCCGGGACCGCCCGGTGAAAGATCGTCCCGTCGTAATCACCGCGCTCCGCATACCGCAGAAAGTTCGCCACGCCCACCGGCGCCCGCACCGGATCCAGCTCCAGATCCATCTCCCCGGCCGTCGTCTCAAGCCTCACCCGCACCACCTCCCCGCCCGCTCCCGTCGCCGCTTCCCGCGACGCGCACGACGCCACACCCATCGCCATCACCGACACCATCACCGCTCGTAGAACTCGCATGCCCCGAGCGTACCGCGCACCCGCCGGATAGGCTCAACCCATGAACGAAGCATGGACCTCTCTCGCCTGGTCGGCCGCCGCAGGACTCCTCTGGACCCTCGCCGCCGCCATCAAGCTCACCAACGTCGGCCGCGTCTCCGCCTCCCTCGCCGCCCTCTGCCGCCGCGCTCCAACGCTCGACCTCATCGTCGCCGCCGTCACCTGGATCCCCTGGGTCCTCGCCGGCATCGCCGCCGCCCAAGGCGCCCCCGTCATCGGCGACGCCCACTGGTCCCTCGCCGTGCTCGGCGTCCTCGCCGGCCAGATCGCCGGGCTCCAACTCTGGTGCTGGGGACACGAATTCGCCAACCGCGACAAAGTTCGCGGCCCGCGCATCGTCCGCTACCTCAACCGCCGCGTCGGCCGCTTCCGAAACCACGCCGCCCTCTGGATCACCGCACTCGCCTACCCGATCTTCTGGGGCATCCGCTTCGGCGAAGTCGCCATCTACCCCTGGCTCGTCTGGACCGTCCGCCTCCCTCGCTACAAACAAGCCGACTGGATCAACGTCTCCCGAACCAAATTCGAAGGCCTCGTCGGCCACGACCTCATCTGGTGCCTCTACTGCGACTGGATGACCGGCGTCTATTCCCTCGGCGCCGAAATGCTCCGCAACGTCGAAAGCTTCTGGTGCCCCATCCGCTTCTACGACGGCAAAAAATGCGACAACTGCAAGGTCGACTTCCCCGACATCGACGGCGGATGGGTCCCCGCCAACGCCTCCATGGCCGACGTCGTCGACACCATGCACAAGCACTACGACCAGGGCGACCACTCCTGGTTCGGCCACCCCGGCCGAAAGGTCAACCTCACCGTCAAAGGCCAGCCCCAACTCCCCGCTGACCCCTCCCCGCTGACCCCACCCGACCCTACCGACCGAACCGTTCGATGAGCGCCCCCGCCGCCTCGTCCGTCGCACGCCGCGCCGCCTCATCCCCGGCGTTCGTCGCCACCACCACCGCAAACTCCCGCTCCGGCGCCACCCACGCCACGCAGAACCACATCGTGTTCGACCCCGCGTGCGTCAGCACACGCCCGCGATCCCCCTCCCCCTTCCCCTTCGCCCACGCCCGCTCCGCAACTCCCCACCCCATCGCGTACGCGTTCTTCGTGTCCTTCACGTCCCCCGGCGTGTGAAGCACCACGAACGTCTCAGGCTTCAAAAGACTGAACGCACCATCCTTCGCCCCACGCTCCCCCGACGCGTGCGCACCCACAAACCGCGCCCAATCCTCGATCGTCATGTGCGCCGTCCCCGCCGGCCCGATCGCGCTCGGGTTGTCCGCCCCAATCCCCGGCGCCACCGCCTTCCCATTCCGATGCCCACGCGGCTGATCCACCACACCCGCGCTCCCGGGCGCACCAAACCCCGCCGACGTCACACCCAAAGGCCTCAGCACACGCTCCACCACCAACGCCTCCCACGCCGCGTCCGCCTTCCGCTCCAGCATCGCCCCCGCGATCGCAAACCCGCCGTTCGAATACTCAAACGCCTCTCCCGGCTTCCGCGCCGGCTCCCGCGACAAAACCCCCTTCACCAGCTCCATCCGCGCCTCGCGAGGCGTCCCCCCGAACACAAACAGCCGCCCCCACAATCCCCCCGCACTCAAGTCCCCCGGCACGCCCCCGCGATTCGTCAGCAATTGCCTCAGCGTCACCCCGCGCCACCCCTCGTGCATCGTCACATCCCCGAACACCTCCCCGATCGTCGTCTCCCACGCGATCTCCCCACGCTCCACAAACGTTCCCGCCAGCGTCGCCGTCATCGCCTTCGTGCACGA
>DDSG01000187.1:0-294 GCA_002343325.1 Phycisphaerales bacterium UBA2396 | reverse complement strand
CGCCGTCATCGCCTTCGTGCACGACCCAAGGTGCCACAAATCCCCCAGCGTCACCTTCTCCTCCGACCCCGCCGCCCGCACGCCCACCACGCCGCGCGCCACAATCCGCCCCTCACGCACCACCGCCGCCGCCAACGCCGGCACCTTCCGCTGCTCCACAATCCCCCTCAGCACCTCCCCAACGTCCGCCACCTCCCCCCCGTCGCGTGCCGCCTCCGCAGCCGGCGGCTCCAACCCCACATCCGCCACCAAATAACACCAAACTAATCAAAACTAAAATTAATAATACCCACA
>DDSG01000002.1 GCA_002343325.1 Phycisphaerales bacterium UBA2396 | reverse complement strand
TGCTGCGACCTGGCGAGCATGCGGAGCCCGGCGCCGGCCTGGAAGCGCGCGGAGCGAAGGTCGACGGGGCCTTGGCCCGGGGCGAGGAGGCGCCTCATTTCCTGCTTGCCGGCGAGGACGGCCTGGCCGCATTGGCGGAGTTCGTCCTCGGCTTCGAGGCGTTGGCGTTCGAGCGCGGCGACGGCGAGCTGCCTGGTGCGCTCGAGCGCGGCACGCTGGCGGATGACGGGATCGAGCTGGAAGCGGAAGGAGGGCATGGCTTACTTTTTCGTCTTCCTGGAACGTTCGATCTGGTCGAAGGCGGCGCTGGTGAGGGCGATGAGGTCGGCGCGGGCCTTGCCGAACTCGGAGATCTCGGCTTTGCCCTGGCGGAGCATGGCGTTGAGGGCGCCCTGGAGCTCGATGGCGATGTCGTGCTCGACGCTGGAGCCGCGGGCGTAGGCGCCGATCTGGACGAGGTCTTCGACTTCGCGGTAGAGGGCGAGGAGGCGTGCGGCGCGCTGTCGGGCGCGGGTGTGGTCGGGGTCGGAGATGTCGTCGGCGACGCGGCTGATGGAATCGAGGACATCGACGGCGGGGTAGTGTGCTTTCTGGGCGAGCTTGCGGGAGAGGATGAGGTGGCCGTCGAGAATGCCTCGGCAGGCGTCTGCGATGGGCTCGGTCATGTCGTCGCCTTCGACGAGGATGGTGTAGAGCCCGGTGATGGAGCCGCCGCGGCGGCCGTCGGGGGTGCGTTCGAGCGAGCCTGCGCGTTCGAGGAGGAGGGCGAGCTGGGAGAAGACGCTGGGGGTGTAGCCTTTGGTGGCCGGGGGTTCGCCGACGGAGAGGCCGACCTGTCGCTGGGCGTGGGCGAAGCGGGTTGCGGAGTCCATGACGAGGAGGACGTCGCGGCCTTGATCGCGGAAGTGCTCGGCGACGGTGCAGGCGACCTTGGCGGCGCGGAGTCGCATGAGCGGGCTTTCGTCGCTTGTGGCGGCGACGACGATGGAGCGTTCGAGGCCTTTGGGGCCGAGGCTGTGCTCGATGAAGTCCTTGACTTCGCGGCCACGTTCGCCGATGAGGGCGACGACGCAGACGTCGGCGTCGGAGCGTTGGACCATGGTGCCGAGCACGGTGCTCTTACCGACGCCGGGACCGGCGAAGATGCCGAGCCTCTGTCCTCGGCCGAGGGGGGTCATGAGGTCGACGCTGCGGACGCCTGTGGTGAGTCGGCGGGTGATGCGAGCGCGTTCGAGAGGGGTGATGGGTTGGGGGTTGAGGGGCCTGGGGGAGAGGTCTGTGAGGTCGCCTTTGAGGTCGATGGGCTGGCCGAGGCCGTTGATGCATCGGCCGAGCATGGCGTCGCCGACGTTGATGGTCGGGGTGTTCTGCTGTCCGACGACGCGATCGCCGGGGCTGATTCCTGTGATGGCGCCGAGCGGCATGACGATGGCGTGCTCGCGTGTGAAGCCGACGACTTCGCCGAGGGAGGGCTCGCAACCTGGGCGGTGGCCGCCGATGGAGACGAGGCTTCCGGTGGGGACGGGGAGGTCATCGACGAGAACGCTGAGCCCGCGGACGGCGACGACGGAGCCGGCGATGCGCATGGGCTCGACGCCGGCGAGGGTGTGTCGAGCGAGAGCGAAGGGGGTCATGCGGCGTCCTTCCGGGCGAGGCCGCAGGCGGGGACGAGCGCTTCGGCGATGCGGTCGATCTGGGTGGTGATGGAGGCGTCGATCTCGCCGCCGGCGGACTTTGCGATGCACGAGCCGCGATCGAGGGTTGGATCGAGGATGAGTTCGGCGTGGGTGACGTTGGTGAAGCGGGCGAGGACCTGCGGGAGGGCCTGGTTGGCGACGGGCTGATCGTCCGGGTGGATACGGACAACGAGGCGCGTGGGCTTGGCGAGCTGCGCGGCGACGGCGTCGAGCTGTGCGGCGACGATGGTCGGGTCGGCGTCGATGGCACGCTTGATGACGCGCTGGGCGATGAGGAGGGCGAGGCCCACCGCGTCCTGGCGGAGTTCGCCGAGGATGCGTTCGCGGATGACTTCGAACTCGGCGAGTGCGGTGGCCCAACGGGCCTGGAGTTCTTCGAGTCTGGGTGAGAGTTCGGCCATGACGGCGGCCTTGCCCTCATCGCGGCCTTTGGCGTATCCGTCGGCGCGGCCCTTGGCGAGCCCCTCGGCGTAGCCCTTGGCGGCGGCGTCGGCGACGAGTCGGTCGCGTTCGTTGGCGGCATCGCGGACGATTCGTGCGGCGGCGTCGGCGGCGGCGGCCTCGACACGGCGTGCCTGAGCGGCGACATCGGCGAGGTTGAGCACGACGGCGTCGCGGGTGACTCGGGAACGATCGGCTTGCCTGATGAGCGCCATGGTGGTTCCTTGGGATCAGACGAGCTGTTCGGTGTCGCCGCCGCGACCCTGGATGACCACGTCGCCGGACTCTTCGAGTCTGCGGACGATGTCGACGACGCGTTGCTGGGCGGCTTCGACGTCGGAGACCTTGACGGGGCCCATGAACTCCATGTCTTCCTTGACCATGGTGGCGGCACGTTCGGACATGTTGCCGAAGATCTTGTTCTTGAGTTCCTCGCTGGCGGTCTTGAGGGCGAGGGCGAGCTCGTGGTTGTCGACTTCCTTGAGGACGGCCTGGATGCCCTTGTCGTTGACCATCTTGATGTCTTCGAAGACAAACATCAGACGGCGGATCTGCTCGACGAGGTCGGGGTCCTCGGCCTCGAGGCCTTCGAGGATGGATTTCTCGGTGGCGCGGTCGGCGAGGTTGAGGATCTCGGCGACGGTTGGGACGCCGCCGGCCTTTTCCATGCTTTGCATGAGCATGCTGCTGAGGCGGCTTTCGAGCCCCTTCTCGACCTCGCGGATGACGTCGGGGTTGGTCTGCTCCATGTTGGCGACGCGCTTGATGACTTCGAGCTGCTTGGCCATGGGGAGGCCGCCGATGATTTCGGCGGCCTTGTGGTGCGGGAGATGGCAGACGATGAGAGCGATGGTCTGGGGGTGCTCGTCCTGGATGAAGGTGAGGAGGTTCTCGCTTTCGGCGCGTTGGAGGAAGCTGAAGGGCTTGCGCTGGACCTGGGTCTGGATCTGGGCGAGGACCTTGTCGGCGACCTTGGGGTCGAGGCTTTGCTTGAGGATGTTCTTGGCGTAGTCGATGCTGCCTTCGTTGATGTACTGTGAGGCGATGGTGAGGTTGTAGAACTCCTCGACGACGCCGCTCTGGAGGTGCTTGGGGACACGCCCGAGGCTGGCGAGTTCGCGGGTGACCTCTTCGACGGACTGGGCGGGCATCTGCTTGAGGATGAGGGCGGCCTGGTCCATGCCGATGGCGAGGAGGAGGATGGCGGCCTTGGTGATGCCGTCGAGATCCTCGACCTTTTCGGGGAGTGGTTCGTTGGGCTTGCGGGGCATGGTGCTCTCCGGTTAGTCCTCGACGTTGACCCAGCGGCGGATGAGTTTGGCGGCGGACTCTGGGTTTTCCTTGACCATGTCGGCGACCTGTTCGAGGAGCTTGGCGCTGTGGATCTCGCCTTCGGCGAGTTCGATGCCGGCGAGTGGGGTGTCGGTTTCGTCGGCTTCGCCGATGAGGTCGCTCTTGGCTTCGAGGGTGGGCGGGACGCCGACGAGCTCCTGCGGTGAGGGGAGTTCCTGCTTCTTGCCGGCCTTCTTGACCATGGTGAACATGAAGCCGACGGCGGCGAGGGCGAGGAAGCCGACCATGATCTTGTCGAAGAGCTGACCGATGCTCAGGCCCATGACGGAGGTGCCGGAGGCCAGACCGCCGAGGAGCCCGGCCTGCTGGGCGGAGCCGCCGAGCCCCGGGGGCAGGTCGAGAGGGATGAGACTGACAACGACCTGGTTCTCGACGGCCTTGGGGTCCAGGGCGATGCCCGATTGCTGGGTCATGGTGCGGACGTGCGGGAGAACGCTCTCGCGGACGGCGGGCTTGATCATGTCGTCGAAGGCCTTGCGGATTGCGGCCTCGTCGGGGGCCTGCGTGGCGTCGGGGCCTTTGATGAGCCCGGCGACGTAGCCGCGGGGGATGTTGACGCTGACGGCGATCATGGTGGGCATGCCGCGGGGGTCGATGGTCTCGGCGACGCGGGTGCCGACGTGGTTCTCGAAGTCTTTTTCTTCCTCGGTGAGGGTGGAGGTTGGGCCTCGTGAGGCGGGCCCACGGTTGATGTCGACCTGTTGGTTGGAGCGAGTGCCGGGCTCGGCGCCGCGGCCGGGGTCGGACTGGAGGGATTCCTTGGTGGAGGAACGCTTGGGGAGAGCGACGGAGCCTTCGCCTGTGGCGAGCATGCGTTGCTCTTTGCTGACGACGCGGGTGACGTCGACCTGCGCGGTGACGGCGATAATCACGCCCGGGATGTAGCCGAGGAGATCGGCGAGCTTCTCGCGCGTTTCGGCCTCGACCTTGGCGGCGTGCTCGAGGTAGGTGGTGGCGGCGACGTCGTCGTTGCTGGTGGCGCGGCGCTGGCCCCGGGGGTCGATGACGCGGACGCGCTCGGGGGTGAGGCCGGCCTTGGCGCCGCCGACGAGATAGGCGATGGCATCGACGGACTTCTGATCGAGCGGGCCGCCGGTCTCGGTGAAGACGGCGACGCTGGCGGTGGGCTTTCGGACGGCGGCGCCGAGCCCCTGCGCCTCTGGGACGTCGAAGAGCACGTTGGCACTCTTGATCCCGGGCATGCTGGAGATGATGCGGTCGAGCTCGGCCTTGAGGGCGGCGTTGTAGAGCTGCTCGTTCTGCTGGCGGGTGTTGCTCCAGCTTTGGCTCGAGACGAGGGTCTTGAAGAAGGAGGCGGTGTCGGAGGGGAGCTGCTTGTTGGCGGTCAGGAGGGCGAGGGCCTGGTCCTTCTTCTCGGTGGGGACGACGAGCTGGCCGTTCTGCATCTCGGCGCCGATGGCGGTGGAGGCGAGGAAGGCCTGGGCGCGTTGTTGATCCTCGACGGGAGCGCCGGGGAGAAGGGGGACCATGCTGGATCGCCCGGCGTACTGGGAGACGAGGAACAGCGCCATCACGAGGATGACGGCGAAGCTGCCGATGAGCAGCCGCTCGGTGGGCCCGAGCTTGCCCAGGTACTGGCGGATCGTGGCGAGCGCTTGACGCAGTGCGTCCATCCAACGGCCTCCTGCCGTACGCCCTGTGAGGGGCGTCTGACTGACCCGCGCGTTCCTTGCGCGTCCGATGCTGCGCGACGGCGCAGCACTTGCGGACCGCTACCTTCGGCACACCCCCACCGCTTGACTTGTATTTCACCCCCCTCGCGACTCGGGGCGGGAAGGGAGCTTGTGGGTGCGTCCGATACGTCGGGACGGGCCTACGCGGAACGAGGCGAATCGGGATCCAAAAAGTGAAGCGGGACGCCGGTTGATGGCGTCCCGCGGTGGGGTCGAAGGGGGACGGGGGTTTAGACGCGGATCTGCTTGATCTCGTCGTAGGCCTCCATGACGCGGTTTCGGACGGCCTGGAGGGCCTTGAAGGCGGTGTCGGCCTTGGCGGTGGCGAGCATGACGCCTTCGACGTCGTTGCGTCGACCGGCCTGGAGGTCTTCGACGGCGCGGGTGGCGTCCTGCTGGAGCTTGTTGACCTCGTCGATGTTCTTCAGGAGAACGTCCTTGAACGAGGGTGCTCCGGGGGCGGGTCGCGGGCCGCCGGCGAGGGGGTTGGAAGCGCCGGAGGTGGCGGAGCGGATCAGTCCGAGTGGGTCACTCATGGGTCATCCTTGGTCGTGCGGGGTCAGGCGAGCAAACGGAGTGCCTGACTCATCATCGCCTTTGCGGCCTCCGCCGCGGCGATGTTGGCTTCGTACGCACGCGACGCCTCCATCGCGTTGAGTTGTTCGACGACAGGGTTGATGTCGGGGACCATGACGTAGCCGTCTTTGTCGGCGTAGGGGTGTCCGGGCATCAACCTGCGGGTGAGGGCTTCGGGCTCGATCTTGATCTGTTCGACCTGCACGCCGAGCTCGCGGCCTTCCTGGGTTTTGGCGGCGGGATCGCCGGGCGCGAACATGACGGAGCGGCGGAGGTAGGGGCTGTAGTTGCCCTGGGCGTCTTCGAGGGTGTTGATGTTGGCGATGTTGGCGGCGATGACCTGCATGCGGGTTCGCTGGGCGATCAGGCCGCTGACGGAGATATCAAGGCTGCCGTACATGAGTGGGGTTCCTTAGATGCGCTGGGCGAGGGCGGAGCGCATCATGTCAGAGCGGCTCTTGAAGAGGTCGATGGCGGTCCGGAAGACGAGGATGTTCTCGGACTGATCCTGCATGAGGCGTTCGAGGTCGCGGTTGTTGCGGTCCTGGAAGGCGATGTTGCCGCTGGGCGTGTTGGGGACGAGCTGGAAGGAGCCGTTGGGCAGCGGGCGGACCTCGTCGGAGGGCTGGAGGTCGAGTGGACCTTGGCCGGCGTTGTCGCGGTGGCGGTCGATGGCCTCGCCGAGCTGCTTCTGGAAGGCGGAGGTGGAGACGTCGAGCTGGATGAAGTTCGGGGTGGAGATGTTGGCGATGTTGTGGGCGATGAGTCGCTGGCGTTGGCCGGCGAAGCGGATGGTGGCTTCGAGCGAGCCCATCCCCCCCCATTCTGTGACGCCGACGATCGACATGGCGAAATCCTCGCAAAGGGCGTGCCGGGGAGGAAGGAAGGAGGTGCGGATCAGAGAGAATCGCTGACGATGCGCTGTTCCTTCCACTTCTTGAGCTTGAGGCCGAGGGTTCGGACTCCGATCCCGAGGGCGGCGGCGGTCTTCTGCCGGTGGCCGTTGAACTTCTGGAGGGTGGAGACGATGGTCTCGCGTTCGATGTCTTCGAGGGTTCGGGTGGAGGTGGGCTCGAAGGCGGGCTTGTTCTCGATGAGTGTGCCGGCGAGAGAGATGACGGCTGGTGAAGAGGGGGCCGGAGACGCTGGGTGGGCGGTCTGGGCGAGCCAGGGGGCGATGAGAGGCCTGGAGATGGAGGAGCCGCCGCGGCCCGCGCTGAGGACGACGGCGCGTTCGCAGATGTTCATGAGCTCGCGGACGTTGCCGGGCCAGGCGTAGGACTGCATGAGGTCCATCGCGTCGGGGTCGAAGCGCATGGGCCCGCGCCCTTCACGGCGGCAGATCTCGGCGACGAAGTGCGAGGCGAGCTCGGGGACGTCGGAGAGACGATCGCGGAGGGGCGGGGCGGCGACGGGCATCACGCCCAGGCGGTAGTAGAGGTCCTGCCGGAAGGTGCCGGCGGCGACCTCGGTGGGCAGATCGCGGTTGCTGGTGGCGATGACGCGGACGTCGACGCCGATGGAGACGCTGGAACCGACGCGTTCGAACTGTCGTTCCTGGAGGACGCGGAGAAGCTTGGCCTGGATCTTGGGAGAGACTTCGGAGATTTCGTCGAGGAGGAGGGTGCCGCCGTCGGCGAGTTCGAAGCGTCCTTTGCGGAGCTTTTCGGCGCCGGTGAAGGCGCCGCGTTCGTGGCCGAA
>DDSG01000001.1 GCA_002343325.1 Phycisphaerales bacterium UBA2396 | reverse complement strand
GAGCGAGCGGGTCGTCATCGGCTCGACGTCGACCGCGATGATCTGGTACTCCGTCGTGGGTGCGTACCACCCCACCCGCGTCCGCGAGCCGGTGTCCTTGACCAGTAGCACCTCGCCGGGGCGGGTCGCCATCGCCACGGCCAGATCGTTCGCGCTGGACTGCTCACCGGAAAACGCCTCGCCGAAAGGAATGGGCACGAGCCCGCCCACTTCCCGCACGAAATAGACCGGCGGGAGGCTCGGCGTGCCTTGCCCGGCCCCCGCCGGGAACAGCGTCGCCGCAACGCGTGACGTCTCGCCGGGCTGGTTTGGCAGCCGCCAGACATCCCACCCCAGATACGCCAGCAGCAGCAGCGTCGTGGCAGGGTTCGCCACGATCCCGAATCGTCGCCGGCGGGCTTGAGTCCCGGTACCCATGCGGACACTCTAGCCGCCCGGGGATCCGTCGCGGGTACACTGCGCCCATGCCGCCCGATGACGTTCTGCTCTCCGAGGAAGTGGTGCGCAAAGTCGCCCGCCTGTCCAAGCTCGCCCCGAGCGACGAGCAGATCTCGCTCTACCGCCGACAACTTTCGGATGTACTCTCCCTCATGAGCGCCCTGCGATCGCTCGATCTTGCCGGCGTCGAGCCACTCGCGCACGTGGGAGAGGCGCGAAACCGGCTCCGCAACGATGAGCCCGGCCCAACGATCCCACGCGATCAGGTGCTTTCGCTCGCTCCCGATCGCTCCCCGCCCTTCATCAAGGTGCCCAAAGTACTCGGCGAAGGCGGCGGCGCATGACCGGCAACGCACGTCCGACTGCGGGCGAAGTCATCGACACGATCCGTCGCGGCGAGCTCACCTGTCGACAGGCCGTCGAGAATGCGCTCGCCGCAGCCCGCACGCACGCCGCGCTCAACGCGTGTGTCGAGCTATGGGATGAGCCCGCCCTCCAGCGTGCCGACGAGCTCGATCGGCTCATCGCCTCGGGCGTATCCCCCCCTCCGCTCGCCGGGCTTGCTTTCGGCGTCAAGGCGAACATCTGCACCACCCTCGGACGAACAACCTGCGCCAGCCGCATGCTCGCCGACTACCGCTCGCCCTTCGAAGCAACCGCGGTCCGCAAGCTCCGCGAAGCGGGCGCCATCCCCATCGCCTCCCTCAACATGGACGAGTTCGGGATGGGCAGCAGCGGCGAGAACTCGGCGCACGGCCCGACGCTCAACCCGTGGGACCACGCCCGCGTCCCCGGGGGCAGTTCCTCCGGCGGGGCCGCCGCTGTCGCCGCCGGGTTTCTCCCGCTCGCTCTGGGATCTGACACGGGCGGCTCCATCCGCCAGCCCGCCGCGATGTGCGGCGTCGTGGGCATCAAGCCCACCTACGGCCGCATCTCTCGTCTCGGGCTCGTCGCCTACGCCAGCAGCCTCGATCAGATCGGCCCCATCGCCGCCGACGTGCACGGCGTCGCCCTCGCGCTGACGCATCTCTGCGGCTTTGACCCCGACGACGCCACCAGCGCCGATCTGCCCGTCCCCGACTTCACCCGCGATCTCCTCGCCGACCCCGGCCCCGTCCGCGTCGCCGTGCCCAGACAGGCCCGCCTCGGCTCGAATCACCCCGACGTCACCGCGGCCTTTGAGCGCGCGCTCGACGATCTTCGCGCGATCGGCGCTGAGACCATCGACGTCGAGATGCCCATGCTCGACGCCGCCGTCAACGCTTACTACATCGTCGCGACCGCCGAAGCCAGCTCGAACCTCGCCCGCTACGACGGCGTGCGCTACGGCCGACGCGCCCAGAACACCGCGTCGCTCGAAGAGCTCTACACCCGCTCACGAACCGAGGGCTTCGGTCCCGAAGTGCAGCGACGGATCATGCTCGGCACGCACGTCCTCAGCTCGGGATACGCCGACGAGTTCTATGTCACCGCCCTGCGCGCGCGCCGGGTCATCAAGCAGGAGTTCGACGCCGCCTTCTCGCTTGGCTGCTGCGCCGTCGCGACGCCCACCGCGCCCAACCCGGCCTTCCGCCTAGGAGAGAAGGCCTCCGACCCCGCCTCGATGTACCTCGAAGACGTCTACACCGTCGGGGTCAACCTCGCCGGGCTTCCCGCGATTTCCGTGCCCATGGGGCTCTCGACGTCGCTGGGCACTCCCCTGCCGCTCGGGCTTCAACTGATCGCCCCGGCATTCGAGGAATCCTCGATCCTGAACCTCGCCGCCCGATTCGAGTCTCGCGTCGGGCATTTCTCGCCTTTGGCCTAACGCAGGAAGTGCAGCAAGGCGAGCAGGAACCCCAGCACGGTCGCGTTGTGCAGGAAGTGCGCCGTCACCGGGGCGATCAGCGACCCGCGCCACTCCCGCATCATCGCGAAGTTGAACCCAAGGGCGATCACCGGCCCGAGCATCAGCACCTCGTACCCGTGCGCCACGCCGAACACCACCGCCGTCAGAACCGCCGCC
This sequence comes from Phycisphaerales bacterium UBA2396, assembly GCA_002343325.1. Taxonomy (GTDB): domain Bacteria; phylum Planctomycetota; class Phycisphaerae; order Phycisphaerales; family UBA1924; genus UBA2396. The sequence goes on along the minus strand of DDSG01000001.1, from coordinate 12,736 downwards.
ACGACCACCGGCAGCCTCGACCGGGCGTGCCGATACAGCGCCCCACGGAACACCGTCTCCTCCACCAGCGGCGCCCAGACCGTCGCCAAGAGGAAGAGCATGATCGGGACCCACCCGCCCTTGCCGACCAGTTCGAGAATCGGATTCTCGGGGGGAGCCGGCGCGGGGCCGCCCGCCGCCTGCTGCATCGCCGCGCGAACCATCATCACCATGATCGACAACACCACCGCGGCGAGGAAGACCGGCACGCCCGCCAGATATCCGAACACGCCGCACAGGACCTCAACCGCGACGCCCTGCCCGCGATGCCAGCCAAGGTCCCTCGCCGCGCGAGAGAACGCCACGCCGCGGAAGAGCGCCCAGAACGCCATGATCGCCACACCCCACTGGGCCCCCATCGCGAGCCTCAGCGTCTGATCATCGCTGAACCCCGCCTGCGACGCGGCGAACGACACGACGATCTTGACCCCGAGGAATGCCGCGAAGAACGCCGCCGCCGTTTCGAGGTACACGCTCCCGCCCGGCGCAGGCCGATCGAATCGTGCCCGCAGTTTCCCGCTGGAGAGCAGCACGAGCGCGATCACGAACGAGGCCAGACCGCCCAGCACAACCGCGGCCACAAGCAAACCGAACCCTGCCAGCAGCAGCACCAGCGGCCCGCCGCCGCCCACAAGCCCGGAACGCGCCGGATCCTCATTCGGCAGCCCATGCGACAGCGCCACCCGCCCGAACCACCCGTGCCGGCGAACCAGTTCATCACGCCTCGCATCCTCGAGGGCGTCCTTCTTCCCTTCGTAGATCTCCCGAACCGTGCGCACATCCGCCGCCAGCGCCTCGCGGGCCTCGGCATCCAGATCGCGAACCCACCCCGGCGCGTCGGCCGCCGTCAGCGCCCCGGCCAGCGAATCGGCCCGCTCGATCCCAGCCTCGGGGCCCTTGATTTCCGCCGCCACGATCGCCGCCCGAATCCGTTCGACCGGCTCCCGCGCGGTTGCGTCAACCTGTTCAAGGAACTTCTCGGCCTCCGGTCCGACCAGCGGCTTGAACTTCACCACCATCTTCGAGACCATCGAGAACGGATCGACCATCACCTCCGGTGCGGCGTCCGCCGCTGGCGCAGGCTTCGAGGCGGACTGGCTCGTCCCCGCCTGCTGCAGCGCAAAGGTGATCAACACCAGCACCACCGTGACCAGGAGTGCAACCCGCGCCATCCACGGACTCCCCGGATCAGGAGTTCGTCCATCGGGGCGCGGGCCGGGTACTGTCGGATTGAGATTCGGATGAGACGGCAGATCGTGCATGTCGAGGAGTACATCGACCGGGTGAGCCCCGCAGACGCACACTCCGGTTGTATTCCTAACATGATCCTACCATGACGCCGCGATGGGTCGGACGGCCCGGCGAGGAGCTTGACGGCGTGAGTCTCGGGGCTACCGTTGGGTCTTCCGAATTGGAATCCTGCCGACGGGAAGTCGGCCCGCCCTGCCCGGGAGGCAGCGAGCAATGCCCGACACGTCGGGCTCTGGTGTGCCGCCTTTGTGCGGGACCCGGGGCACGTCGGCGCCGGGCGGGAACGTGGCTGGAGGTAGCCGATGCGTCGAGAAACAACATTGAGGAAGCCCGGGTCGGTGTCGGTGACCTGGCGGATGGTGGATGCGGCGAACGTGCCGTTGGGCCGCCTGGCCGCCGAGGTCGCCACGGTGCTGATGGGCAAGCACCGCCCGGACTACACCCCTCACGTGGTGTCGGGTGAGGCGGTGGTGGTGATCAACGGGAAGAAGGTGGCGTTGACCGGCCGCAAGGCCGAGCAGCGGATGAAGCAGCGGTACACGGAGTACCCCGGCGGTCTGAAGATGGAGAGCTACGGGCAGGTCCGCGAGGAGAACCCGGAGCGGCTGATCCGCGACGCAGTGCGTCGCATGCTCCCGAAGAACCGTCTGGCGCGGGTGATGCTGAAGAACCTGCACGTGTACGAGGGTGCGGAGCACCCGCACGGGTCGCACAAGCCGGCGACCCTGATCGTGGGATAAATCCGACACCGAGCAAGCACACGCAAGAACAGAGGCATACATGAGCAGCATCAACACAGGTGGGATCAAGATCAGCCCGGCCGACGCCGTTCGTGCGGCGGTGGCGGGTGTTTCGCCCGCGGCCGCTCCGGCCGAGGCCGCCAAGCCGACGCGTCAGGCCAAGCCCGCGGACAAGCGCGGCTGGTGGTGGGGCACGGGCCGTCGCAAGACCGCCGTCGCCCGCGTCCGCCTCCGCCCGTCGAAGGGTCAGGCGACGTTCACGATCAAGAGCGCCACAGGCAAGCGGGCGCGCACGATCGAGGACTTCTTCGCCGAACTCCGCGACCGCAACGACGCCGCCCTGGCCCTCAAGGTCGCCGGGATGGAAGGCAAGTTCGAGATCGTCGCCACCGTGCACGGCGGCGGCGCGATGGGTCAGGCCCAGGCCATCCGCCTCGGCGTCGCCCGCGCCCTGGTCGCGTACGATCCCAGCGTGCACGCGGCCCTGAGGGAGCACGGGCTCCTCACCCGCGACGCCCGCGAGGTGGAACGCAAGAAGTATGGTCAGGCGGGCGCACGTCGCCGGTTCCAGTTCTCCAAGCGTTGATCCCACCGGCTCCTCGCCGGACGGGCTCTCACAGACTCAACCCCGCGTCGGGCGCAGGCCCGGCGCGGCGTTTCTTTTTCCACGCCAGCGCTCGCCCTGGTTCAGAATCCCCCTGGTCTTCGCCCTCACGGTCATCATCGCCGGGTCGGTGGTCGGGGTGCTCGCTTGGTTCCGCGCCTCGGCGGTTCCGGACTGGTGGAACCCTCCGCGCTCCGACGATCCGGCCGTTGTCGCCCACGCCGAGGACTTCGAGAATCGGCTCGTCGAGCAGTCGCACAAGGTTCGTCCGGACGACGATTGGAGCGTCTCGATCCCGCAGGACGCGGTCAATGCGTGGCTGGCCGCCCGGCTCGGGCCTTGGATCGAGAGCCGCGGGGACGAATGGCGGCGCCCGGACTGGGCCCACACGATCCAGATCAACCTGGAGCAGGGGCAGATCGCCCTGGCGGCACGCGGCAACGCCGACGCACGGATCCTGGGAGTGATTGTCGAACCCAGCATCGACGCGAACGGGGCCTTGTGGGTCCGCGCCCGGGCCGCCACGGTCGGCACGCTCGAACTGCCCGCCGGGCTGGTCGCCGACTCTCTGCCCGTCGCAGGGTCGGAGCTTGCGAAAGTCCGGGCGGTGCTCCGCGGAGAACTCCCGGCGTCGAGGACTCCGGAAGTGCGCCTCGCCGATGGCCGGGCCGTCCGAGTGGTGGGCCTTCGGATTGTCCGGGGGGCGATGGTGCTCACGCTTCGGACGGCTTGGCCCGCGCCTCAGCCGCCCGCGTAAACTGCCCGCGTGACCACCACACGATCCGCGGAACGACGAACGCGACATCTTCTCTCGCTGCACGGCATGCCGCCCGCCGAGCTGCGGGGGCTGCTCTCGCTCTCATCGACGATGAAGCGCTCGCTCACGTCGAAGAAGGGCCCGCCGAGACTTCTGTCGGGTCGGATCGTCGCGAACCTGTTCTTTGAGGATTCGACGCGCACGCGAACCAGCTTCTCCGTCGCGGCCAAGCGCCTCGGGGGCGATGCGGTCGACCTCATGGGCTTTGCCAGCAGCATCAACAAGGGCGAGACGCTGGTGGATACCGCCCTCAACGTCGAGGCGATGGGCATCGACGCGATCGTGGTGCGGGCGCGACAGAGCGGCTCCGCGCAGGACATCGCCCGCGCGGTGCGCTGCCCCGTGATCAACGCCGGCGACGGCCGGCACGAGCACCCCACCCAGGGGCTGCTCGACGCGCTGACGTTCGCCGAGTCGCACGACCGGGCCGATCGTTTCGATTTCAAGGGTCTCAGGCTGCTCATCGTGGGCGACATCGCCAGCAGCCGTGTCGCCCGCTCGGCGATCGCCGCCTTCTCGACGCTCGGGGCCAAGGTCGTTTGTGTCGGCCCGCCCGGGCTGGCGCCCGCGTCGCTCGCCGATCTGGGTTGCTCCGTCTCGCACGATCTTGATGACCACCTCACCAAGGCCGACGGCGTCATGATGCTCCGAATGCAGTTCGAGCGGCACGACGACTCGGGGGCCAAGGGTGAGGCCCGCAAGTCCTCCGTCATCGCCTCGGTCCGCGACTACCGAGCCTCGTACTCCCTCACGCCCGAACGGGCCGAGCGGCTCAAGCCCCAGTGCGTGGTCATGCACCCCGGCCCGATGAACCGCGGGCTTGAGATCGACGGCTCGGTCGCCGACGGGCCCCGCTCGGTCATTCTGTCACAGGTTTCCAACGGCGTCGCGGTCCGCATGGCGGCTCTCGCGTGGTCTCTCCGACTCGAACCCTGATCGCACTCCCGGCCACACGAGGTCGCCGCATGGCTCATGATCAACGTCATCGCCTTTCCACCGACACCGACAACGGCATGGTCGTCATCATCTCCGGGCCCAGCGGCGCGGGAAAGACCACCATTACGCGCGGCGTCGAACGGTCCATCCCGGACGCGGTCTTTTCCGTCTCCTGGACCACTCGGCCGCCAACACCCGCCGACGTCGACGGCGTCGACTACCACTTCGTCTCCGACGAACAGTTCGAGGAGATGCGATCCCACGACGGCTTCCTCGAATCCGCCGGGGTCTACGGGAAGAAGTACGGCACGCCCAAGGCGTGGGTGATGGAGCAGCTCAGCCGAGGACGCCTCGTGATTCTCGAGATCGACGTGCAGGGCGCGGCCGCCGTCAAGCGGCAGATCCCCTCGGCGTTCGGGCTGTTCATCCTCCCACCCAGCGAGGACGCGCTGCTCAGCCGCCTGCGTTCTCGCAAACGTGAGAGCGAGGAACTGATCCAGAAGCGGTTCGGTCAGGCCCGCAACGAGATCGAGGCCGCTCGCGCCTCGGGCGTCTATGACGCTTTTCTTGTGAACGACGACGTGCAGCGGGCGATCGCCGAGGCTGTCGACGCGGTGCAGTCGCGGCGACAGGGGCGATTCTCATGAGCGTCACCGGCTGGCGGATTCCCGAGGGCCGACTCGCCCGGATGAGCGTCGCGTCGCGATCCCTGTATCCCTTTGTGCTCGCGGCCATGTGCGAGACGCCCCCCGATCGCCGCGGATCGACGCGCGTGCTCGACCTGCCCGCGGGCGGCGGCGTGCTGAGCTTTGCCCTGCGGGCGGCCGGCTTTGACGTCACCCCTTCCGACCTCTTTCCGGAGTACCTCGAGCAGGCCAAGCCTGGGGCACAGGGCAAGACGGCGGTCGGTCTCTTCCGAGAGCAGACCCGCGCGAAAGTCCCGGGCTGGCTCTCGGACGTGTGGCTCGGGCACGCGGCCGGCCGCGCCACACCGGCCAACACCGACGTCGGCACGGTCCCTTCCGACATGGAGGCCCCACTCCCCTTCGAGGACAGCGCGTTCGACGCGGTGGTCTGCGTCGAGGGGATCGAGCACGTGATGGACCGTCATCGCACGCTGTCGAACATCCGCCGTGTCATGAAGCCGGGCGGGCGGCTGGTGATCACCACACCCAATCTGCTGTCGATCCGGTCGCGGCTTGCGACCGCCCTCGCCGGACAGCGCACGCTGCGCAGCTACATCGACGAGTACACCAGCGTCTGGGGCTTCTCGCCCGACCGCACCCGCATCTACCACGGGCACGCCTTTCTGATCAGCTACTTCCAGCTCCGCTACAGCCTGCACCACTGCGGATTCCGCATCCGGCGGCTTTGGAACAGCAACTGGAGCAAGAGCAGCATGTTGCTCTGCCCGCTGGCCCTGCCGATCGCGGCGGCCACGTGGTACTCGCAGCGCCCCGCCAAAAAGCGCTTCGCCACATGGCGCAGCGCGGGGGCCTTTCCGCCCGAGACGCCCGAACCCTACCGCGAAATGTTCGCTCACCTGCTGAGCCCGGCGATGCTCTTCAACGCAACGCTGATCGTCGACGCCGAAGCGGTCTGAATTCAGACGCGGTACATGAACTCTTCAATCACGATCTTCCCGTCCTGCACGGTGTAGACCGCCACCTCGTCCATGATCTCGCGGGTGCCCGTTGATCGAGTCTCGACGTCCATCCGGAATCGCACGGAGAACCCGGTGCTGCCGACGAAGGGGCCCTCGGCCGTGGCACCGTGGATCTGGTGCTCCTTCATCCACTCCTCGCCCTTGGCCCGCACGGCCGCATGCCCAACCCAGGCCAGGTGAACGCCGATGCCCTCGATGGACGCCAGATCCTTGCTGTACCACTTCTTCTCGATCTCTTCCCACTTGCCCTGATTGAACATCTCGACAAGACTCTGACCGATCTCCAGCGGGGTCGCTCCGGTCCCCGTATCAACCGGGAATGGCTCGAGCGGATTGCGCGCAGCGGGCTTGGGAGCCTTCGCGGCCTTCTTCGCCTTCGCCGCGGGACGCTTGGCGGGTTTGGCCGCCTTGCCGCCCATCTTCTTCGCCGCCTTCTTTGCCGTCTTCTTCGCGCCTGCCTTCTTCGCCATGTGCTCGCTCCAGAGTGCCCCCGGTCACTATATCACGCGGTTGATTCCCCCGCCCCGGCTACGCTTGTCGGGCATGCGCATTCTTCTGACCAACGACGACGGGATTCGGGCCCACGGCATCGCCGCCCTCCACGATGCGCTCCTCGACCCGGAGGGTCGCTACGGCGGGCCCATCGCCGGCCCATCCACCGAGATCTTCACCGTTGCCCCCCTCACGGTGCAGTCCGCCACGGGGCACGGCGTCACCTTTCACAAGCCCCTCATGGTATCGCGAGTCGAGGTCTCCCCCCGATTCGCCGGCTTTGCCGTCGACGCCAGGCCCGCCGACTGCGTCAAAGTCGCTGTCGCCGGGATCTGGCCCGAACACTTCGGCCAAGGGGCCAAGCCCGATCTGGTCATCTCCGGGATGAACGAAGGGGCGAACTGCGGCATCAACGTCGTGTACTCCGGCACCGTCGCGGCGGCCCTCGAGGGCGCATTCCTGGGAATCCCCTCCATCGCCGTCAGCCTCCACATGGGCAAGGGCCGCGCACGCTTCGACGTCGCCGCCGCCCGCGCACGCAAGGTCATCGCGGGCATTCTCGCGGCATCCAACCTCAAGCCCCACGACTGCCTCTCGATCAACATCCCCATCACCGAGGTCGGCGGGCCCATGCCCCATGTCCGCGTCGCCCCGATGAACACCCACGGACTCGTCGATTCGTACGAGAAGCGTCTGAGTCCCGACGGCCGCACCTACTACTGGCCGGCCGGGCACGGGCTGGACTTCCGCCGCATGGATCCCGGCAGCGACGTGGACTATCTCCTGCGCCGCTGCATCACCGTCACGCCGTTGTCGTACGACCTCTCGAACCACGCGCGCACGCCGGAGTGGACGGGGAGGCTCGCGCAGGTGCTGCCCGAAGCCCAGGAATGCCCCGACGACCGCCGCGACCCTTCGATGCCCAGCCCGCTCGACCAGGGCGACTGAGGAACACAGCCGGGAAAGAAGTTGGGCGGCCGCGTGTGTGGCACGCCGCCGCCCGGAGGGAGAAAGAGAGACTGGTGACCCGGGCGATCAGCCCAGGAGGTTCGCCGCGTTCTTGAGCTGCTCAGGCAACGCCTTGCGGATTTCCGCGAGCTTCTCGGAGGTGAGCTTGATCTCTTCCCGCACGGCGGGATCGATCTCAAAGGTCTTCAGGTCATGCCGGAACCCGCCCGCGATCTCGCCGGCGACGCGGTCCGCGACGTGGACGAGGCAGACGAGCGTGCGGTTTTCCTTGGCAATTTCCAGCGGACGATGGTGATACCCGGTGACCCAGGCGAAGCTCTTGGGGAACTTCCACTTCTCGCACAGGCCCGAGCCGAAGTCCTGGTGAGAGGCGCCGAACGACTGTTCCTCGAGTTCGATCATCTCCGCCTGCGGGCCGGCCTTGACGTCGCCCAGCTTCTCGAAGACCTCGATCAGCTTGTTGCGGTCGTACTGCATCTCGACCATCACACCGATGTCGTGGATGAGCCCGGCGAGGAACGCCTCGTCCGAGAGACCCAGCTTGAGCCCGTCGGCGAGCATCTTCGCGCAGACTGCAGTGGCGTTGCTGTGCGACCAGAGGTCCTTGGCCGAGAAACCCGACGTGAGCTCGCCGCCACGGAAGAGCTTTGCAAGGCTCGCGGCGATGGCGATGTTCTTGACCGCGTTGAGCCCGAGCATCACGATCGCGCGGTTGATGCTGGCGATCTGCCCGGGCAGCCCGTAGAACGAGCTGTTGACGACCTTGAGGATCCGGCTGCACAGCGCGGGGTCCGACGAGATCACCTTGTGGAGATCCTGCGCGGTGGACTTGGGGTCCTCCACCAGCTCCACGATCTTCAGCGTGATCTCGGGGAGCGTGGCGATATGGCTGATCTCGCGGATCGCGCCGGAAACCACCTGCTCGCGTTGCTCGGTCGTTACTGCCATGTGGATGCTCCAGCCTGATGGATCACCCTCAGCATCGGACCTTCGTGTTCCGAACTTTCGTCGGCGCGGGCGTGGAGACCACTCTTCTCATCTCGCCGTCCGAGAACCGGCCCTCGCTAGTACGCGCAGCGCTTGCGCAGCACGCGCGGATCGCTCGGGTCGATCGCCACAAGGGCCGCGGCGGCCTTCTCACCCGCTCGCCCATCCCCGTAGGGATGCGTCACGCCCCGAAGGTCCAGAGCGATCGCCTTGGCGAGCCCTTCCGCGATCGAAGCGGGCGACTCGCCGCAGTGCACGACATGCCCGGGCTTCTCGCGCCCGTTCTGCCGGGGGCCGACATCGACCACGCGTACGCCAAGGGCCGCCGCCTCGATCAGTCCGCTCGAGCTATTACCCACAAGCACACCACCGCGGGCGGCAACCCGCTTGAGAAGCCCGACAAACGTGTCGCGCGGCAGGTGTTCGATCGATCGCACGCCCGAGGCCTCGATCGCCCGCAGCACGCCCGCTCGCCCGGGATCAAGGTTAGGATGCAGCGCGATGACCCGCCGACCCGCGACCGCCTCGAACAGCCCGGCCACGAAGGCCTCTTCCGCCTCGTCCGTGCGCCCGATCGGGTGCACCAGCACCACCGTGTCGGGGCGACCAAACTCACTGTCCTGAGCGTCGTCGAGCGCCGCGATGCCGGGCAGGTCGTCGAGCGCTGGCGAACCGATCACCTCCACGTGCTCCGGGCGCTCGCCCATCCGCACGATTCGCTCGGCGGATTGGGGGGTTGCAGCCAGATGGAGGTGTGCCATCTTGGTAATCGCGTGCCGCATGGCCTCGTCGGCGATCCCCTCGGCCCGATCCCCGCCGTGAACGTGCACCACCGCCCAGCCGCCGATGCTCCCCGCCGATGCCGCTGCGAACGCCTCGATCCGGTCCCCGAGCACGACAATCCAGTCCGGGGACAGACCCGAGAAGCACCTGGCGAACCGCGAGACTCCGCGACCCACCGACTCCACGTCCTCGACGCGCCCGGTCCGCCCGGCGATCTGCATCGGGACGCTGTCGGCAACCTTGAACTCCTTCTTGACATCGCGGAACGTGAGCGCCGGCTGCACGAGGTGCGATCCGGCCGCGACCACCATGAGTTCGAGCCTTGGGTTCCGCTCGATCGCCTTCATGATGGGTCGAAGCAACCCGAACTCGGCGCGCGAGCCCGTGACGACCACGACGCGTCGGCGACGGCCCACATCCCCCGCCCCACTGCCCGGGCGGATCGATGGCTCGCCGTCCCAGCCGTCTCCGATCATCGTGCCTCGCTCCCGCCCTACTCTTGCCCCACTCTTGCCCCGTCAGGCCGCCGCGGTCGTCGGCAGCCCGATGAGATCCTTCTCGCACAGCGGCATGTCGCCCGCGACATCGCCCGCCAGCCGCTGACCGATCACCGATTCAAGCCTCCACGGCTCAAGCCCCGTGCCCGGTCTCTTGATCGTCAGATCCTCACGCCGGATCACGTGCCCCGCCGGAAGATCCCTGACCGTGGTCAGCGACTGCCTCGACAGCGTACGCACATCGGCCTCGATCGGCAGCACCCGCTTCATCGATGACAACGGCACTCTGGGCTCGCCGCGGATCGCTCGGAGCTTTTCTTCCCGCGCCACCCGACCGGACGACACCACCTCCCGCGCGAGCCGCACGTACGCCGCGAACCCCGCGGGATCGAGCGACGCCGAATGATCCGGCCCGGCCGCCCCGCGGTCATGGGTCAGGTGCTTCTCGAGAATCGCCGCGCCGGCAAGAACCGCCCGCGCCCCGGTCTCGATGCCCGGCGTGTGATCGCTGTACCCCACCGGCCCCTCGAACACGCGCGATAGCGCCCGCACACCCGCCAGCTCCTCCATCCCCTCCGGGGTCGGGTACGAGCTCACACACTGCAGCAACGCCAGCGAGCCCGACGACCGCCGCAACCAGCCGAGCGCGTGCGTCACCTCGTCGATCGTGCTCGCGCCGGTCGAGACGATCAGCGGGCGACCCGTCGACGCCATCGCCTCCAGCAGCGGCTTGTGAATGATGTCGGGCGACGCCGACTTGTACGCATCGACTCCCAAGAGCTCGGCCTCGCGGACCAGCCCCACGCTGAAGACCGTGACGATCGCCGCGATCCCCGCCCGACGGCACTCCTCGACCGCCGGCCGGAGCTGATCGGTGCTCAGTTCCAGCCGCCGGAGCATCTCGATCGGATCCCGCTCGCCCGCCGAGGCCTGGTACGCCGCGAGTTTGGACGCACGGCTCATCAGATCGTCGGCACGGAACAACTGGAACTTCGCCGCGTCGGCCCCCGCGGCCGCCGCCGCACGAACCAGCTCCACCGCCCGCTCCACGCTCCCGTCGTGGTTCACCCCGATCTCCGCGATCACAAAGGGCGACGAGCCACGACCGATCTCCCGTCCGGCGATACGCATCCTGCGCTCCCCCGGCCTTGCGTGGCCGGTCTTCAGCCAACCCGCGACAACCCAAGCCGATCCCGCAGCATGGCATCGGCCACCAGCAGGTCATACCTCGAATCAATGTCCACGACAGACCCCTCGGGGTTCACCACACCCCGCCTGGACCTGCCCAGAAACCCGTGCGGCCCCGAGGCCCCGGGCACACCCACCATCAGGCTCTCACGCGACACCACCATCACCCCGCCGTCGGGCCCGTGCGCCGGCGGCAGGTCCTGCCTCCGGTAGCACCCGTGGAACAGCTCCCCGCCATCCCACGCCCCAACCTCGCCCCGATCCCCCACCACCACCGTCCACCACGGATGATGCTTGCCCACCGGCGCATAACTCTGCACCGAATCGCACCCCGTCTCTCGCATCAGCACCACCGCGCGGTCGATCAGCCCTTCCGGCCGAATCGGCACGTTCCCGTACAGCACCACGATGGGCGTCCGCGCGTCGAGCCTCCCGTGACGCTCCACCTCGGCAACCGCGTGCCTCGCGGCATCATCAACCCGTGCCAGATCACCCGCCAGGTCGGCCGGCCGATCGACCACGCCCACACCCATCCCGCGAGCGACCTCCGCCGCCCTGGGATCATCCGTCGAGAGCACCACCCGTTCCACCTCGCGGGCCGAGAGGGCTGCCTCGATCGTCCAGGCGACACAAGGCCGACCGCCCACCGGGGCCACGTTCTTCCCGGGCACGCCCTTGCTCCCCGCACGGGCCAGCACGACGGCGAGCGCGTTCATGCAGCCTCCGCGGGCACGAAGCCCTTTGCTTCCACCTCGACCGTGCGCACCTGAGCGAGCTCGATGCCTGTCCCGCCGGGCGTCCACGCCGAGCCGTCCGTCCGCACAACCACCTCAGTGCGCTCGCGGCGGTCTCTCGCGCTGGCCGGCACCGGCAAGGGGGCGATCCGTTCCCCTTCGATCGCCGCGGGCAAAGGATCGATCACCGCCGCCCCCGCCAGCGTCAGCCAACTGTCGTAGAACGTTTCAAGCCGCTCGTACTCGTGATCGCGCCGCGTCATTCTGGGCACGACCCACAGATCAACCAGCCCCTCCGGGCCCGACCCGCGCTCGCGCAGCAGCGTCATCACGCCCTCGATCACCGATCGGTGAGCATCGACGCCTGTCAGATGCTCGTACGCTCGCTCGTCCGTGGTCAGCACGTCCGCGCTCACGACATCGACGCCGACCGACCGCAGCCGCCGAGCTTCTTCTTCGCCGCCGCGCAACCAGGTGCGAACGTGCACTCCCGCCGCGCCCCGCTCCCGCACGCGCCGGCAGAGTTCCTCCCACCTGGGGTGCGACGCGGGATCGCCGCGAAGCGTGACCGCCACGTCGGGCCTGCCCGCGCACGCCGCCCCGACCCAGGCCAGCACGCCCTCGATGTCGACGCGCCCGCCTTGAGAATCCGTCATGTCGATGCTGATCGTCTCGATGCAACGGCGTCCGGCCGAAGCCATCCACTCGCCGATGCGCGAGGCGATCTCGCCCGCGCCGGCGGTGTGCACGCCCGGCCCGAGCGCCTCGGCGATCATCCGAAGCCTCTCCGGACTGTCCGGGATGCACCGCACGCCAAGGTCTCTCGCCGCCGCCCCCGCGGAGACGCACGCGGGTTTGCCGATCGGATCGGGCTGGGCCGCCATCGGCAGGTACCCCAGCAGGGCACCAAGGCTCGACAATGGGCCGGCCTTGCTCGCGCTCCGCGCGACATCGTCGACCACGCTCCGGTCCAGCAAGCACGCTCCCAGCCCCGGCGCCACCTGCACGAACAGGAACTTCTGCCCCGCCCCGC
>DDSG01000083.1:29037-29161 GCA_002343325.1 Phycisphaerales bacterium UBA2396 | reverse complement strand
GCTCATCTCGCCGCCGCCGGGACGCTGACCGCCCGGACGACCTTCGCGCTGTCCCGGCTGACCGGGCTGACCCTCGCCCCGCTGACCGGGCTGACCCCGCCCACCACCACCGCCGCCACCGCCG
>DDSG01000083.1:415-28855 GCA_002343325.1 Phycisphaerales bacterium UBA2396 | reverse complement strand
GCCCAGCGAGGGGCTGAGGGTCATCGACGCCTTGACGGCCGCCGCCGCGGGGGACTCCGTTCCGCCACCACCACCACCGCCGCCACCGCCGCCGGGCTGCGCAAGCGCGGAAACACCCATCGACGCGATCACGATTGACGCCAGAAGCCACTTCGCACGATTCATCCGATTCTCCTTGGGCGGGCGCTTGTCGCGGCCATCGCCGGAACCCACCTTCGCCGACGGCTCAACGCACGTCCCTGACCGATATTGCCGCCCTTCACCATACCAAACATACCGCTTACATCGCTTCCTGTCCCGTTCTGATCCGGTACCATCGGACCTATGAAGATCAACCCTGTCGTGTGTGCGCTCGCCGCCGGAATCGCCATGCCCGTGCTCGGGCAGTCCGCCGAGCAACTCTGGGCCCGCAACTGCATCCAGTGTCACGCCGAAGATGGTCGCGGCGGCGGGGCCGGCACCCGCACGCTGCTCACACGCGAACTCATGGATCAGGCGCTCGACCGCCAGTTCTTCGACAAGATCAAGAACGGCGTCCCGGACATGGGCATGGTCGCCTTCAAGGAAACCCTCAAGGACGAGCAGATCTGGGCGCTGGTCGTCCACATCCGCGAGCTCCAGGCCGCCGCCGATCGAAAGGCCAACGGCTCGCCCAAGGCAGTCAACGGCGTCTACACGTCCAAGTACCACACGTTCAAGCTTGAGACCGTGATCGACAAGGGGCTCCGCACGCCCTGGTCCGCCGAGTGGATCCCCGGCGAGAACGGCGGGCTTGTCGTCACCAACCGCGGCGGGCCCGTCATGCTCTGGCGCAAGGGCACGCTCACGACCATCGAGGGGATCCCCGAGAGCGCCGAGGTCGGGCAGGGCGGCATGATGGACGTCGCCGCTCACCCCGACTACGCCAAGAACGGCTGGCTTTACCTGGCGTTCGCCGATCCGCACCCGACGCAGCGTAACCGCGGCACCATGACCCGCGTCGTCAGAGGCAAGCTCAAATTTGAAGGCGACAAGGTCTCCTTCACCGACATGCAGAACATCTTCTCGGCCAAGCCCGAGCACTACCTTGCCACCGGGCTGCACTTTGGCGTCAAGCTCGCCTTTGACCCCAAGGACTCGTCGATCCTGTTCTTCGGCATCGGCGAGCGCGGCCGCATGGAGATGGCCCAGGACCTGACCCGACCCAACGGCAAGATTCACCGCGTCAAGGACGACGGCACCGTCCCCGCCGACAACCCGTTCGTCGGCGTCAAAGACGCCTATCCGACCATCTGGTCTTACGGGCATCGCAACCCGCAAGGGCTGGCCTTCGACGCCAACGGTGATCTCTTCGACACGGAGCACGGCCCTCGCGGCGGCGACGAGTTCAACCTCATCCTCAAGGGCAGAAACTACGGGTGGCCCGTTGTCTCCTTCGGGATCAACTACAACGACGCCCCGTTCCGCACGCCCTGGCCCGACACCGCCGGCCGCAAGGAAGCCCCCCACACGGGCGAGGCTCCGCAGGACGCGATCACCATGCCCGTCTACCGCTGGTTGCCCTCCATCGGCGCCTGCGGCATGGGCCTGGCCAAGGGCGACGCCTTCCCGCAGTGGTCGGGCGATCTCTTCGCCGGCGGCCTCTCCGGATCGAACATCGATCGCCTCCGCGTGCGCGACGGCGTGCTCGTCGAACGTGAGGAAATCCTGCACCGGATCGGCCGCGTCCGCGATGTCCGCACCGGGCCAGACGGACGGATCTACATCGTCCTGAACGACCCCGACCGCGTGGTGGCCATCACCCCCGCCGACTCCCCCGCCACCAAGAAGTAACACACTCGGTCCGAAGCAGCTCCTACGCACCCGGTCCCCGTGACCGGGTGTTTTTATGCGCGCGGCAGATTCGATTGGTATTTGTTTGGCTCATTGGGATGCGGGCGGTTGCTCCGTGTTCGTGTTGGGTTTATTGTGGACAAATCTGTGGGCGTTGAGCCTTGGCTTCTCGCCCGCCACACGAAGGACCATTCATGGGCTCAGCGACAACCGGCGGCGCGGACAGCAGCACCTCGAGCGCGGGGATTCCGCCGCTGCCCCCGGATGCGACGGCCGAGCAGAAGGACATTCACTGGCTGACGCACGTCTACCAGGGTGACCGCATGAAGCAGCTCACGCTTCGCGCGGTGCTGACGGGGGGCATCCTCGGGATGCTCATGTCCGCCTCGAACCTGTACACCACGCTGTCGGTCGGCTGGGCGTTCGGCGTGGCGATTACCGCCAGCGTCATCTCCTTCGTGATCTGGAGTGCCGCCCGCCCGATCTCGATGCTTGTGCCGATGGCGTTCCTGCACATCGTCGGCGCGCTGGGGTTTGTGGCGGCCGCTGCGACCCCGCTCATCCTCTGGCAGACCGGCCAATGGGACGGTGCGAAGGCGGCGGCGATCGGATTGCCCGCGGCGGTCGGGGTGTTGCTGCTCTACGCCCTGCTCCGCTCGGCCCGCAACCCGATGACGATCCTTGAAACCAACTGCATGGCGAGCACCGCCAGCAGCGCGGGTTACTCCACGGGCTCGACCATCGCGACGATGTTCGGCGCGCTGGTGCTCCTGGCGATCATCCCCGACGGCAAGACCTCCAAGGACGTGACCACGCTGGGGCTGCATCCCTGGTGGCTCGTCGGCGGATTCACCCTCTGCACCGGGCTCATGGGCGTCTTCCTCGCGATCCCGATGAAGCGTCAGATGATCAATCACGAGCAGCTCGCCTTCCCCTCGGGCATCGCCGCCGCGGAAACCCTCCGAAGCCTCTATTCGGGCAGCGTCGACGCCGTGCAGAAGGCCTACGTCCTCATGGCAGGTCTTGGCATCGGCGCGGTGGTCGCGATCCTCCGCGCGGGCGAGGGCACCTTCAAGTTCCTCGACAGCTTCTACAAGTCCACGGGGCTTCTGATCCCGCACCAGGTCCCGCACGAGGGGTTCTACAAGGTCAACAACAAGCAGATGATCGGCTTTGGGTTCGACACCAGCGTGCTGCTCGTGGCCGCGGGCATGATCGTCGGCCTGCGCGTCTCCCTCTCGATGCTCCTCGGCTCGGCGATCCTCTACTTCTGGCTGGGCCCGGCGCTGATCGCTCAGGACGCGCCCAACCTCCTCCCCGACGGCAAGGCCTTTGTCGAGGGCTACGTCCCATCGATCGAAGTCGTCGGAGGCGGCGCGATCTACCACATGTTCCGCTGGGGGCTCTGGGGGGGCACGGCCCTGCTCGTCTTCTCGAGCCTCACGTCGCTCGCTTTCCAGTGGAAGACCATCGTCCGAGCGTTCATGCCCGCCAAGAAGACCGGCGACAGCTCGTCTCACGCCGATCGGCTTGCCGCGATCGAGGTGCCCGGCATGTGGATGATCCTGGGCATGGTGCCCATCACAATCGCCATGCTCGTGATCCAGGTGATGGCGTTCCAGATCGCCTGGTGGGCGGGCCTGATCGCCATCGCGATGTCGTTCGTGCTTTCCCTCGTCGCCTGCCGCGCTACCGGCGAGACCGACACCACCCCCATCGGCGCGATGGGCAAGGTCATGCAGCTTCTTTTCGCGGTGCTCAAGCCCGGACAGGTGGTCCCGAACCTCGCCTCCGCGGGCATCGCCGCGAATGCTGCAAGCTCTTCGGCCGACCTGCTCACCGACCTGAAGATCGGCTACCTCCTCGGGGCCAATCCCCGCCGCCAGTTCCTCGCCCAGTTCTTCGGCGTCTTCTTCGGCACGCTGGCGATCGTGCCCATCTGGTACCTCATGATCCCCACGCGTGAAGTGCTCGAAACCAAGTTCCCCGCACCCGCGACCCAGACCTGGGCCAAGGTCGCACAGGTCCTCACGCAGGGCATCGAGTCGCTCCCCATGTCGGCCAGGCTCGCGATCCTCATCGGCGCGGGCGTGGGCGTGCTGCTCCCCCTCATCGATCGCTACGTCGTCCCCCAGCGCTTCCGCACCTACATGCCCAGCGCCACCGGTCTGGGCCTGGCCTTCATGCTCCCCTTCGCCAACTCCTTCTCCTTCACGATCGGGGCGGTCATCGCCTGGCTCTGGGGCAAGCTGAGCGCCAGGCAGTGCGAGAAGTTCAACGTCCCCCTCGCCTCGGGGCTTGTCGCCGGCGAGAGCCTTGTGGCGGCATTCATCGCGATGCTCGCGACGGCCGCCGGCCTGATGGGCTGGAGCATCTAGACCCGGCACCCGAGGCCGGATGCCGACCAGAGGCCACTCTGAACCACCGGGCGGTGGTCACATCGCGGCCTTCGGCCCGGGTCGGTATCATGCCGCCCCTATGGCCATCCCGACCCTCAACGACGAACAGATCCGTACCTGGTCCCGCGAGCAGAAGGACCGCTGGTGGCTCGAGAACGTCTACCGCGGGTCGATGCCCCAGCTCACCCTCCGCTCCGCTATGACGGGGTTCATCCTGGGCGGGCTCCTCTCGGCGACCAACCTCTACGTCGGCGCCAAGACCGGCTGGACCCTTGGCGTCGGGCTCACGTCCGTCATCCTCGCCTTCGCGATGTTCAAGGTGCACCACGCCCTGCTCCATCGCTTCGGCGCCAAGGACATGACGATCCTCGAGAACAACGCGATGCAGTCCATCGCGACCGCCGCCGGCTACATGACAGGCCCGCTCATCTCGGGCATGGCCGCCTACATGTGGATCGAGAACAAGCCCATGCCCTGGTGGCAGATGTTCTGGTTCAACGTCGTGCTCTCCGTGCTCGGCGTGCTCGTCGCCTTCCCCATGAAGCGACGCTTCATCAACGACGAACAGCAGCCCTTCCCAGAGGGTCGGGCGTGCGGCGTCGTGCTCGACACCCTCTACACCTCCGCCGCCGCCGTCGGCATCTTCAAGGCCAAAGCCCTCGCGGTCGCCGCCCTGGTCGCCGGGTTCATCCAGTTCATCTCGGGCGAGGCCTACCTCAAGGCGCTCCACGCCCTCTACCTCGTCGGCAAGACCGGCACGTCCCTTGGTGAAGTGCTCGACAAGTTCAAGGACCAGATCGCCAAGACCTGGCACCTCCCCCACAACCTCGACCCCCTCTACGCCTGGATGGCCAGCAAGGGCACCGAGCCACGCCTCGCCAACGTCACCCTCAAGCAACTCGGCATCAACCCCGCCCTCGACCTGGCCATGATCGGCGCCGGCGGGCTCATGGGCATCCGTTCGGCGTCCAGCATGCTCATCGGCGGCGTGCTCAACTTCGTCGTCATCGTCCCCTGGATGATCGCCATCGGCGAGATCGTGCCCAAGTCCGGCTCCGTCGAGGCCGGCGACGCGGTCTTCGGGCGAACCCACATCCTCAACACCTGGGCACTCTGGTGGGGCATCGTCATGATGGTCACCGCCTCCATGGTCGCCCTCTTCGCCAAGCCCGAAGTCTTCGCTGAAGCCTTCAAAGGCCTCTTCGGCGGCAAGAAAGACACCGGCAAGGACGTCCTCAAGGACATCGAGGTTCCCCTCTGGATCTCCTGGATCGGGATCCCCATCGTCGGCGCCGTCGGCGTCTGGATGGCCCACGACTGGTTCGGCGTCTCCTGGGTCTTCGGCGCCCTGGCCATCCCCATGATCATCGTCCTGACGCTCATCGCCGCAAGTTCCACCGGCATGACCGGCATCACGCCCACCGGCTCGCTCAGCAAGATCCCGCAGTTCATCTTCGGCGCCGCCGACCCCAAGCACCCCCCCACCAACCTCATGACCGGCGTCATGTGCGTCGAGGTCGCCTCCAACGCCTCCAACCTCCTCATGGACATCAAGCCGGGGTACATGCTCGGCGGCAAACCCAGGCACCAGGCCTGGGGGCACACCATCGGCATCGTCGCCGGCTCGCTCGCCAGCACGCCCCTCTTCTTCGCCCTCTTCATGAGCGGCTACAAGCCCGAAGAGGCCGCCACCGACAAGAACCACCTCCAGTCGGTCATGGTCACCGATCAGTTCGCCTTCCCCTCCGCCGTCCAGTGGAAGGGCGTCTCCGACCTCGTCACCTCGATCTTCGGCGGGGGGCAGGGCACGCTGCTCACCCAGTCGATCATCATCTCGATGGTCATCGCCTGCGTGGTCGGGCTTGTGTTTGAGATCGCCCGCATCAAGAGCCGCAACAAGTTCCCGCTCTCCCCGCTGGCGATCGGCCTCGGCGTGGTCGTTCCCTTTGAGTCAACCCTCGCGATGTTCGCCGGGGCGCTCTTCTTCTGGTTCATGCACCGCCGCTACCACGCGAAGAAGGAGTCGACCGGGCACAAGCTGTGGATCGACACGCACGAGCCGATCTGCGCGGGCATCATCGCCGGCGCCGCCCTGATCGGGATCGGCGACGTCATCGTGAAGGTCTTCGTGCTCAAGTAGCCGTCACACCGAGAACCAATCAGCAGCCGGCCTCGAACGCGACAACGAACGCGTTGAAGTCGAAGAAGTCGACGAAGCCGTCGCCGTCGAAGTCCGCCGACTTGCCGGGAGGGCATGCCCCGCCCTCGAAGCACTCGGTGTACGCGTCAAGATCAAAGAAATCGACGAAGCAGTCGTTGTCAAAGTCCGCCGCGCACGGCGGGGCGCCCACGATCGTCGCCGACCCGCTCACGAACTCGAGGTAACCGACCGTCGTCGAGGGTGTGATCGTGACGTTGGTAAACGAGAACGACGCGATGTTCGACGCGTCGATCGACAGGGTCAGCGTCGCGGCGAAGGTCACCGTCGTCCCCAGCACCACCTGCTGCCCGCTCAGCGTCTGGCTCAGCAACGTCGTCGGATGCACCGCGCCCGACGGATTCTCGACGACTCCGCTGAGCGACTCGGACGAGCCCGGGCTCAGGGTCTCCATCGCCTGCGCGAGAGGCACGGGATTGGGGAAGAGGATCGAAAGCAGCGAGAAGCTGCCTCGACCGCGCACCATCCCGTCGATCGTGTACGTGTATCGGCACGAAGGGTCGATCGTGTCGGGCGAGCTTGACCGAGATTGATTGGTCGCGTTGCGGACCTGCACGCCGGCCAGATCGATCACCGCCCGATCGTCCGCGAAAGCCGACGTCGCACACGCCGCACACGCCACGAGAAGTCCGGTCCAACCCTTCATCGTCTCTCTCCTCTCCCCACACTCGCTCCGGAGCTTAGCACCCAGAATCAAAGGCCTGCACGAACGCGTCGAAATCGAAGAAGTCCGCGAACCCGTCGCCGTTGAAGTCCGCCGACACGCCGGGCGGGCACGTCCCGCCCTCGAAGCACCCGACGAACGCATCAAAGTCGAAGAAGTCCACCGAGCCGTCGCCATCAACGTCGGCCGGGCAGCGTCCGACCGCGAACGACGGGCTGTCGAACCACCCCGTGTTGCCCGACGCGTCACGCGCCAGCACGCGGATCTTCGCGTTGCCGGCATACGGCAGGTTCGGGACAGCCCATGAGAACGTGCCCAACGCGGGCCGACCCGCCGCGATCGTCAGCGGGAACGTCTGCCCGCCGTCGGTCGAAAGCAGCAGATCGACGCTTGTCACCGATCGATCATCATCGCTGATCCACTCGATCGGGAGCGAGTCGCCCGGCAGCAACCGCCCGGGCGCCTGCGGCGCGACGAGGTATGCCGTGGGGCTTCCGTTCCCGCGGGCACGCGGAATGTGCATCACGATGCAGTGCATCACGCCGGCCGAGGTGACGAGCGACTGGCAGTTGATCTGCTCGATCCGCTTGCCGGGCATCGCCGCCTGCCACGTCGCCAACGCCGTGGCGTTGTAAGGCGACACAGTCGAATTGGTGTACGAAGGAATCAGCACCAGGTCGTTGCACATCACCACGTTCGTGTACGTGTAGTGCGTTCCCGACACCGCGACCGCCGGCGGGCGGAAAACCTGGAACCCGCGCGACGCCATGTACGACGCCGCCGCGTCGCAGATCTGGTCCTGCATCGACCCCGACGCGAGCGGCCAATCGCTGATCATGACCTTGTCGTCGGCCATCACCTGCATCCACATGTCGATGTGCTGCGTCGCATCCACCGAGGTCGGAAACGGGTCGAACAAGTGCACGTCCAGATTCTGATAGTCGTGCCAGAGATCAAGGACTTGCGGCTCGGTCAGCGTTGGGTTCTCGTTGGTGATCAGGCGCGTCGCAAAGCCGTTGTCGTTGCCGTCGAGGTGGAAGTTCCCGCCGCCGTGGATCAGGGGCAGCGCGTACACGCGATGCGCGATCTGCCCGCCGATCCACCCCGGCAAGGCGTCGTCGAGCGGACGCGGACGGTTGTACACGTGATCGACAATCGCGCGGACATCACCCTGGAAGATGTACCGGGGGCCATAGTCACGGATCCAGATCGTGTTGAGCGAACGGACAAAGAAGCGGACCTTCGTCATGTCCACTCCGCCGTTGGTGAGCTGCGTCGTCGCCGTGTTCCGCGCGCTCTCGCTGCCCACCACGATCCACGCCTCGGCGTTGCCGAACCGCGTGATGCGGTTGGCCATCTGCGTGATGATCGTCAGCCACGACGTCGTGCCGTTCCAACTGAACAGGATCGCCTGCGTCGGGTCGTACTCGGGCGAGCAATACACCGGCCCGACCGGGGCCCCGCTCCCCCGCGGCACGCCGCCCCCGAGCCCGAACTCCCGCACCCACTCCGCCTCGATCGGCGTCATCGAGCGCGGGATCGCCGCCCCCTCGGGATAGATCAGCCGATCACCCTCGCGGATCGGCTCCCGGGTCGGTGCCGGCTGGGCGCCCAACGACCCGGCGAACAACGCCCCCACCAACCAGCACCCAACCACGACGCGATTCTTCTGTGCCATGCAGTTCTCTCACCAAGCTGCCCATCGGACACATCGTTCTCCGCGGCGACGTCCTTCGCACCATCATCGGGCCCGTTGCACCCCGGGGCAACACCATTCGCCCATCCCAAAGCCCCAATCCAGCCCGAGACGCCGCCGCAGAACTCCCATGCCCTTCGTGCCGGACGTCCCCCGGGTTGCGTCGTCCGAGAACTTCACGCCTTACCCCGCGGCTAGCAGCCCAGTTGGAACAGCATGACGAACTCGTCGAGGTCAAAGAAGTCCACAAACCCGTCCGCGTCCACGTCGGCGCTCGCGCCCGTCGGGCAGCCCTCGCCCTCGAAGCACCGGATAAACGTGTCGAAATCCAGGAAGTCCACAAATCCGTCCCCATCAAAGTCGGCCCGACAGGGAGGCTCAACGTCACCACTCACGGCCCACGCGACGAGCCGATTCACGCTGACGGGGTCCCCGCTGTCCACGATCCCCAGCAGCACCCGCCCGCCCGATGCCAACGCCGAACCGACCGCAAGCCCTTCCACATTCGTGTGCGACCCGATGTACACCCGCTGCTTGGCGACCGGCGTGTGCGGCTCGAGCAGCGAGGAAATCGCCTCAGTGCGGGTCGCCAACGCCGTGTCGATCAGGTACATCCGCGTCTCAAAGAAGCGAAAGGGGTTGCCCGCAAACGATCGTTCGAGCACCAGAAGCCTTCCGCTGGGCAACTCCGCCAAGGCCGACACCCCGCTCCGCCCCCCGCTGATCGCCCCGGCGTGCATCGGATCGGTGTGGTACGCATACTGAGGCCCGACCTGCCACCCGCCACCTGTCCGCTCAAGCCGCTGCAACCGAACTCGCGTCCCTGCACTGGGCGTGCTCAGCGGCCCGTCGCCCGAGAGAGCCTCCTCGTTGCAGACCCAGGCGTGCCCGCCGTCGTACGCGACCGTGACCCCCTCGAACCCGAAATTCGCTCGTCGCGTCGCGTACACCGCGGGAACGGGCAGCACGTCCAGCACAAGCCCGTCCAGCGCGTGCTCCCGAACCGCCGGGGTCCCTTCCTCGACGACCAGCTTGGTTCCCCACGGCGTGCACGCCACATCCTCGTGATCGCGCACGGCATCGAGCCTGATCACGCCAGCGAAGCTCGCCGAAACGATCGATCCGTCCGCCGCGATCGCCACGCGCATGTCGACAACCAGATCCGAGTTGTCCATCACCGCCAGCCAGCGATCCCCGCCGACGTGCGTCAGCCCGCTCAGCCCCGCGACCTCGACCGTGCCCTGCCCGAGCGGCGCGGACACCGGCAGCGTCAACGAATTGCGGAACTCGACCGACACTTGCGCGTGCGCGAGCCCAGCCGACATGCCGCCCGCAATCACGATCAGGCCCGCCGTGCGTCGCATGAGGCCTCCGCCCGCTCCCTCACCGTTCAGCACCCGCTCTCGAACGCCGAGATGAACGCGTCGAAGTCAAACAGATCGACGAACCCATCGTTGTCGAAGTCCGCGGTCGTCCCCGGCGGGCAGCTCGACCCCTCGAAGCACGACACGAACGCGTCGAAGTCGAACAGATCCACGAACCCGTCGCCGTCAAAGTCGGCCGGGCACACCGGCGGCAAGACCTCGCCCGTGATCGGAATGCTGATCGACGATTTGTTCCACCCGTTGCTGCTGATGGTGATCACGCCCGACTTGATCCCGGAGGTGGACGTGTCGATCGTGATCGTGTGCGTGTTGGCCGTGCCGCCCGCTTCGTCGGCGAACGTCCCACCAGGCGCCCCAAACCCGCCCGACGCGGCCAACGTGTACCGCAGCGAATCCACACCCGCCGGCGTCCACAGCGTCGCGTTCGCGCTGTTCCACACCTGCACCGCCACACTCGCCGACGAACCCTGCGCCACGCTCCCGAAGTTCAGACTCGGAGTCGCCCCCGCCACCGCCGGCACCCGCATGTCGAGCACGATCGGCAGATGCCCCGCCCCGTTGCACACCGTGATCAGCGACTGCGCGATCGAGGCACCCACCATCGTGTTGCCCGTTACACGCAGCGTGTTGTCGAATGATGTGCCGTCATTCCCCCACGCGCGGTAGCTGTGGTTCGGATCATCCCACGTCGTCGTGCTGTACGGCACCGCCACGTTCCCGATGTAATCAAGCCCCGTCCCGTTCGCCAGCAAGCCGCTGATCAGAATCTGATCGTGCCGATCGTCCATCCCGCCCGCCCCGGCCGGGTCCTGCGTGTGCACAAAGCGGAACGACGAGTTGTTGTTCCACGAGCCCGGCGTCTTGATCGGGTCCAGAAACGCCGCCCCGGCTCCCGCCAGCGTCTGGTACGCCGCTTGATTGCTCGATTGCACGTTGAAATCGCCCGCCACCACACCCGCCCAGCCCCGCGGCACGATCGTCCCCAGGAAATCGTCGCGGATCCGCTGCGCCTCGACCTGACGCCTCGCCTGATCCGTCGACGACGACCCCGCCTTCATGTGCACCGCGTACCACGCGATCGTCCCCGACCCGTTGCCCCCGCCATACCCCACAGGGTGGAAGTCATACCGATACGTGTTCCGCGGCGGCTGCGGGTCAGTCCCCCCCTGCGACACCACCGTCACCCCCAGCGACACCACCTTGGTCGTCCGGTAGAAGAACGCGCTGTCCGTGTCCGGACCGTCGATGAACTGCACCGTCGCCCAGTCGCCCGGGCTCCCCGGAGCCGTGTTGAGGATCTGCAGGAACGCATCGCGCGCCGACGTGCTCAGAAACTCCTGCGTCACGATCACGTCAGGCCGCATGCTCCGACCTTCGAACGAGGCGTAGATCGCCGTCTGAAGGTCGCTCGCACGCCCCCCCGCGTAGTTCGAGATGTTCCATGTCGCCACGCGAAGCTGGGCCGCCGCCGTCCCCGCCAGCATCCCGATCGACACCACTCCCGCCAACGCGGTCACACTCTGCTTCTTCACGCGGAACACTCCCTCAATCGCCTCCGAACGAGGCCTGATCGTAGTGCCCGCCTTCCTCCGCCGGAAGCACCTTCCGCCGCAAATGCACCACCTCGCCCACTTTCCCAGCCACTACCCCGCGTTCGACGCCCCGCCGTCGGCGTTCTCGGCCCTCCCCGCACGCTCCACCGACACCACACCCCATTGATCCCGCGGCGGCGTCGGCGGATACGCGATCCACTCCAAACAAAGCCCGGTCGGCGGAAAGGTCGGCCCGGCCGCCTGCCGATCGCACGCCCCGATCACCTCGCCCATCGACGACACGCTCCGATGCCCTCGCCCCACCTCCGCCAGCGTCCCCGCGATGATCCGAACCATGTTGTAGAGAAACCCGTTCCCGCTCACCTCAATCCGAATCCGCCCTTCTTCCGTCCTCGCCACGCGGCAACGGTCGATCCGGCGAACCGTCGTCAGCCGCCCGTGCCCAGCCGCCGCGAACGACGCGAAGTCGTGCTCCCCCTCCAGCAGACGCGCCGCCGCATCCATCGCCTCCCAATCCAGCCCCTCCCTCACGTGGTGCACATACCGCCGATCAAACAGCGGTCGCTCCACCCCCGTGTGGATCGTGTACGAGTACCCCTTCCCGATACACCCGCCGATCGGATTGAACGTCGGCTCAACCTCCTCCGCCGACCGCACCAGGCAATCCTCCGGCAGCTTCCCGTTGATCGCCATCACCAGCCGATCAAGCCCGCGCTCCACAGGCCACCCACCCGCCGAGCCCCCCTCGCCGCCGCACGTGAACGCCGCCACCTGCCCCTTCGCGTGCACACCGCTGTCCGTTCGGCTCGCCCCCACCAGCTCCACCGGCTGACGCACCACCTCTCGCACCGCACGCTCCAGCACGTGCTGCACCGTCCGCATCGCGATCCGCCCCGGCCGATCCTCCAGCATCTCAAAGCTCTTGCGCAGCATCGACGGCGGCAGGTCCTTCGGATGCTCCTTCGCCGCCGTCTTCTCCCCACCTCCACCCTCCGACACCACGCCCTTCTCGATCGCCCATGACGCCACCGGCTCCTGCTTCTGGAATCCGCAGAAGTCCGTCCCGTCATACGCAACCACAAGCCTGTACCGCGGCACGCCCGCAGCATACGCCGCGTCCTACCGCCACCGCCCCTTGAGCCTCTGGATGATCCGGTCCGCCTCGCTCTTGCGTCCAGGATCCGTCATCTCGTCCCGCGCCCGCTCCAACGCCGCCGTCGCCGCCGCGCCCCCCGCGACCTTCCGCAACGCCTCGCCCACCTCTCCCATGTCCCGCTCCAGTTGCTCCGGCCGGACATGCCGCGCGAGATTCTCCAGCATCGCCCGATCCGTCATCTCGCCCAGTCGGCCCCACGCCGCCAGCCACATCATGTCCCGCAACTCGGGCAACCGATCCGCCGCCGCCGGCGGCATTTCCCGCAACAGCGCCAGCACATCGTCGCTCCGACCGGCCCGAAACATCGCCGGCCCGGCCGCCAGCATGCCCACCTCGTCCAGTTTCTTCTGCGACAGCAGCGCAGACCCCAGCCGCGCCGCATCCGCATCCCGCCCCACCATCACAAACAACGCAATCGCCTCCGCCGGCTTCTCCTTGACCACAGTCCTCGCCGCCTCTCCCACATCCTCCGCACCTTCCAACGCCACCATCTCCGCCCGCGGCGCCCGCGCACCAAACGTCGCCAGCGGATCCCCGATCACCGTCAACTTCCACGCCGGCGAAGCGTCATACCGCACCGCCGCTCCAAACGGCATCCCCGACGCCAACCGCGCCGCCACAATCGGCGTCGGCATGAACGCCGTCAACGTCGGCTCCTCCACCGACCCGTAGTACACATACGCCCCACGATCGAGCCACCGACCCGCCAGCGTGTTCCGCGTCCCCACATACTGCGCCGACCACGAGTGAATGAAGTGAACCGCCGCCGGCCTGCTCAGAATTGGCACATCCCCCAGCAGCCCCGTGCCCGACGACAACTCGAAAAACTCCTTGTTCCCCTTCGTGTTAACCATCACCACGCCCGCGCCGATCGCCGACTCCACCGCGTTCCGCCACGCCACCAGATCGCTCCGAGGCCCGTCAAAGACCGTCGTTCGCACGCCCCACTTCTCGAGCACCGCCCCGGCCGCCGTCCCGTCGTACTTCCCCCACTCGCCCGTCCCTGGATAACTGTCGAAGACCCACGCCGATTCACCTCTCGGCAGAAACAGCGCGCACATGGCGCGATACGCCGCCTCCGATGCGCTCCCGAAGATCTGCCCGCACCACGCCCACCTCGCGACGTCCGCTCGCCCGCCCGTCAGCCGCCCGATCCGGTCCGTTGTCGCCACCACCCCCACCGACGTCCCCTTGACCGTCTGCTCCACCGCCGCACAGATCGTCACCGCCTCGATCGCGTCGCCCTGCTTCTCGCACGACAACCCAAGCGATGCGCACAGGTCGCGTATGCGCAGATCCAGCGCGTCGGCCTGCTCGGGCGTCATCGCCGCGTCCAGACGTCTCGAACTCTCGATCCACAAGATCGGCTGCCCGCGACCCGCCGCGAGCGCCACGCCCGCCGTCCACGCCGGATCCCGCTCGCTCATCACCACGACGCCCGGGGGCGTGAGGTCGATCGCCTTCCACCCCGCCATGATCGACGACGCGTCGAACCCCTTCTCGGGCTCCTTCCCGTCAACCGTCCACGCCCGACCAATGGCCCGATCGATCAGAGCCCGGTCGGCCACCCAGTCCTTCATCGCCCCGCCGCCCGCCGACCATCGCACCACCCGTTCGGGCCCAAAGCCGCGCACAAACCTGGCGATGTGCTCCCTCGCCACCGGCGTCCCGTCGTCGATCAACACCGGGAACCGAACCGAAAGCCGCCACCGCGAGATCGCCTCCACGTACGACGCCGCATCCCGCACGACCACCACCACCGGCGCCACCGCCAGCTTCTGCCGAACACCCTCGCTCCGCTGCCCGATGGCAAGCCCGTGCGCCACCAACGCGTCGGCCGAAGGCTGCGATTGCGCACCCACACTCCCGCACACGCCCAACACGACACCCAGCATCAGCCCCGCGCGTCCCGCACTCGTCATGGACCGCTCCTTTGGCCCGCCCCAGCCGCCCCCCGGCACTACTTCACCACGGGCGGGGCGGTTCGCGGCTCGCCGCCATCCGTCTCGCTCAACACCCCAAGCTCGCGCAAAGCCGCCAACGCCGCCTCCTGCTCCGCCTTCTTCTTCGCCTGCCCCCAGCACGCGCAGAACCGCCGATCACCGATCTCAACCGCCACCTTGAAGCACTTGGCGTGGTCCGGGCCCTGCTCGTCCAGCACGCGATACTGCGGCTGTGCGAGCTGGTTCTGCTGCGCATACTGCTGCAGGAACGACTTGTAGTTCTGCTGGTGGCGGCTCTCGGCCGCCTTGTCGATCACCGGGTCCACCCTGGGGCGCAAGAACCGCCTGACCGCGTCGTACCCCGCGTCCAGATAGAGCGCCGCGATCACCGACTCGAGCGCCGCCGCCGCCAGCGACATCGGCAACTCCCCGCCTGTCTGCATGCCCTTGCCCATCGCCAGCATGCCCGGAAGTCCAAGGCCGTGCGCCATCGCCGCGCACGTCTCCCGCGCCACCGCAAGCGACTTGATCTTGGTCATCTCGCCCTCGAGCATCTGCGGATACCGCGTGTAGATGCTCTCGCAGACCACCAGCCCGAGCACCGCGTCCCCGAGAAACTCCATCCGCTCGTTGCTCTCGGCCCGCGTTCCCGCCAGCGAGGCGTGCGTCAGCGCACGCTCCAGCAGGACGCGATCCGAAAACACATGATCGAGCGCACTCTCCGCCGCCGCCAGAACCGAGGCGTCCATGTCCACAATCCAGACCAGGCCGCTCCCGGCGACCAGGCACGAGATCCAACCCTGAGGCAGCATCGGCGCACGCCGACCATGCCGCCAGACCGATGGACGCGGGCGCTCGGCGGTCGTCGGAATCGACGGCCGAAGAGCATCAGCGGGCACCGCCCGGCCACAGGCCCGACTACCCCGGGAGGTCGCCGGCCCATCTCTCCCTCAGCGTACCCCCAACCGGCGACCGGTACCACTCCCTCCCGACAAGTATCCACCATTTGTGGTGGATCACTTGATCATCAACACGTTGCCCTTGGCGGGGGGTGCACCTACAGTCGAGGCCCTGTTTGTTGCGTCGGTGGGTGACGCGGGCAGGAACGAACGACCTTTAGCGAGAGCCGTCATGCACTATCCTCACCGCACCAGCCGCATTAAGCGCAAGCGCGCCATCGGGTTCCGCGCTCGCATGAAGACCAAGAACGGCCGCAAGATGATGAACCGCAAGCGGGCCGTCGGTCGTTCGCTGAACGTCGCCGACAAGTAAGCCGATTGAACCAGTTCGCTGGTTGATCGCCTGATCGTCCGCCCTTATCCAAAGAGCGTCGGCGGGTCCATCTGCGAGGCCGGTTCGAGGCATCGCGGGCTGTCGTGCCGTGGACTATTGACCAGCGCACCCACCGGGTGCGCCACCATGCGTTCCGGGGCGATCGCGCGGCACAGCCTCGTCAGCCCGGCCACGTCGGTGTTCGATGGATCCATCCACGCGGCGTAGTCCTCGCGTGCCAAGATCACCGGCATCCGGTCGTGAATCTCGGCCATGAGCGAGTTCGGCGCGCACGTGAGCACCGAAAAAGTCTCGACCGCGCCCGCGGGCCCCTCCCATCGATCCCAGATCCCCGCCATCGCGAACGGGCCTGGCGTGCCCGTCTGTTCGCTCACCACCCCGATCCAAAGGGGCGTCTTGCGTCCCCCGGTCGTGGTCCACTCGTAGAACCCGTCGGCGGGCACCACGCATCGCCGCGTTCGAAACGACTCGCGAAGGCTGGGCGTGCTGTCCGCCGTCTCGATGCCGGCGTTGATCGTGCGCACGCCGATGGTCTCGTCGGCCGCCCACCGCGGGATCAGACCCCACCTGGCCGTCGCGACCTCGCAGGGCAGCGACGCGAGCGGCCCGGACAATCCTCCCCGTTGGCGGAGGCCCGGAGGCGGAGGTGCCACACCCGACAGCCCGCGCACCATGACGCACGCCTGCCCCGGGGCGATGTTGTACCGAGGCAGCCACGAACGGATTGCCGGGGCGATCGTCGCCACCCCGAAGAGTTCAGCGATCAGCACCGGACTCGTGGACAGGTGGTACCGGCAGCACATCGGACGATTGAAGCCCGAACCCGTCATCGCGGCAAGCGGCGGCGGCAAATTGCGCAACACCATGCTTTGCATGCATTTGCGCGATGAGATCACCATTTTGTGGAGCAACCGGTCACGCTGCGTGTCAGTAAACGCTTACAAACATCGGTCGCCGATGTCGTCGTGGGCTCGGCGGCGAGAGAAGGAGGAGTTCATGTCGTCTCTGCGCGCTCGTGTGGGTTTGTCTGCCGTGGCGGTCGGCCTGCTGGGGATTCTGCCGGGGTGCATCATCGTGTCGGTCAATCGGCCGTCGTATGAGCGGTCGACCTCGTTCTCGACGGGGATGGGCAAGCGGATCGGGGTGGAGCTCGGGGACGTTGCGCCAGCGACCGCCGCGCAGGCCGGGATCGTGGCCGATCGGTCGAGCATCATCACGCGGGTGGTCTCGGGCTCTGCGGCGGACCGTGCGGGGCTTCAGACGTGGGACATCATCACGCACGTCGACGGGCGCGACTGGGCGACGACCAGTGCTCTGCGCGAGGCAGTGCGTTCGAAGAACGTGGGTCAGACGATCGACCTGACGGTGGTTCGCGGCGGGAAGGCGAACACCCTCTCGGTGGTCGTTGAGAACGACTGACGGAGCAACCTCACGAACAAGATCAACTCAGGCGCCGGCCTTGGTGGGAGCATCCGCCGGGGCCGCTTTCTTTTCGGCTTCGAGCAGTTCGCGGCAGGCCTGATCGAAGAACGCGACGCACTTGGCGGTGTTTGCTTCGAGCTCGGCCCCGGAGCCGTGCTCATACTCCATGGAGAGCAAGCCCTTGAACTTCTGCCTGCGCAATTCGCGGAGGACGGCGACGATGCCCGTGAGGCCGGTGCCCCAGGGCTGATCGATCCCTTCCTTGATGTCCTTGAAGTGCAGGCTTTTGAGCTTGCCCTCGTACTTCTTGAGCCCCTCTGAGGCGTCAACGCCGGACCGCGTCCAGTGCCCGATGTCGGCGCACGCGCCCACTCGTTGGCCTCGTTTGCCGACGGCGTTCATCACGATCGCCGGGTCCCAATAGGTCGTCGGCTTGGGGTGGTTGTGGCACGCGGCGTCGATCTTGTACTCGTTCGCCAGCTTCTCGACAAGATCCCATGCTTCCATCGCGGGCTCGCACGTGACCGTCTCGATGCCCATCTCCTTCGCGAACTCAAAGATCCGGCGGCCGGCGGCTTCGTCCTTTGAGAAGTTCCACACGCCGAAGGCACGCGCGGAGATCCCGGTCGCGGCCAACTTCTCCTTCAGCCTGCCGATCTGCTCTTTGGAGAGTTCGGGCCCAACTTTGCCCCCGCGCTCGTCGGGAGAAAGGGACTGGCCCGGGAACATCTCGACATAGCGCAGGCCGAGCTTCTTGGCGTAATCGAGCGCTTCGAAGAGGGTTCGATCGCGGAAGGTCCAGGCCTGGGTTCCGAGACGCAAGCCGAGCGATTCGGCGGCGGCATCGTCGCGTGTGTCGGTCCAGAGGCGTGCGATGGGTCGGGCGTTCGTGCGCCCCACAAAGAACGCGGCGGACGTGGCCGCCATCAGTCCAAGCACCTCGCGTCGGCTGTTCATCGGTCCTCTCCGTGCGGTCGGGCGGTCGCCCGACGCGAGGGTCAGCATACCCGCCCAAGGGGATCTGTACACTGAGCGGATGAGCGAATCGCCCCCACGGACCCTTGGACCGTTCGACGCGGGGTGCGTGGTGATCGGGGCGATCATCGGCGTGGGGATCTTCTTCACCCCGAGCAAGGTGGCGTCGCTGGTTCCCTCGCCGGGGTTGGCGCTCGCGGCGTGGGGTCTGGCGGGCGCGCTGGCGCTGGCGGGCGCGCTCGCCTTTGCGGAAATAGGACGGCGTCGAACGGGGCAGGCGGCTCAGTACCAGGCGTTGCGGGAGGCGTTCGGGCCCTTGACCGGGTTTCTGTTCGTGTTCTGCAACGCGACGGCGGTGCAGGCGGGGGCGATCGGGATCATCGCGGTGATCTGCGCGGCGAACCTCGGAGCGATCGTCTCCCCGGAGCCGCTTGCAAAGTCGTGGTCGATGGGGCTCGCCTGCGGGCTCATCGGGCTGGTGACGCTGGCGAACCTGGCGGGCGTGCGGTGGGGCTCGCGCGTGCAGAACCTGACGGTCATCGCGAAGGTCGGGGCGCTGACGGCGATCGCCGCGTTGGCTGCATTCGCGCCACGACAGACCCCGCCGGATCACGCGACGCCCGCGGCGGCCCTGGGCCCGGTGGCCGGGCTGCTGGCGGCGCTGGTGCCCGCGTTCTTTGCGTATGGCGGGTGGCAGCACGCGCTGTGGATCTCGGGCGAGGTCCGAGAGCCCGCCCGCAACCTGCCCAGGGCGATCCTGCTGGGCACGCTCACGGTCGTGGTCGTCTACGTTGGCGCGAACGCGGCGTACCTGTCGCTGCTGGGGCATGGCGGGGTCGCCGCGAGCAAGGCCCTCGCCGCCGATGCCGTTGCGACGGCATTCCCGGAAAGCGGGCGGCGGTTCGTCGCGGCGGCGGTCGCGCTGTCGGCGTTCGGCGTGCTCAATGCGCAGCTCTTGTCCGGACCGAGACTGATCGCGGGCATGGCCGATGACGGGCGGTTCTTTCCGGCGTTCTCGCGTCGCTCCGCGAGGCAGGTTCCCGCCGCGGCGATCCTGCTGCTGAGCGGAGCCGCCCTCTTGCTCCTGACGGCGGTCGGCTTTGACGGGATCGATCGCCTGCTCACCGGGGTCGTCGTCATCGACGGCGTGTTCTTTGCCGCCACGGCGCTCGCGCTCTTCTGGCTGCCCGCCTCGGGGCGAAGTCTTCCGTTTGCGAAGCTCGCGGCGGGGGTCTTCATCGTGGGCGAGCTCGCTCTGCTGGCGGGATCGACCCTCGACCCGGCGACACGATCGGCATCGATCATCGGTGTCTTCTGGATCGCCGCAGCGGCCTTGCTGTACGCCTCGGCGTTCCGTGACAAGGCCCGATGGTCGCCCAACGCGGTGCTCACGGCCGTGATGGCCGCGGCCTTCTGCTGGTACGGGATGCAGATCGTCCACGAAGCGGGTCACGTGCTGGCGGCCTTTGCAACGGGCGGGCGCGTCGAGGGAGTTCACCTGCCGTTTGTCGGCTTCTCGCGCACGGACGCGGTCTCTGATTGGCCTCGCGTGCTCGTGCTGGGCGGGCCGGTCGTCGGGGTGGTGGTGCCGCTGGCCGCTTTCGCGCTGCTGGGGGCGGTCCGGCCAGCCCACGCGGCGTTGCCGCTTGCAAGGGGCTTCGCCGGGTTCTGCCTGCTCGCCAACGGTGTGTACCTCGCAACGGCGATCGCGGTGCCGGTGGGTGATGCCGATGACCTTGTTCGACTGGGCGTACCCACGGCGGCGCTTTGGGTCCCCGGGATCATGGGGGCAATTCTGGGGATGGTGCTCCTCCGAGGTCTCTCGCCGGCGTTCGCCCTTGGCAACACGGGCGCCAATGGGCGCCCCGAGCCGAACCAAGGCTTGATGCGTGCGTGCGGCATTGCGCTGGGCGTGGTTGTGATGGTGCTCGTGGCAGCGGCGGCGGCACGGAACTACTACAGTCCGGAATGAAGATGACCCGTTGTGTTGTTCTGACTGTCGCGGCCTCGCTTCTTGCCGGGTGCGCGTCCACGTCTCCGTCGGCGGAACGCCCGGCCCCGCTGGAGCTGCCGCCCAACGCGGCGCCCGCGCCGGAGCTTGCTGAGCTTTCGTTCATGGTCGGGCGCTGGGTCTGCGTCAACCCGAACAAGACGGTGAACGACGAGCACTGGACCGCCGCCCGCGGCACCTCGATGGCGGCCCTGTTCCGCCAGGTCCGGCGCGACGGGAAGCCCGCGTTCCATGAAGTCTCGCAGATCACCGTCGAGGAGGACGGGGTCTACCTCCGCCTGCGTCACCTGCACGCCAAGCTCGAAGTGCCGGACAACCGCAAGGAGGTCTCGGTGTTCAAGCTTGTCTCCGCGAAGGACAACCGCGCGGAGTTCGCCGGCACGGGAAGCGCCGAGCAGGTGACGAGCGTGGTGTATCGCCTCGACGGTCCCGACACGCTCGTTGTCGAGGTCGCCTTTGCGCCGACCTCGCGTGAGAAGGGCTTCGCCTCCCGCTATACCCGGGAACGGTGAACCATGCTTGTGCTGATCGCCGCCGCGCTGCTCCAGCCGCCCTCGATTCTGCCGCGGTTTGCGGACAAGTCGTCGTTGATGCCCGGGCTTGCCAACGCCCCGGCGGCGTGGGGAGACGCCAACGGCGACGGGTGGCCGGATCTCCACTGCGCGGGGACGTTGTACCTCAACACCGGGTCGGGCTTTGAGCCCGTGCCGGTGCCCGGCGCGGGGGTCGGAATTCTCGCGGATCTCGACCAGGACGGGCAGGCCGACGTTGTCTCGACTTCGCCTGTCGCGGTGTTCATGAACGCTGCCGCTCGGGGAGGTGCGCCGAGGTTTGAGCGGCGTGAACTGCCCGCGCTGCCCCCGACCGTCTGCCTCGCGGCGGCGGCCGCCGACCTGAACGGAGACGGCGTGCCCGATCTGTACTTCGCGGGGTACGAGGACTGGGAGAAGCAGATCACGTACCCGTCCTTCGTGCTGCTGTCGACGGCGGAGAAGAAGTACGAATTGGCCGCGACCTTCGCCGAACGCCGGAGCCGGGGCGTGACAGCCTGCGATTTCGACGAGAACGGGACGGCCGACGTGTACGTCTCGAACTACCGCCTTCAGCCGAATCAACTGTGGATCAACGACGGCACGGGGCGGCTCACAGACGCGGCGGCGGAGCGGAACGCGTTGGCCACGAGCGACGGATTCGCCGGGGGTCATTCGATCGGGGCGTGCTGGGGTGATTTCAACGGCGACGGGCGATTCGACCTGTTCGCCGGGAACTTCGCGCACGTTGATTCACGCGGGAACCAGCCCAAGTCTCGCTTTCTCAGGAACAGAGGCCCGACGCCGGCCCAGGGGCTGACGCCGTGGTCCTTCGATGATCTGGGCGAATGCGGCGTGTGGTACCAGGAGTCGTACGCCTCGCCCGCGGCTGCCGACTATGACAACGACGGGCGGCTGGACCTCTACTTTACCACCGTCTACGCCGACGCCTCGTTCGGCAAGAAGAACCACCCCGTGCTGTACCGCAACCAGATCACTTCGCCCGCGGCGACGACATGGGCGTTCGCCGACGACACCTCGGGCTCGGGGCTCGAGCAACTGCCCCCGACCTATCAGGCCGCGTGGGCCGACTACGACGGGGACGGGCTGATCGATCTTGTGACGGCGGGTCGGCTGTTCCGCAATACAAGCCCGGCTCGTTCGTGGCTGCTCGTCCGCGTGGATGCTCCACAGCCGATCGGGACGCAGGTTCGGCTGTCGCTCGCCGACGGGCGCGTGCTGACGCGCCAGGTCGAGGCTGGCACGGGGCAGGGCAACAGCAACAGCCCCGTGCTGCACTTCGGTCTGGGCGAGCATGAGCCGGACGCGAAAGTAACGCTTTCGATCCGCTGGCCGGACGGGACGACCTCGGAACGCACGGGCGTTTCGATCGGCCAGATCGCGGTGATTCGTCCGGACACGAAGCAGCCCGCGGAGGACGCGGGATCTCGTTAGCCGTAGTGCGACACGCTGCGCACGATCAGGCCGGCGGTGTTGAGAAAGAACACTTCGCCCGCGATCTCGCCCGTCCAGCGGCGGTAGACCACCAGCACGCTGTCCGTGCCCGCGGTCACGCGCATCGGATCGAACCGCGTGACGCCGGGCGGGGTCGGATTGCTCGCGAGGGCTCGCCCGAAGTACGCCGAGACCTCGGCTTTGCCTCGGAGGGTGTCGCCTCCGCCGTGCGCCGCGTTGAACTTCGCGATGAAGGGCGAAGAGTGCTCGATGTGCTCGTCGTAGCACGCCATGATCGTATCAAGGTTCGCGATGCTCCCCCCGGGAAGATGCTGGTTCCAGGCGGCGAACCACCGTCGGGCAAACGCGTTCGCTTCGTCGAGTGTCATGCCGCCTCCGCCGCCCGCTTGAGGGACATGAGATCCTGCCGGAGTCCCTTCGCCATCGTGCCCTTCATCAGCCATGCCATCACCGACGAGACCATGCCCGACGGCGTGATGCGGACGTCCATCAGCACGCGGCAACGCCGTTCGCCCATGGGCTCGAACGAAAACCGCGTATCGAACCTCGCGCCCATCGCGGTGCAGCTCACCACGAACGAGCCGTCCGGATCAACACGTGTGATCTCAAGTTCGACCCGCGCCGTGCCAAAGCCCGCCCGCCGCGTTTCGCCCCATCGCGTGCCGGCAGCGGCGAGTCCATCGGCGTCCTTCGGCGACGCGAGCATCTCGATCGAGACGATCTGGGGAAAGAGCTTGGGTGTGTTCTCGATGTCGAGCGCCAGCCGCCGCACGCGTGCCGCCGGCGCTCCAACCTCTTCGAGCAGTGTGATCGGCTTCATCGCGGCAGTCTACCCGAAAGTGGCTGATTCAGGATCGAGCTAAACTTCGGCACTCAGGAGCCACGCCATGCCCAGCACACCCGCGAAGGCTGTTCATCTCGCGCCGGATGAGGGCGAGCGTCTCTCCGTGGTCACCGATCGCGTCAGGGTTCTCGCGGACGCGTCGACCACGGGTGGCGCATGCTGCATCTTTGACATCACCAGCCAGCCCGCCGCGGGCCCGCCGCTGCACCGCCACAACCGCGACGACGAGTTCTTCTTCGTGCTCAGCGGGCGCTTCCGCTTTGTTCGCGACGGCGTCGAGATTCTGGCCGAGCCCGGCTCGTTCGTCTCGTGCCCCCGCGGCTCTGCGCACACCTTCGTCTGTCTCGGCCCCGCGCCGGGACGCCTGCTCGTAGTCACCACGCCCCCGGGGCTCGAAGGGCCCTTCCGCGAAGCCAGCGACGCCGCCCACGCCGGAGCGAGCACCCCGCAGGCTCTCGCGGCGATCTTCGCGAAGTTCGATCTTGAGTTCCTCGGCCCGCCCCTGTCCGTCTGAGCCCCCGCGTCACCACGGCATCGGAGCGCCGTCATAGTTGAAGAACCGACCCGAATCGGTCGGCCGCAGACGATCCATCAGCGCGATCAATTGCGTCGCCGATTGCTCCACCGACAGCGGCGCTTCCTGCCCGCCCATGTCCGTCCGCACCCAGCCCGGATGCGCCACGACGCACGTGAACCCGCACGGCCGAAGCTCGTTGGCCAGTGACACGGTCATCTGATTGAGAGCCGTCTTGCTCCCGCGGTACGGGTAGGACGACCCGCCGTCGTTGTTCGTGATACTCCCGAGCTGGCTCGAGATGTTCACAATCAGCCGGCGGCTCCCCGCGTCGATCATCCCTCGCAACGCCTTGGCGACCAGTATCGGCGCGAACGCGTTCACCATGAACACCCGCTGCAGCTCGGCGGCGGTCACCTCCGCGAGCGAGCGTGCCGTGCTGCTCACCCCGGCGTTGTTCACCAGCACGTCAATCGCCGAAACACCCACCGCCGCCAGCCGACCGGGCAGCGCCCCGATGCTCCCCTCGTCGAGCACGTCCAACGGAACCCAGCGGACGCCCGACAGCGAGCGAGCCTGAGGCGAGAGGGCATCCACGCTCCGCGCGGTCGCCACCACCGACTCGCCCCGCGCGGCCAGCATGGTCGCCATCGTCAGCCCAATGCCCCGATTCCCGCCCGTGATCAGGTATGTCGCCATGAGGAGAGCATACCTGCCAGCTTCTGAATGCCCAACGGCTAGGCCGTTCGGCGCAGAAACGCGTCCAGCGACCTCTCATAAACAATCCGCTGCGTATCGGTCTCAGTATCAACGCGAAAGCGGTCGCGAACGCTTCGATCGAAGTTCTCAAAGACTGCCGAGAGGATCACGTTGAAAAAGCTCGATGAGACACCCCGAAGGCCATGCACCGAGAGACACACTGCTGCGCCCGTTGAAAGTTGCCTCACGACCTCGTGAGCGATGCGGGCTGCGCAATCAACAACAGAACCCTGCGGGTCGAAGAAGTCCCTCGCATCCAAACTCACCGTGTCCATATCAATCATCATCGGCATGTCCAAGCCCTGTCGACAATTGTAGCGCAAAGAACACGGCGGTACCAGGGAACTCAAACGGGGTGCTTTCGATCGCCGGGGTGGCGTCATGATGCGACTACGCCATTGCGATCCCGGAAAACACGGCAATGCGCCCACCCGAATTCCGCACTAACTTGAAGAGATTGCTCACGCCCAAGCCCATGTTATTGGGCCTAGACATGGAGGAGTAGCCACCCTCGATCACACGACTCAGCGCCGCGAAGGAATCAGTAATGTCGGTGAACCTCTGCCTGAGTGACGAACCAATTCCAATCCCTCGATCCACAATACCCACTCGCACCTCTCGCGATGCAGACATGTACCTCGCAGAAATTGTGCCGCCGATGCTCGATCGGGCATGGTCAACAACGTTTTGGGTGACTTCTTGGATGCAAGTCCTGATCTGGTCTTCACTCTCATCGCTGAGCTGAGTGTGTCTCCGAAGCAAGCGAACGATGCCGTCAGACAGGCTCCAACTCGCTTTGTCAAACTTCATGAGCGGAACCGTCTCACTGTCCGAGTGATCCGGATTCGGCTCCGGACCACCTTGAAACGCGTGCTTCATTCCCGAGAAACCACAGTACGCATCGAGAGCAGGGGGCGAAGAGGGCAACCTGATCTTCGGATCCTGTCCGCGTTCACGGCCCTTCAGATACGCCGCATAAAGCACCGAAGAGATCCACGGTCCGAGATACCGAGACTGACCGCACCGAATCTGCCACTTTCGGTCCGTGAGCTCACGATGAATCTCATCCAATTCAGACATCGCCTGCCATAGGCATCGCGAATCATCATCGATACTGAACGACAACTGCACTCTCATCAGTTCTGCTCCAGCAGCATGCTTCTCCTCACACCACACGGTCCTCCTTCGAGATCCCCAGCGCCGGCCTGACGTCCACTTGCACCAGCACGCCCCCGCCCGCCTGCATCCGCTTGGCCGTTTCGGGGTCCACGTAGTCGCTGTGGCACGACAACTTCGCCGAGGCCTCCTCGTCGGCCACCTTCGCGCCCGCCTTGGCCATCTGCTTCTTCGTCTTGCTCGCCAGCTTGTGGATCTCCTCGGGGGAGAGCACACCCCGCTTCTCGAGGATTTCACGCTGCTCGTCCGTCAGGGCCGCACTCTTCACCGGTGCGCCGGCCTTCCCGTTCGCGCCGATCCGCTCGAACCCCTCGGCCTTGCCGCTGGCGAACTCCTGGATCTCCTTGCTGATCCGCACGCTGCACCAGTCGTGCCCGCACATCGCGCAGAAGTCCGTATCAACGTCCAGGTCCTCGTCGTGGTACGCCCGGGCCGTGTCCGGGTCGAAGCTCAGTTCAAAGTGCTTCTCCCAGTTCAGCGCCGCCCGCGCCTTGGTCAGTTCGTCGTCGCGATCGCGCGTCCCCGGGATCCCCAGCGCCACGTCCGCCGCGTGCGCCGCGATCTTGTACGCGATGCATCCCTGCTTCACGTCGTCCTTCTTGGGCAACCCCAGGTGTTCCTTGGGCGTCACGTAGCACAGCATCGCCGCCCCGTGATACGCCATCGCCGTCGCCCCAATGCAGCTCGTGATGTGGTCGTACCCCGGGAACATGTCCGTCACCAGCGGCCCGAGCACATAGAACGGCGCCCCGTGGCACAGCGTCCGCTGCACCTTCGCGTTCCACTCGATCTGATCGAACGGCACATGCCCCGGCCCCTCGATCATCACCTGCACCCCGTGCCGCCACGCACGCTCCGTCAGTTCGCCGAGCGTTTCAAGCTCCGCAATCTGCGCCGCGTCCGTCGCGTCCGCCAGCCCGCCGGGGCGCAGCCCGTCCCCGATCGAGAACGTCACGTCATACTGCCGCAGGATCCGGCAGATGTCGTCCCACCGCTCGTACATGATGTTCTCTTTGCCGTGCACGAGCATCCACTTGGCGAGCAGGCTCCCGCCTCGGCTCACGATCCCGATCAGCCGGTTCTTCACGTGCTTCAGGTGCGCCCGCCGAACGCCCGCGTGGATCGTGAAATAGTCAACGCCCTGCTTCGCCTGGTGGTGCAGGCTCGCCTCGATCGTCTCCCAATCCAGATCCTCGATCTTCTTCCCGATGATCATCGAATAGATCGGCACCGTCCCGATCGGCACCGTGCTCGCCCGGATGATCGCCTCCCGGCATTCATCCAGATTGCCGCCCGTGGACAGGTCCATCACCGTGTCCGCGCCCCACTTCTCCGCCCACTTGAGCTTCTCGACCTCTTCGTGCGTCCCGCTGCTCACGGGGCTCGCGCCCATGTTCGCATTGACCTTCGTCCGGCTCGCACGCCCGATGCACATCGGATCCAAGTTGTACTTCAGGTGGTTCACGTTCGCCGGGATCACCAGCCGACCCGCCGCGATCTCGTCGCGCACCGCCTCCGCGCCCTTCCCGGGGAACAACTCCTCGAAATGAGGCTCACGCTCCGCCACCCGCTTCATCTCGCGTGTCACGATCCCCAGCCGCGCCGACTCCAACTGTGTGATCGGCGCAAAGCCCTTCGGATACGTCACGCGCATCCGCTCCCCCCGCGCCGTCTCAAACTCCACCACACGCGTTTCGCCCGTCTCGAAGCCCGCGGGTTCCAACCCGTGGGCTTCCTTCGCACCACGCCCCGCGCCGCCCACTCGCTCCACGCTCCACCCCGCGGGCAGAAAGTCCCACGCGGTCTTCTCGCTCGGCGCGGGCATCCCCGGCGCGTCGGGCGACGAGAACATCAACGGTCCACCGACATCCGGCGCGTTCGCGAACGAGCCCGGCGTCGTCACGCCCGCCGTCCGACCCGGGTTCATCCCGCCGCGAAGAGGCGGCACAAAGCGCGATTGCGTCATCGAACGATCCATCGACTTCTCCTTCATCCGCCACCTCCGGCCCCGCCCGCTCCTGAACTTGCGTTGATCCGTTCCGCCACCCACCGCCGCGCCGCCTCCGACGCTGAATCCCCCGCCTCGGGCCAACCCGAAAACTCCACCACAACATCCGGCGTCAGCCGCCCCGACACAACCTTCCCGTCCACACCCGCCATCTGTGACACCGGAAGAATCAGCATCGACCCGTCCGACAGCGGGAAAACGTTCGTGATCGTCGTCAGCCCGGCCGTCGGCTCGCCGAACGTCCTCGCGCCGCGCGACGACGCCATCGCGATCGCCAGCGCCTCACCGCTGCTCATCGTCCAAGGCCCCAGCACCACCGCGATCGGCTCGGCCCGACCTCTCGGCTCCCACGATCGCTCCGCCACGCCGTCCTCAAGCGCCAACTGCGTCTCAAGCCCTCGGCCCCAATCGATCCACGCCCCGTGCTCGCGCGTCACACCGTACCGACTCTCGATCTCGCCCTTGCCCGCGACCACCGTCGCCATCACCGGACCCTCGCCCAGCAGCGGTGCCGCACCCAGCAGCATCGGCCACAGATTGCCGCCCCCGTTGAGCCGAAGATCGATCACCCACCCGCGCACGCCCGCCTCGCTCAATCGCGCGATC
>DDSG01000083.1:0-191 GCA_002343325.1 Phycisphaerales bacterium UBA2396 | reverse complement strand
CCCGCCTCGCTCAATCGCGCGATCTCGCCCCGCGCCGCCCTCGCGTACCGCCGAAGCCCCTCCACATCGCCCGCCGAACACCCCGGCATCAGCAGATACCCCACGCCGTCCGCCAGCACCCGGCCCACCGGCACCTCGGGGATCACAGGCGTCGTGCTCGGCGCCGTCCCGCCAGCGTTCGAGCCTTGGGG
>DDSG01000128.1 GCA_002343325.1 Phycisphaerales bacterium UBA2396 | reverse complement strand
CCGGTCGCGGGACCGCCGGCGGGCGGCACCGGCGCGGTCTTGGCCCGCTCGGCCGCACGAAGACGCCACCGCTTGTCCTCTCGGAGCATCCAGAAGGTGTGCAGCACGCGAGCGGTGGCGATCCCGGCGATCGCACCCACCGCCGTCGACGACTCGGCCGACCATCCGCGGTGGATCAGGTCGTACTGGATCCACAGCCACACCCCATAGAGGATCGGGCTGAGGATCGCACGCTGGAACTGCACGATGCCCGCGTCGTGGACGAACGACAGCCCGCGGTCGGCGGCGTCGATGAGCTGCTCGGCGGGCTTCACCAATTTCTTGCGCCACTGGCTGTGGTTCGCCACCCAGTGCAGCACCAGGTAGATCGAGAAGTCAAAGAAGATGTCGGCGATGAGCGTCACGGCCGAGACCGTCAGGAACGAGATCGACCACCCCAGCCGCGGGATCGCCAGCGTCATCTGATCGCTCGGCTGGATGCCCAGGTACTGCACCAGGTGAACGACAAGAACGACCGGCGGCAGCGCGAGCAAACCCGCCAGCACGATGTTCACGTTCACGTTGATGATCCGCCTGGCGTACAGACGGGCGAGCCACTGCATCGCCGATGGTAGCCCGGGGTCATCCGGCGTCGCCGGTAGCGGACGAGGACGTCCTCAGACCGACGCCCGCCCGACCGACACGTACGTGAACCCAAGCGCCTTCATCTGCTGCGGGCGGTACAGGTTGCGCCCGTCGAAGATCACACGGGACTTCATGACCTTCCCGAGCCGGTCAAAGTCAGAGCTCTTGAATTCGTCCCAGTCCGTCGAGATCACGATCGCGTCGGCCCCCTCGGCGGCGGCGTACATGTCGCCGACGATCGCCAGCCCCGGGCCCGTGCCCCCCGGAGCCCCGAGTTCCTTGGCCGCAGTCTCCGAGGCAACCGGGTCGTACCCCGCGCAGGTCGCCCCCACGCCGCGGGCCCGCTGGATGAGCGTCAGGGCGGGCGCCTCGCGAACGTCGTCGGTGCGGGGCTTGAAGGCGAGCCCCCAGAACGCGAGCTTTCGTCCGGCGAGCCCGCCCATGGGCTTGAAGTGCTCCTCGATCTTCTTGAAGAACCGCTCACGCTGACGCTGGTTCGTCTCGTGGACCGCCTTGGAGACCGCCACGGGCACGCCCCGCGTCTCGCCCATCATCACGCAGGCGAGCGTGT
Source organism: Phycisphaerales bacterium UBA2396 (assembly GCA_002343325.1). GTDB lineage: Bacteria > Planctomycetota > Phycisphaerae > Phycisphaerales > UBA1924 > UBA2396. The sequence goes on along the minus strand of DDSG01000128.1, from coordinate 3,164 downwards.
CCTTCGGGAAGCACGAGCCGCCGTACCCCAGCCCGGGGTACAGGAACGCGTTGCCGATCCGCTTGTCGGCGCACATCCCCTGACGCACCGACCCGATGTCCGCCCCGTACGCCTCGCACAGGTTGGCCATCTCATTGATGAACGAGATCTTGGTCGCCAGGAAGTTGTTGGCGGCGTACTTGACCATCTCGCTCGACAGAATGTCCATGATGAAGATCGGGTGCCCGTTGCGCACGAACGGGTCGTACAACTGGCGGAAGAGCTCGCTCGCCGATTCGTTGAGCCGACCCTGAGCATCCGACTCCACGCCGCAGACCACCCGGTCGGGCTTGATGAAGTCGTTCACGGCGTCGCCTTCCTTGAGGAACTCGGGGTTGTTGCCCATGCTGAAGGGCACGCCCGGCGCACCCGCCCGGATCCGATCTCGCACGCGGAAGCTCGTGCCGACGGGCACCGTCGACTTCACGATGATCGCCTTGGGCTTCCCGCCCGGTCCGATCTCACGGAGGACGGCCGCGATGTCGTCGGCGGCGGCGTCGATGTACTTCAGGTCGGTGTGCCCGCGGTCGTCGCTCGGGGTGCCCACGCAGATGAAGATCGCCTCCGCGTCGCGGTACGCCGCACGCTTGTCGAGCGTGAAGGCGAGCCTCCCCGCGGCGATGTTGCGCTCCAGGAGTTCCTCGAGCCCGGGCTCGTAGATCGGGCACTTGCCCGCACGCAGCTTCTCGATCTTCGCGGCGTCCACGTCAAGGCACGTCACGTGGTTGCCCGTGTTCGCAAAGCACACACCCGTCACCAGACCCACATAGCCAGTCCCGACCATCGTCAGACGCATATCGAGCCCCTCGGGCGGCCGGCTCGGCCGCGAAGAGCCGACTATAGGGGGAACCCCACCGCCGCGCGGGCTTGATGCGGCTACCGTCCTCGCCATGCCCACGACACGCCCGAAGCGACTGAGCCCCCGCACCGCCGACCCGCGACGCCTCTACGAGGCCGCCGTCCAGTGCCCCGAGGCCGAGATCGACTTTGTCGACAGCACCTTCCGCAAGATCACAGGCCGCCGCGCCGCCCTGCTCCGCGAGGATTTCTGCGGGACGGCCGCCACGGCCTGCGAGTGGGTCCGCCGACGCCCCACGAACCACGCGATCGGCGTCGACCTCGACCCCTCCGCCCTTGCCTGGTCCAAAGCCAACCACGTCGCCGGGCTGACCGACGATCAGCGGCGTCGGCTGCGACTCAAGAAGGGCGACGTTCGCACGCCCACCAAGGCCGAGCAGGGCGTCGACATCGTCCTGGCGATGAACTTCTCCTACTGGTGCTTCACCACGCGGGAGTCACTCGTCGCCTACTTCCGAACCGTCAGGAAGTCCCTCGCCAAGGGCGGTGTCTTCTTCCTTGACTTCTTCGGCGGGTGGGAAGCCCAGAAGATCCTCACCGAACGCAAACGCTGCAAGGGCTTCACCTACATCTGGGAGCACGCTCACTACAACCCCATCACCGCCGACATGACCTGCCACATCCACTTCGAGTTCCCCGGCGGCGGGGCGATCCGCAAGGCGTTCACCTACCACTGGCGCCTCTGGACCCTCCCCGAGGTCCGCGAATTGCTCGTCGAGGCCGGGTTCCGCGACGTCACCGTCTACTGGGAAGGCGACGACGGCAAAGGCGGCGGCGACGGGGTCTTCCGCCCCAACACCAAGGGCGAAGTCTGCGCCAGTTGGATCGCCTATCTCTCCGCCCGCTGAAGAGGCCAACAATACCATCGGCCATGTCGGCACTCGCCTCCCATCTCGCCCCTCACGCCGGCGTCCTCGCCGCCCTCGACGCGTCGCTCGCCGACGTCGCCCGCGTGTTTGACGATCAGCTCCGTTCGCCGCTCGCCCCGGTGCAGAACCTGGTCGAACATGTCGAGCGCTATCGCGGGAAGATGCTCAGGCCGATGCTGGTGCTCCTCTCGGGCATGGCCGCCGCCGCCGACCGCACCGCCGCCAGCCCCGATCAACTCCGCACGCTTATCACGCGCCAGCACCTGGTGGTCGCCGCGACCGTCGAGATGGTGCACATGGCGACCCTCGTGCACGACGACGTGCTCGACGAGGCCGACGTCCGCCGCAAGGGGCTGACCGTCAACAAGCTCCACGGGAACGAGCCCGCGGTGATCCTGGGCGACTACCTCATCGCCTCGGCCTATCACCTGTGCGCCACGCTGCCCGAGGTCGGCCCCAGCCGCGCCATCGGCCGGGCCGCCGTCCTCACCGCCTCGGGCGAACTCCTCCAACTGCACAACCGAGGCAACCTCGACCTCTCGGAAGCGACCTACTTCGAGATCATCCGCGGGAAGACCGCCGAACTCATCGCCACCGCCTGCCGGCTGGGCGCAGACGCCTCGGGCGCGGACGAGTCCCGCGTGCTCGCGATGACCGAATTCGGGCTTGCGATCGGCTCGGCCTTCCAGATTCAGGACGACATTCTCGACCTGCTGGGCGATCAGGCCGTCGTCGGCAAAAGCCTCGGCAAGGACATCGAGAAGGGCAAGCTCACGCTTCCCGTCATCCGCTACCTCGCCTCGCGTGCGCCCGAACAGCGAGCCGCCGCCCGCGAGCGCCTTGCCCCGCTCTGCTCCACCGGCGCAAGCCCCGAGCATCTCGCCGCGTTCGTCCGTGATGTTGTGTCGTCGGGCGCTGTCGCCTCGGCCCAGGCCACCGCCGCCTCGCTCATCGCCCGCGCGAAGGAGCAGCTCCGCACGCTGCCCGCGAGCGCCGCCCGAGACGCGTTGTCATCGCTCGCCGACGCCGTGCTCGAACGCTCGTCCTGAGCCCGCCTACTTCGCCGCACTCCGGCGGTAGATCAGCTCGACGTCGTCACCAAGCCGCTTCACTCGCAGCAACTCCATCCGCCGCCCCGCGTGCAGCGTCGGCGCCACGCGCCCCGCCGCCACGGACTTCGCCAGCTCATCCCCCAGCAGCAGCGGCGACAGGTACACCACCGCCTCGTCAATCAGATCCGCGTCGAGGAACGACCCGAGCAGCCCGGGCCCGGCCTCGATCATCGCCGTCGCCACGCCGTGCCGCTCCGTCAGCCCGCGCAGCATCGCTTCCAGATCGACGCCGAGCGCACCCGCCCGCACGCCGAGCACGTCGACCCCCGCGCGAGCGAGCGCCGCC
>DDSG01000137.1:450-6815 GCA_002343325.1 Phycisphaerales bacterium UBA2396 | reverse complement strand
TCTCCCTTCTTTCCCTACCCGCCGCTCTGCCGACCCCCCGCCCCCCGCCCCCCCCGCCGCCACCGCCGCCGCAGCCCCAGCCCCGACCACCACCAGCGGCCCCGCCAAAGGCGCCCAAGACCTCCTCGGCATGCTCGGCACCGCCTCTCGCCCGAACGTCTTCGGCGTCAGCACCAAGCCCGTGCGCACCGCCGCCGTCCAGACCCCAGGCTCCGCCTCAGCATCCGTCGACGCACAGATCGCTCGGGGCCTCGCCGCCGCGCTCCGTCAGAAGGGCGGCCTGCTCACCCTCCGCCTCAACCCCGAGCACTTGGGCCCCGTCCGCATCGAGGTCCGCGTCGACGCCGAAGGTGTCACCGCAAAGCTCGACGCGCAGAATCCGCAGACCAGGCAAAAACTGCTCGCCGATCTCGACTCCCTCCGCCGCGCCATCGAAGAACGTGGCCTCAAGATCCAGCGCGTTGAGGTTGTCGGCGCTCCCGAAGCCGCCCGCCCCGACGCGCCCCGGCAGCCCGATCACGCCCACGACCACACCGACCGCCACGCCCAGCAGCAGTGGGGCGGCAGCAGCTCCGGCGGCTCCTCCACCCACGACGACCGCGGCTCCGACGACAATCACTGGAATCAGGCCCGCTGGCAGCCCGCAGACCACGACGCACACCACTGGACACCGTCCACCGACGACTCCCTCGATGGTCCGGCACACGCCTTGCTAATGCTCCGTCTGGACACCGTCGCCTAACGCCTTGGAGGCTCCCATGAGTCAGATCAGCGCACTCTCCGGCTCCGCCAACACCCTCCGCGCAGGCGGCGGCGGCATGAGCGAGCTCACCACCGACGACTTCATGAACATCGTCCTCACCGAGCTCACCAAGCAGGATCCCCTCTCACCAAACGATACCAACCAGCTCCTCCAGCAGATGGCCACCATCCGCGGCATCCAGTCCGACATGGACCTGGGCAACAGCCTCCAGGCCATGACCGAGCAGAACTCCTTCGCCTCAGCAACCCAGATGATCGGCAAGGTCATCCAGGGAATGAACACCGACCTCGAACGCGTCGAGTCTCGCGTCGTCTCCGTCCTCCGCACCCAGGGCGGCATCGTCCTCGACTGCGAGAACGGCGACCGCGTCCCACTCGACTGGGTTGACGGCGTTCAGGAAAAGGAGTCGCAGCCGTGAGCACCGACTACCTCAAGCTCCTCGCCGGCGGCGTCAAGCCCGCCGCCCTCGATCGCTCACCCTTCGCCCAGCTCGGCCGCGCCGACATCGGCCCCACCTCCTTCTCCACACTCCTCGACCAGGCCAAGTCGGGCGCCATCGACAGCGGCATGCCCGTCTCCATCGCCCGAAACGCCGGCGTCGAACTCAGCGACGAGCAGCTCACCCGCCTCGCCTCCGCCGTCGACCGTGCCGAGGCCGCCGGCGCCTCCCGCGCTCTCGTCCAGCTCGACGGCATGTGGCTCGCCGTCGACGTCGGCACCCGTCAGGTGACCGGGATCGAGAAGCTCGACCCACTCAAGGCCGCCACAGGAATCGACACCGTCATCCGCGCACCCCAGCGCGACGCCGACCACGCGTCCGCCGCCCTGCTCGGCCCCCCCGCGGCCATGCACAACACCAATCTCCTGGGCCTCCTGGCCCAACGCTAATCACCCATTCCCCGGCACGGACGCCGGGTTCCCGGCGGGATCGGCGCGCGGAGCACGCCGGAACCCGTCAGTTCAGCACAGCGGCGAGGACATTCGCAGGACGCGAGTGCCGCCGCGGATCGAGGAGCAAGCGATGGCTTCAACCACTGCGATGTTCACAGGCCTCTCCGGGCTCAACGTCAACGCCCGAAATATCGACATGATCGGTAACAACATCGCCAACGTCAACACGTTCGGCTACAAGAGCGGCCGGATGCTCTTCTCCTCCATGTTCAGCCGAACCCTCTCCGCCGGCGGTCCCCCGGGTGACATCAGCGGCGGCACCAACCCCATGCAGATCGGGCTCGGCGTCCAGATCGCCGGAACCCAACGCAACTTCTCCACCGGCTCCTTCACCACCACCGGCGACGCCCGCGACATGGCCATCGAAGGCAACGGCTTCTTCGTCGTCCGCCGCGGCGAACAGGACTACTACACCCGCATGGGCGCCTTCAGGCCCAACGCCGACAACGACCTCGTCTCCATCACCGGCGACCGCCTCATGGGTTGGGGCGTCGACGAAGACTACAACGTCGTTCGCGGCTCGCTCAGCCCCATCAACGTCCCCGTCGGCTCGCTCACCATCGCCGAGCCCACACGCACCGTCCGCTTCGCCGGAAACCTCGACGCCGCGGGGCCGCTCCCCACCGTCGGCAGCCGCATCTCCCTCATGGGCGCGCCCGGCGCTGGTCTCCGCACCATCTCCACCGCCGCCCCAGCTCCCACGCCCCCCAACCTCATCGAAGCGACCACCCGCCTCGTCGATATCGAAGACCCCGCCGCTCCGGGCAGCGACACCCCTCAGTTCGTCGCCGGTCAGACCATCCGGATCAGCGGCATCAGCAAGGGCGGCACCACCCTCCCCGACGCCGAGTTCACCATCGCCGCCGGCTCCACCGTCCAGGACCTCATGGACTTCCTCCGCGACGCCATGGGCCTCCTCACCACCCCGCTCAACCCCGACGGCTCAACCCCGGGCCTCGCCGTCGACGGGCCCAACGGCGCCATCGTCGTCACGGGTAACGCCGGCTCCGCCAACGACATCTCCATCGACAACGCCGACGTTCGCATCTTCGACAGCGCCGGCCAACCCGTCAAGCAGGCCTTCCACGCCGACAAGACCGTCTCCGCCGACGGCGAAAGCGTCCGCACCGGGTTCATCGCCTACGACTCCCTCGGCACGCCCATCAACCTCACCCTCACACTCGTCAAGGACAGCGTCAGCAACGCCGGAACCACCTGGCGATACTTCGTCGAAACCGGCGACGACTCGGGCCTTGCCATCAACGTCGGAACCGGCACCATCAGCTTCGACACCCAGGGCCGACTCCTCGGCAACAACACCATCTCAGTCACCGTCGACCGCACAGGCACCGGCGCCGACACGCCCCTGGGCTTCGACCTCACCTTCAGCTACGAGCAGGACACCGTCACCTCCCTCGACGGCACCCGCTCCCAGCTCGCAGCCACTCGCTGGGACGGCGCTCGACTCGGCACACTCGAAGGCTTCGGCATCGGAAACGACGGCATCATCACCGGCGCCTTCAGCAACGGGCTCACCCGCGTCCTCGGCCAAGTCCCACTCGCAACCTTCTCCAGCCCCGAAGGTCTCCTCGACGTCGGCGGCAACGTCTACTCCGTCTCCGGCAACAGCGGCTCCGCCGTCGTCACCAGCCCCCTCGAACTCTCCGCAGGCAAGGTCGTCAGCGGCGCTCTCGAACTCTCCAACGTCGACCTCGGCCAGGAGTTCATCGGGCTCATCCTCGCCCAGACCGGCTACTCCGCCGCCTCTCGCGTCGTCAGCACCACCAACGACCTCTTCCAGCAGCTCCTCGCGCTCGGCCGCTGAATAAGCCCCCAACCTCGATCAAGGGCAACGGGCGGCATCCGCGACGCGGGTGTCGCCCGTTCTTCACATGATCGCCTTGAGCGCCCCCGCCCGCGCCGCCGCGATCGCGTCCTTCACCTTCGTCGTGTCCGTTCCTCCGCCCTGCGCGGCGTCCGCCTTCCCGCCCCCCTTGCCGCCGAGAATCGCCGTCGCCTCGCGCAGCCAATCTCCCGCCTTGAGCTTCGCCTGCAGCCCGCCCGGCACCGCCGCAACCACCGCCACCTTCCCCGGTTCGCCCGACGCCGGCTCCACTACGCTCAGCAGCATCACCGCCGCCCGCGGGCACGTGTCCGTCACCGTCTTCACCGCCGCCTGCAGCGCCTGCCGATCGTCCCCAGCGTCCACCACTCCCACGATCACCTGCTCGTTCGCCGTCGATGCCGACGCCGACAGCGCCTTCGCATCACGGACCGCCGCGTCACGCTTCACCGCGCCGGCCGCCTTCGCCGCCGCCTTCACCCGCTCCTGCAGCAGCGAGATGTCGTGACGCAACGCCGCCTTCCGCGGCATCGGGATCACCGCCTGGTCCACCGCCTGCGAAATCTCCAGCAGCGCTCGCCCCAACGCCTCGTCCGACAGCGTCTCCGCGTGCTGAAGCCGCCCGCGCAGCTCCTCCGCAGCCTTGACCGCCCGCGAGGCATGCTCCCCCGTCAGCGCCGTCACGCGGCGCACACCCTTCGCCACCGCCTCCTCGCCCACCAGCGCAAACACCGACAGCCGCCCCGTGCTCGGCGCGTGCGTCCCGCCGCAGAACTCAACCGACAACTCCCGCCACATCGCCGCCTCCGGGCTCGCCGTCAGGTCCATCACCGGCTGCCCGATCGCCACCACCCGCACCGGGTCCGGGTACGTCTCACCAAACACCGCCCGCAGCCCGTTGATCCGCTTCGCCGCCGACAACTCCGCCGGCTGCGCGTACACCGTCAGGTTCCGCTCGATCTGCTCCGACACCGTCCGCTCGATCTGCGACGCCTGCTCCGACGTCACCGGGCCCGTGTGGCTGAAGTCAAACCGCAGCCGCTCCGGCCCCACCAGCGAACCCTTCTGGTCCACGTGCTCGCCCAGCGCCTTGCGCAACGCAAAGTTCAGCAGGTGCGTCGCCGTGTGGTTGTTCTCAATCGGTACACGCCGCGACCGATCCACGTGGCACTCCACCGACTCGCCCACGCGGAAATCCCCGTGCACCACGTGCCCGACGTGCAGCACATACCCCCCGAACGTCGACACGTGCTCCACGCGGAATTCCCCGCCCGTCCCGCCCAGCTTCGGATCCAGGATCCGCCCGTGGTCCGACTCCTGCCCGCCCATCTCCGCGTAGAAGTTCGTCCGATCCAGCACCAACCCCACCAGCTTGATCGACGACTGCGCCTTGGCAACCTCGTCAAAGTTGTGCCCGTTCCACACCGCCCGGATCCGCGCACGCACCGGCTTATCCTCGAACTTCGCCAGGTCGTCCGTCGGCGCCACGTTCAGCGCCTTGAGCCGCGCCGCCGCGTCCTGGTCCAGCGCGGGCCGCGTCTCGCCCTGCGAGCCCTTCGCCCCCGCCTTCGACACTTCCTCCGCCTTCTTCCGCTCCGCCTCGTACCCGTCCATGTCCACCGTCAGCCCGCGCTCCGACGCCATGAGCGCCGTCAGATCCACCGGGAACCCGAACGTGTCGTACAGCTTGAACGCCTCCGACCCCGGCACCACGAGCTGCTTCCGCGACGACAGATCCGCCGCAAGATCCGCGAAGATCTTGATCCCGCGGTCCAGCGTCCGTCCGAACGAATCCTCCTCATCGCGGATGATCTCGATCACCCGCTCCGGATTCTTCCTCAGCTCCGGGAACGCCGTCCCCATCTCGTCCACCACCGTCGGCACCAGCCGCGCGAAGAACCCGGGCTTCGCCGACAGCATCTGCCGCCCGTACCGCACCGCCCGCCGCAGAATCCGCCGCAGCACGTACCCGCGCCCCACGTTGCTCGGCAGCGCCCCGTCCGTCAGCGCGAACGTCAGCGTCCGGATGTGGTCCGCGATCACCCGGTACGCCGTGTCCACGTTGGTGCGATCCTCCGCACCCAGCTTCCCCCGGTACGCCGGCGCACCCGTGAGCTCCTCGATCGTCCGGAAAATCCCCGCGAACACGTCCGTGTCGTAGTTGCTCCGCTTGTCCTGCAGAATCGACGTCAGACGCTCCAGCCCCATCCCCGTGTCCACGTGCTTCGCCGGCAGCGCCCGCAGCGACCGGTCCGCCAGCCGCTCGTACTGAATGAACACGTTGTTCCAGATCTCAATCACGTCCGGATCGCTCTGGTTCACCTGCGCAGACGCGTTCCGCCCGCCGATCCGGTCGTAGTGAATCTCCGTGCAAGGCCCGCAAGGCCCCGTCTCCCCCATCTCCCAGAAATTGTCCTTCATGTTCCCCGGCAGAATGTGGTCCGCCGGCAGATACCGCCTCCACAGGTCCCGGACCTCATGATCCGGCTCGAGCCCCAGCGACGCGTTCCCCTCAAAGTACGTCGCGTACAGCCGATCCGGCGACAGCCCGAACACCTTCGTCAACAGTTCAAACGACCACCCGACCGCCTCCTGCTTGAAGTAGTCCCCGAACGACCAGTTCCCCAGCATCTCAAAGAACGTGTGGTGGTACGTGTCCTTGCCCACGTCCTCCAGATCGTTGTGCTTGCCGCCCGCCCGGATGCACTTCTGCGTGTTCGCCACCCGACGCCACGACGCCATCGGCGACCCCGGCGCCGCCTGCCCGAGGAAAATCGGCTTGAACTGGTTCATCCCCGCGTTCGTGAA
>DDSG01000137.1:0-141 GCA_002343325.1 Phycisphaerales bacterium UBA2396 | reverse complement strand
CGACAGGCCATTGCATGGGTATTCCTCGAGAGGGGCAAGACAGATCGAGGAGGAGCGTAGTCTCCGCTCCCCCGGGTTCGCGTCCGGGCCCATTCTATTTGGATTCCCACCCCCCTCCGCCAACCTCGCCCGCCCCGGCCC
>DDSG01000071.1:4651-4948 GCA_002343325.1 Phycisphaerales bacterium UBA2396 | reverse complement strand
GGCCTCTCTCTCTTCCCCCACACGGCGCCCTCCCGATCTCCCTCCACCCTCACCGCCTTGAAGCCGACCCCCGTCGGCGTGCCGTACAGCACACGCCGATTCAGCGGCCCACCACGCGGCGGACGCGTCTCGGCCTTCGGTTCCGCCGCCGGTTCCGCCGGTGGAGCCTGGCCGGGCTGAGAGAACGCCGCCGCCGCCAATCCGGCGGAGAGGAGCAGCACAGCGGGCGCGAGGGGAGATGTCTTCCGATTGCTCATGCTCGATCCTTCAGGGGTTCTTCGGCTCCGCCGGCGCGGG
>DDSG01000071.1:0-4475 GCA_002343325.1 Phycisphaerales bacterium UBA2396 | reverse complement strand
CGGAGTTTGACGTCCCGTTCTTCGGCTCCGCCGGCGCGGGCTCGGCGGGCTTGGTCTCTTGCTTTGCGGGGTCCGACGGCGTCTCGTTCGGCTTCGCGTCTCCGGCCGGCACCGACCCATCCACCGTCGGGGGCGTCGGCGCGACCTTTTCACTCTCTGACTTTGGTTCCGACGCAGGGCCGGCTGTCGGCGTCGCCTCCGACTTCGACGCTGTCGCCGGGGGGTAGATCACCTTGTCCCGGTCGAAGAACGGGACGTCAAACTCCGCCCCGCGGTACGCGATCCTCGCGCCCCACGGGCCGTCGATCCGAATCAACGCCAGATCGTCCTTCGCCGCCTCTCCGAGGCGGATCTTCTTGCCGTCCGCCAGCCACACCGTATCGAACACGATCGCCTGAATCGCGGGCCCCGTGTAGATCGTCGGCTTGGGCGGCTCGACGGGTCTCGGGGGCGTCGGCGGCGGCGTGGGCCTCGGACGCTCCGCCACGGGCGCGGGCGGCGGCGGCGGAACAAAGAACAGCGACCTCCCACGGATCGCCGCCAACTGCTCCTCCGACGCCTTCGCGTACCGCTTCGATTCCGCGTCCACGTTCGGCGAAGGCACCGAATCCGCGCTCGTCCGCATCACCGCCGCTCGACCCACCGGCCACAGCGACGACAGCACCACGACGCCCGCCAAAGCGGCCGCGCCCAGCGCCAGAACGCCAAGCCCATGAACCCGGCGGGATCCCTCCGTCAACGCATCCTGGAGCGTCCATCGCTTCATGACGCGCCCCCTTCCGCCCGGCGGTCGTCCGTCACGAGAGCCCACGACTCAACGCTCAGCGTCGCCCGCACCACGCGCCCCGTCGTCGTCGACGAAGACCTCGCCCCGCCCGTCGCCTGGGCGTTCTGCACGAACACCCGCGACACCGCGGACACCTCGGGCGACTTCTCCAGATCCGCCAGAACACCCGCCACCGTGTCGGGCGACGCCACGAACGACACCTGCCGGATGATCTTCCGTGCCTTCATTCCTCGCGGCAGCGTCGCCGCGAGAGGCCCACGCGGAAGATCAAGCCCACGCTCGGCCACCTCAAACTCGCTGACGTTCCTTGCCTTGGCGACCTGCCCGATCCGATCCAGAAGCGCCTGCGACGCCTGCGCGAGCGTCGTCGGGCTGTTCACCGTGCCGAACGTGCGCACGCCGAATTCCACACGCTCCGCCGCCTGCTTCCGCGAGCTCGCGTCCTCCACCCACTTGCGAAGTTCGGCCTCGGTGCTGTCGGCCTTCGCGGACCACGCGTTCCAGCGATCGATCAGCGGCTCGGCAACGCCGAAGTACGCCACAAGACCCACGAGCGCCACGACAGACCATCGGCCGGCCCTGGGCAACGATTCGAACCACGCCCGCGCAGCGTTCATGAGCCACCCCCGCTGTTCAACTCGTTCATCCTCGCCCTCAACTTGGCGGCTTCCTCGGTCAGCCTCGCCTTGTCCGCCGGGTCCTTCGCGTTCCGCGAGGCGCTCAGTCGGCTCGCCCACTCGCGCGTCGCCGCCGTTCGGTCCATCGCCTTGATCTGCTCATCCGTCAAAGGCGCCGGCGCCTCGCCAGCTCGCGCCCCCCGCGTCTCCGCGGGCCTGGTCTGCTCGCCCGCCACGCCGCCCCCGCTTGGCACAGTCCGCCCCCTGTCGCTCTCACCCTCCGCCCGCGCCGGCGTTGCGTCATCCATCCCCTCGTCGTCCGGCGGTTCCGGTGCCGCCGTCCGAGTCGTCGGCCTCGCCCCGTTCTTGTACAGCCGCTGTTGCAGCGTCTCCTTCGCAAAGTCATCGATCTTGCGGGACGCCACCGTCGGCCCGATGACCGCAGCCTGGAGCGTGAAGCTCGTGCTCGCCCCCGTCGTCTCCGACTGCCCGATCTGAACGTTCGCGAACACGCCCGTGTTGTTCAGATTCTTCTGCAGCAGCACCAGGTCCGCGCTCGAATCGGCCCGGCCACGAAGCGTCAGCCCACGCGTCCCCTCACGCTCGATCGTCATCGCTTCAATCACCACGTTCTGAGGCGTCGCGTTCGAGATATCCGCCCACAACTTCGTCATGGGCCAGCGCGTCTGCTCCAACTGCTGGTAAAGACCCGCCTGCTTTGAAAGCTCCGCACGCTGCGTCTGCGCCTCGCGATAGTCGCCCGATCGCAAATGCAGAATCCCCGCCCGGGCACCCGCCAGCAGCGGCGGAGCCAGCAGCATCACCGCTAAGCTCGCCGCCAGCAGCGTCATCGCATTCCCCGGGCTCGAAAGCCACGTCGCCAGACGCAGCACCGCCGGCTCGCGCCCCGCACCCTCACCCCCCGTCATCGCCGACAGGCGTCCGCCAGCCGCCAGATGTGCCGCGGCCGCCGCGGGAATCGCATACTTGGAAAGCCAGCCGCGATCCCTCGGGACCCCCGCCAGCATCTCGCGAAGCCCTTCGCCGCTCGCCGAGGTCGCGACTTCGTCGGTGGCGGGCATCGGGGTTGTCGCCACGCCCGCCGCAGCCGCCGCCGCTCCGGCCGCCGCGTCCCAACGTTCGCTCGCCGCGGGGTCGAGCCTGGTGCAGCGGATCACCGTCTTCCCCGCCCCCGCCGCCACCACCACCAGCGATCCGCTCGTGCGGTCGGGCGACAGGCTGATCGAAGACTCCGCGCCGAACGACAGCATCATCGCCGCGGGCTCGGCCATCCACCGCTCGTCAAGCCCCTCGATCTCCTCGGGCGCTGGGCCATGCCACGCCGTCGCAAGCACCGCCGGCCCGGCCGGGGTCTCGACCCGCGCCGCCGCCCGACGGTGCTTGGGCGCATCCTCCGGCAGCACCGCCTCGGCAAGCAGGTCGATCGCCGCATCCAGCTCAGGCCCGGAAGCCTCCGGCAGCTTCTCGATCTTCGCCACGCACGACCCACCGCTGGCAATCCGCACCACCCGGCTGATCTTCCCCGCCGCGAGCCGGTCCCTTGCCTGCTTCAGGTTCGCCGACTCGAAGGCCTCGACAAGCGAAGGCGTCGCGCCGGGCGCGACCACCACCACGCGCACCACCCCGCCCCGTTCCCAGAGCGCCGCCACGTGCTGAAGCCCCTTCGGCGGGGTCGTCGTGCTGGTTGTCCGTCCCTGGCTCATTGCGTGCGCAGCTCCGTGATCACCGCGGGGATGGTCGAACGATCAACCGTCGCGACGATTTCCACTTCGATACCCGTTTTCGAATCCCGACCTCGGGACGACACGATAATCGCGTTCGAGCGTACGTCCAGATACTGCGCGACGCGAGCCAGACGCTGGTTGTTCATCGTCGGAACGTCCAGAAGGTCCGCCACCGAGCGGAATCCGTCGGGCCGCCCGGATCGCTCGAAGATAATCGCGTCCGCAAGCGTCGGCGTGATCTCCGGGATGTACTCCAGGACCTCCGCGTCGCACGTGTTGATGTTCAGCTTGCCCGGCTTTCCGCCCGAAGCATCCCCGATCACGCACTCGTTGAGCAGCGTTCCCAACTGCTCACGATCGAGGTTCCGTACCGCCGCGGCCGCCGCCTGGTCCAGACCCGCCGTCGTCGCCAACTGCCTCAGCGTCCGAGAGATAAACGTCGTGATCGTCGCCCCGCTCGATGCCCCGTACCCCGCGATCACCTGCGCCTGCACCGCATCGACCCCAAGCCGCTGCACCACCTGCGCCGATGTCGCCGTCGCCAGATCGAGCCTCGCCTCACCGGACACACCCAGACCCCCGTCCACGCTCGCGACGGTCAGGTACGCCGAAAGACCCGCGTCAAGCCGCCCGTCCGCATTATCCGGCGGCCAGGACAGATCACCATCATCCTCGTTCGGGTCCAGCCGGCCGTTGAGGTTCCAGTCTTCCCCACGAACAACCTCCGCCGACATCCCCACCACCAACTCAAGCTCCGCGATCGACTTGAACGGGCCGTTCCGCGGCTTGTACCCATAAAGCCTCGACTGATAGAACGACCGCTCCGCACCCAACGCTCGCGTGTCATCGTCAGCGTCGATCCAGTCCGCCACCGAGTCAGGCCCGTCCTCGGGCATCTCCGGCAGCAGAGCCAACTGCGCCGCCGTCGCGATGTTCAGATTGATCTTCTCGTGCGCATCGCGGACGCCCAGCCGATCGCCATCCTGATCGGTGTAACTCAGCCGCCACGCCGAATCCTGGAGCCTCCCCTCACCCGAGGCCGCCAGATCGTCGAACAACGCAAAGACGCTCGACGTGCTGGGGTTCAGCGAATCAAACTCGGCCCGCGCCAGCGCAAACTCAAGCCCCGCCCGCGCCGCCCACGCCGCCCGCACGCGAGCCAACGCCTCTCGCCCCGCCACCGCCTGCGTCGCCGAGATCGCCTCGACCGTGACCATGATCACGGAGGCAATCGCCGCAACCCACAGCACGAGCAACGTCGCAAATCCCCGGGAAAGCCTTCGGTTCATCCGCGACCTCCCCCGCCACCACCGGCTCCACCCCCAG
>DDSG01000072.1:438-16350 GCA_002343325.1 Phycisphaerales bacterium UBA2396 | reverse complement strand
CGCTCGCGGGCGAGGCGTTTACCGGCGATGCGGCATCGCTCCCGTCACCCCAGGTGGCGGTGCGGGAAGCTTCCGAGTCGGCGGCGGTGCTGCGGTCGCGTGTGAAGCCCGCGGTGCTGCGCCCCAGCGCGATCATCATCGTGGCGTTCGTGATGGGGCTCGGCGGTGCGTTGTCGATGGCCGCGTCCAGCGGGTTCGAGCCGCGGAACTTTGCGCTCGGCGGCGGTGGGGGTGTGGCGGCGTCGCTGGTCATTATGCTTGTTCTGCGATTGGCGCTCCGGCGTCGAGTCCCCGCGGCGAGCGCGGCCCTGTCGCAGAAGGCCGCCCGCGTGCGAGCTTCGCTCGACGCCCTCATGGAGCGAGCGTCTCAGTCGCGGGATGCCATCCTCGCCGATGCCATCCGCCGGCGCGACGCCGAGCTCGAGAAGGGGCAGGGGCGATTCCGCTCGGCCCGCGCCGAGATCGATCGTCGCCGGATGGAGGAAGAGCCCGCGCTGCGAGCCAAGCACCAGTCGACGCTGATGGATATCACCACGCGAACCAGCAAACGCACAGAGGAGGTCGACGAGAAGAACCGGGCGAGGCTCCGCCAGGTGGAGCAGGAGCACGCGGCGGCGCTCGCTGACCTCGCGAGGGTCCGGGATGCGAAGATCGCCGAAGCCACGGGTGAGGCCGAGCGTGCGGGCAAGGCCGAGTCGCAGCGCTTCCTTGCCGAGGCATCGAGCATTCGCGAGAAGGCGGCGGAGCTTGCCCGCGAGGATCGCGAGCTCTCGCCTCCCTGGTCGACGCTCGACACGGGTTCGTTCGTGCCGCGAGCGGCGGTGCCCACGGCGGTGCGGTTCGGCGTGCTGTCCGTTGACGCGTCGCAGATGCCCGGCGGGCTGCCCGCGGACGAAGAGCTTCGCGCCGCGGTGCCGGCGAGGCTTGACGTTCCCGCGATGCTCGATTTCCTCGGAACGGGTTCGCTGCTGATCCAGACAGGGCCGGAGGGGCGTGCCCAGGCGGTCGCCGCTCTGCAGAACACGATGCTGCGGATTCTGACGACGTTCCCGCCGGCCAAGGCGAAGTTCACGATCGTCGATCCCGTGGGGCTCGGGCAGAGCTTTGCGGGCTTCATGCACCTCGCGGACCACGACGAGTCGCTCGTTTCGGACCGCATCTGGACCGATCCTCGCCACATCGAGCAGAAGCTGACCGACCTGACCGAGCACATGGAGGCGGTGATCCAGAAGTATCTCCGTAATGAGTTCCGCTCGATCCAGGAGTACAACGAGAAGGCGGGAGAGGTCGCCGAGCCGTTCCGCTTCCTCGTCATCGCGGACTTTCCGGCGAACTTCACGGAGACGGCGGCGCGGCGGCTTGCGAGCATCGTCGCCAGCGGGCCTCGCTGCGGCGTCTTCACGCTGATCGCGACCGATACTCGACAGCGTCCCCCGGCGTGGATCCCCATGGCGGACCTCGAACAGGCCAGCGTGTGCCTGACGCATCGAGACGGGCGGCTCTGGTGGAAGGATGCCGACTTCGGCGCCTGGCCGCTCGAGCTCGACATGCCGCCGGGCGACGACGTGGTGACCGCACTGGCGCACGCGGTGGGCGTCCGGGCGAAGGAAGCCGGGCGGGTGCAGGTGCCTTTCGCCGTGGTGGCGCCGGATGACGCGGGGGTCTGGACGCAGGACGCGTCGGTCGAGCTGCGTGTGCCGTTGGGTCGTGCGGGCGCGACGAAATTGCAGTCGCTCACGCTGGGCCGCGGGACGAGCCAGCACGTGCTGATCGCGGGCCGAACGGGGTCGGGCAAGTCGACGCTGCTGCACGCGCTCATCACCAACCTCGCGCTCTGGTACAGCCCGAGCGAGGTCGAGTTCTATCTCGTCGACTTCAAGAAGGGCGTCGAGTTCAAGACCTACGCGACGCACCGCCTGCCTCATGCGCGAGTCGTTGCCGTCGAGAGCGAGCGGGAATTCGGTCTTTCTGTGATGCGTCGGCTCGATGCGGAGCTGACCCGTCGGGGAACCATGTTCCGTGATGCGGGCGTGCAGGATCTCGCGTCGTTCCGCAAGCACAGCGGGAAGCCTCTGCCGCGGGTTCTGCTGATCGTCGACGAGTTCCAGGAGTTCTTTACGGAGGACGACAAGCTCGCGCAGGAGGCGATGCTGCTGATGGACCGACTGGTCCGTCAGGGCCGAGCGTTCGGCATGCACGTGATTCTCGGGAGCCAGACGATCGGCGGCGCCTATTCGCTGGCCCGTTCGACGATCGGGCAGATGGCCGTCCGCATCGCGCTGCAATGCTCGGAGGCGGACTCGTACCTGATTCTCTCCGAGGACAACGCCGCCGCGAGACTGCTGTCTCGCCCGGGCGAGGCGATCTACAACGACCAATCGGGCATGATCGAGGGCAACAGCCCCTTCCAGGTTGTGTGGCTTCCCGATGACGTGCGCGACACGCGGCTTTCGTCGGTGGTCCGGCGTTCGGCCGAGCGGGGCGTGGATGTTCCGCCGACGATCGTCTTCGAGGGGAACGTGCCCTCGCGACTGGATCAGAACGCCGCGATGAACGCGATTCGCGATGGTCTCGCCCCCGCGCCGTCGATGCCCATGGTGTGGCTTGGTGAGGCGATCTCCATCAAGGACCCCACCAGCGTGCGATTCAGGCGTCAGTCCGGCGGCAACCTGCTCATCGTGGGCCAGCAGGAGCATTCGTCGCTCGGCGTGGTGTGCGCGGCCGGGGCGGCGGTCATCGCCCAGTGCCCGCCCGACGCGGGCGCACGGCTCCACATCCTTGACGGCGGTTCGCCCGACAGTGAAACCGCCGATGCGCTCCGCGAATTGGCGAGCAACAGCCAAGGACGTGCGTCGGTCACCGGCCCACGCGGCGCCGACGCCGTCGTCGCCACCCTTCACGAGGAAATGCTCCGCCGATCGTCCGACCCGGCGGGCGAGGCGCCGCCGATCTTCCTGCTTGTCTCCGGTCTCCAGCGATTCCGTTCGCTGCGCAAGTCGGAGGAGGACTTTGGCTTCTCGGGCGACGACGCCGCGGCGGAAAAGCCCGACAAGCAGTTCGCCGCGTTGCTCCGCGAGGGACCGACCCAGGGGATTTTCGTGATTGTCCGCGTGGACACGCTGACCAACCTCGAACGCGCGCTTGATCGCAGGCTGCTCAAGGAGTTCGATCACCGGGTTCTCTTCCAGATGTCCGCCAACGATTCGAGCGGCCTGATCGAGGGAACGCAAGCGGCAAATCTCGGCCAGCACCGGGGCCTGCTCTACAGCGAGGAAACGGGGCAGGTTGAGAAGTTCCGGCCCTACGCCCCGTCGGACGCCGCGGCGACGCCGTAAGTGTCTATGCAGCAGATGGTAATGAAATTCCTGCCGGGAATCGGGCTGTGAACTGCATCTGAAGTCATACACGTGTCTAAAACATGTGTATACCAGAGCAGCCATGTCCGAACGAAACACAAACAATCTCACGACCGACCACCCGTCTACCGGAACAGGGTACGACGCGGTGGCGACTCGGGAGCGGATTCTTGAGGCCGCCGGCGAGGTCTTCGCTGAACGCGGCTATCGGGACGCGACGGTTCGTGAGATTTGCGCGCGGGCTGGGGCGAATCTGGCGTCGATCAACTATCACTTCGGGGACAAAGAGCGTCTGTACGCCGAGGTCTTTGAGCGTGCGAGGTGCACGAGCAACGAGGCGATGGAGCGGCTTGCGGCTCTGGATGGGCAGGCGCCCGAGGTGAGGCTGTCGGCGTTCGTCACCGCGTTTCTGAGCAAGCTGCTCGATCGCGGGCGGCCGACGTGGCACGCGAAGCTGATGAGCCGCGAGATGATCGAGCCGACCTCGGTGCTGGATCGGATGATCGAGCAATCGATCCGGCCTCAGTGGGAGATGCTCTGCGGCGTGGTGGGCGAGCTGATGGGGGTTCCGGCCCGGTCTCACGCGGCGGCGATGGCGGCGGCGAGCGTGATGGGCCAGTGTCTTCACTACCACCACACGCGCGAGGTTGGGGCGAGGCTGTGCCCGGGGTTCTACGACCGCGAGCAGATCATCGTAGAGGTCGCCCAGCACGTCACAGCGTTCTCGCTCAGCGCGATGGAAGGGATGCGCCGGAGAATTCGCCTGGGTGAAGTTCCTTCCGGCTGGATCGAGGAGGCGCCCCGATGAACCTCGTCGCGCTGCGGATGCTGATCGGCGATCGCGCGAAGTACTTCGGCATCCTGGTGGGGCTGGCGTTCGCGAGCCTGCTGATCACGCAGCAGGGGGCGATCCTGCTGGGGCTGACGACCCGCACCTGGCAGTTCATCGCCGATACGCCGGCCGCGGATCTGTGGGTCATGGACCCCGAGATGGAGCACCACGCGGACAGCAAGAAGATGCTTGGGCGAGAGCTCGATCGCGTTCGGAGCGTCGACGGCGTGGAGTGGGCGGTCCCGATGTATCGGGCGTTCGCGTCGCTCCGCCTGCCGAACGGGTCGCTCCGGACGTGCATTCTGGTGGGTGTCGACGATGCTTCGCTGATCGGCGCTCCGATGGAGTTCGCGCAGGGCTCGCCCGAGTCGCTGCGTGGCGAGGGCGCGGTGCTGGTTGATCAGGCGACCGTGCTCGACAAGCTGGGCATCCGCGGGCCAGACGGGACGAAGCGCCCGATCGCGGTGGGCGATGTGCTGGAGCTCAACGATCGACGGGCCGTGGTCGCGGGGGTGTACAAGCAGAGCCCCCAGTTCTTCTGGGATCCCACGATCTACACGACGTTCTCGAAGGCGAAGGACTTCGCGCCGGCGGAGCGGCGGCAACTCACGTTCGTCATGGTCAAGGTGCGCCCCGGAGCGGACATCGCCGCGGTTCAGCGGGCGATCCGCGAGCAGACCGGCATGGAGTGCAGAACGAACGAGCAGTTCAAGCTCCAGACCGCGATGTACATCCTGACGCAGACGGGGATCCTCATCAACTTCGCGATCGCGGTGGCGCTCGGGTTCCTTGTCGGTGCGGCGATCGCGGGGCAGACGTTCTACAACTTCGTGAATGACAATCTGAGGTACTTCGCCGCTCTGAAGGCGATCGGAGCGTCGGATTGGACCCTCGCAAGGATGGTGATCCTTCAGGCGGGTGTGGCGTCGGGGATCGGGTTCGGGCTCGGGGCCGGGGCGGCAGCGCTCTTCGGGCGGAGTGTGGGGGACACACTGGCGTTTCACCTTCCCTGGCCTCTGCTGGTGTTCAGCGGGGCCGCTGTTGCGCTCATCGCCTCGGGATCCGCGTTCCTTGGCGTCATGAAGCTGCGTCGGCTCGAACCGGCGGTGGTCTTCAAGGCGTAGGACCCCGAACCATGACACGACTTGCTCTGCGAATGCTCTTCAACGACCGTGCCAAGTTCTTTGGCATCCTCATGGGCGTCATGCTGGCCTCACTGGTCATCACCCAGCAGGGCTCGATCTTCACGGGGATCATGTGGCGTGCTTCCGCCACGATTCACGACATGCCCGTGGTTGACATCTGGGTCATGGACCCCAAGGTCCAGTACATCGAAGACCAGAAGCCGATGCAGGTGACCCAGCTTCCGCGCGTTCGGGGCGTCGAAGGGGTCGACTGGGCGATGCCGCTCTACAAGGGTCAGATCCGCGCCAGGCTTGAGAACGGGCAGTTCCAGAATTGCCAGTTCTTCGGCGTCGATGACGCCACGCTCGTCGGCGGACCGGTCGAGATGGTGCAAGGGCGGCTCGAAGACCTCAAGAACGCCGACGCGGTCATCGTGGACGAGATCTCGGCGAGCGGGCGACTCGCCCGTGCCCCCGAAACTCCCGGCGGCGCCCCGAGGCCCCTTCGCGTGGGCGACATCCTCGAACTGAACGACCATCGTGCGCTGGTTGTGGGGCTCGCCCGGCTGACCCGGTCCTTCCAGAACCAGCCCACCATCTACACGACCTACAGCCGATCGATCACGATGGCTCCGAAGGAACGCCGCAACCTGTCCTACATCCTCGTCAAGGCCCGCCCGGGCCAGGACCTGGCCGAGCTCTGCCGACGGATCACCGAGCAGACCGGGCTGGCGGCGTACACCTCGACCGAGTTCAAGTGGATGACCGTCAACTACTTCCTGCGATTTACGGGAATCCCGATCAACTTCGGCCTGAGCGTGGCGCTGGGGTTCCTGGTCGGCACCGTCATCACCGGGTTCATGTTCTACAACTTCACGCTCGACAACCTTCGCTATTTCGCCACGTTCAAGGCGATGGGCGCCTCGGATCTCCGCCTGCTCTGGATGATCCTGCTTCAGTCGGTCACGGTGGGTGTGCTTGGCTTCGGGCTCGGCGTGGGGATCACCGGGCTTTTCGGCCGGGCCGCCAGCAACGCTCCCATCGCCTTCCTGCTCACCTGGCAACTCCTCGTGGTCGCCGGGTGCGCCATCGTCACCATCTGCATGGCCGCCGCGATGCTCTCGATCCGCAAGGTCATCAAGCTCGAACCGGCCGTCGTCTTCAAGGGTTGACCGCCGTCTCCAAGGAAAAGACCATGAACACCGCCACGCTCGACACGCCAGGACCCCAGCCGCCGGGAGCCGCGCAGCCCGCCGTCGTCTGCCGCGCCGTCACAAAGAACTACGGCAGCGGTCAGGCGGTCGTCCGGGCTCTTCGCGGCGTCGACCTCGATGTGTCGCAGAACGAGCTCCTCATGCTCGTCGGTCCATCGGGTTGCGGCAAGACAACGCTGATCTCGGTCATCGCGGGCGTGCTCGATCGCGACGAAGGGCAGTGCACCGTCTTCGGGAAGGACTTCTCGAAGCTCTCGTCGGGAGAGCGAGTCCGATTCCGCGGACAGACGATCGGGTTTGTCTTCCAGGCGTTCAACCTGATCCCCACGCTCACCATCGCCGAGAATGTCAGCGTGCCGCTGTTGCTGCAAGGCGTCTCCCGGCGAGAGGCGATCGACCGCTCGCGCGAGGTTCTGGGGCGAGTCGGGCTTGGTGATCGCTGGCGGGACACGCCGACCAAGCTCTCGGGCGGCCAGCAGCAGCGCGTGGCGATTTCGCGAGCGATCGTGCATCGCCCGCGGCTGATCGTCTGTGACGAACCCACCAGCGCCCTCGACCACGCGACCGGCATGAAGGTCATGGAGCTCCTCCGTGAGGCGGCGGTGGGGGAGGGCAAGTGCCTCATCGTCGTGACGCACGACAACCGCATCTTCGAGTTCGCCGACCGCATCGCCCACATGGACGACGGGCAGGTGGACAAGATCGTGACCAACCCCAAGGACCTGTAAACCACGCCGCAATGGCGAGAGGATCATGCCATGAACTTCCTGATTCGAGCCGTGTCGGACGCTGTCAAGACCTACACGATCCCGCTCCTGGCGATCGCGGGGATGGTGATGGCCGCGGTCACCGTGATCAACTCCAGCCGGCCCAAGCAGCCGGTGGCGCCCGTCGCACGCCCGCCGAGCAACCCGTTCGAGAGCTCCGTGGCTGGTTCGGGGATCGTCGAGACGAGCACCGAGAACATCGAGGTGGGCACGCCTGTGTCCGGCGTGGTGGCGTCGGTCGCCGTCTCGCCCGGACAGATGGTGCGTGCGGGCGACGAGCTGTTCCGCATCGACGATCGCGAGATCCGAGCGACGCTCGCCGTCCGCGAGGCGGCGGTGATGGGACGCGAGGCTGCACTCAAGGTGGCGCAGGCACAGCTCGAATCGCTTCGGGCGTATCCCCGCCCCGAATCGATCCCTCCGGCGGAGGCCAAGGTCGCTGAGATCGAGGTTCAGCTCGAGGACGCACAGAACCAGCTTCGTAAGTGGGAGGGTGTCGCCGATCCGCGGGCCGTGCCGGAGGACACCGTGACCCAGAAGCGGTTCGCAGTGGCCGCGTTCCGGGCGCGTCTGGCGGCGGCGCGGGCGGATCTCGCGCTGCTCAAGGCTGGAACCTTCGCGCCGGAGATTGCCGCCGCCGAGGCCGCCGTGCGTGAAGCGCAGGCCCAGATCGACGCGGCCCGGGCCGAGGTGGACTCGGTCAAGGTTGAGATCGACCGGCGCATCGTGCGGGCGGCGGTGAACGGCAAGATCCTCCAGGTGAACGTGCGCCCCGGTGAGTTTGCTCAGGCCGGCGCCACGGCCGATCCGCTCGTGCTGATGGGCGGCGTCGAACCCTTGCACGTCCGGGTGGATATCGACGAGACCGAGGCGTGGCGCGTCCGCGAGAACTGCAACGCGCAGGCGTTCCTCCGCGGGAACAGCACCTACAAGGCCGATCTGCGGTTCGTCCGCTTCGAGCCCTATATCGTGCCGAAGCGTTCGCTGACCGGCGAGAGCACCGAGCGTGTGGACACGCGCGTGCTGCAGATCGTCTTCGCCGTCGACAAGGCCGACTTCCCCCTCTTCGTCGGCCAGCAGGTCGACGTGTATGTCCAGGCACCGGGCAGAGATCCGTCGTCCGCGACCGATTCGTCCACCCCAACCACAGGAAACCGCGGCTGAGCCGCCGAAGGATCGAACCATGAATAGTCGCCTCGCGATTCACTCGCTCTCCGCTCTGTCGCTCGTGCTTCTGGCGGGCTGCACCGTCGGCCCGGACTACGCGCCGCCCACGATCAGCACGCCGTCGGCCTTCTCGTCGCCGGCCTCTTCGCAGACCGACGCCGATCAGGTGCTGAAGGTCGCGCAGGACCCGGCCGAAGTCGCCCGCTGGTGGGAGCGTCTCAACGATCCGACGCTGGCGTCGCTGATCGAGGCAGCGCTCGCCCGCAACAACGACGTTCGGCTTGCGGTCGCGAGACTCGATGAGTCGCGTGCGCTGCTGGGGCTGAGTCGAGCATCCGAGCTTCCCTCGGTCGACGCCGACGCGGGGATGGAACGCAGCCGACCGAGCGAGAACACCGCCGGGCCGAAGTTTCAGACGGAAGAAGACGACCTGTATCGCGCAGGCCTGAGCGCCTCGTGGGAGCTGGATTTCTTCGGGCGCGTCCGCCGAGGGGTCGAGGCGGCCCGGGCCGACCTTCAGGCCGCCGAGGCTTCGATCGATGACGCCCGCGTGCTCGTCGCGGCGGGGGTCGCCAACGCCTACGCGGAACTTCGCGCGGCCCAGCAGCGTCTGGCTGTCGCCAGGCGGGCGGTCGAGGTGCGTACCCAGTCGCTCGAGCTTGCCAAGGCGCGGGCCAACGCCGGCTTGTCCGCCGATCTCGACGTCGCCCAGGCCGAGGCCGAGGTGCACCTGCGACTCGCTTCCATTCCGGGCTTCGAGGCGACGATCGCCCAGCGGGCCAATCAGATCGCGGTTCTTCTGGGCGGGTCGTCCTCTGAGCTGATCTCTCAACTCGCGACACCCGCCGCCCTGCCCGCGACACCGCCCGCGATTGCCGTCGGCATCCCCGCCGATCTGCTGACCCGCCGCCCGGACCTCCGTCGCGCCGAGCGACAGGTCGCCGCGGCCACCGCACGCATCGGCGTCGCGACCGGCGACCTCTACCCGCGATTCTCGCTCGGCGGAAACTTCTCTCTCCGTGCCGCCAATCCGGGCGATCTCTACGACCTCGACAGCCGTGCCTACGGCTTTGGCCCAAGCCTGACTTGGTCGGTCTTCAACAACGGACGCGTGCGTGCGAACATCGACGCCGCCGACGCAAGGACCCGCCAGGCGATCATCTCGTACGAGCAGGCTGTGCTCTCGGCGATCCGCGATGCGGAGGACGCGATCATCGGGCTGGTGAAGGAGCAGACCCGCCGGGCCGCACTCCGCCGCGCCGTGGAGGCCGACGTTCGCGCCGTCGAACTGGCGACCTCCCTGTACCGCAGCGGGCTCACGGACATGTCTAGCGTGCTGGAGAACCAGCGGCGGCTTTACGAGGCCGAGGACCAGCTCGTCGTCAGCGAGCTCGCCGTGGTTCAGAACGTCATCGCGTCGTACCGGGCGCTCGGCGGCGGGTGGGAGCCCGCTACGCCGCCCGCGTCCGAGACGAATGCGAAGACCCCTGTCCAGAGTCAACCTTGAAGCGGGAGACCATGTCACTGAGCTCGTGAGCCCGGGTCATGAGCTGCGACGCTGCCGACGCCGCCTGAGAGATCGCTTCGCGCGTCTGCGTCATCCCGCTGGAGACGCCCGCGATGTGGTCGGCGACCTGCCGTCCGGCCTCGAGCTGCTCTCGCGTCGACGCCGCGATCTGCCCCGTCATCGTGCTGACCTCGCCGGTTGACTTGACAATGTCCCCCAGGCTCTCGCCTGCCTCGCGGACGAGCGAGACGCCCCGCTCGACCTGCTGCGTTCCCGACTTCATCATCGACACGGCCTGTGTCGTCTGGTCCTGCATCGCCGAGATCGACCCCGCGATCTGCTCGGTCGCCTTGGTCGTCCGGTCCGCGAGCTTGCGTACCTCGTCAGCCACGACCGCGAATCCGCGTCCGTGCTCTCCGGCGCGAGCCGCCTCGATCGCCGCGTTCAACGCCAGCAGATTCGTCTGGTCCGCGATGTCCTCGATCAACTCCACGATCTTCCCGATCTCGGCGCTTCGAGTGCCCAGATCCGTGATGAGATCCGCGGCTCCTCGAACGGCCTTGTCGATCGCCCCCATCCCGTCCACCGCCTTGCCCACGACCTCGCCGCCCGACGTGGCAGCCTCGCCCGATCGCACGGCCCGCGAAGCCGCCTCGCCCGTGTGCTCCGCCACACGCTCCAGCGACGCCGACATCTCCTGGATCGCCGCCGCGATCTGCTCGACGCGCTTCACCTGCTCGTCGGCGGTCGCCGTCATCTCATGCCCGGACGCCTCGATCTCGGTCGACGAAGCTGACAGTTCCGACGCCGCCCCGCGCATCTGGTTCACGATCAGCCCGAGCTGCTCCGCCACGCTGTTGGTCGCCTTCGCAAGCTCGCGGATCTCCGTCGGTCCCTCCGCCGTCACTCGGGCAGTCAGATCGCCCGCGGCGACCTTCCCCAGCGAAGCGACGCACCGCTCCAGCGGCATGATGATCCGGCGACCCACTGTCCTCGTGCCCAGCAACTGCACGATGACCCCGGCAAAGGCCATCGAGCCCAGAACCCACGTCGCCTGCGACGCCGCGCTCGCGTCGCGAGTCGACGCCGACTCCATCGCCTTGTTGATCGAGTCCGTCACCCGTTCCATCTCGCCTTCCAGCGTCGAGAAGCTCTCGAAGAAGGCGACAGCCTCGGCCGAGTCGCGTCCGGACCCCGTTGCCGCGGCGTCGATCGCCGCCTTTGCCCGTGCGAGATAGTCGTTCAGAGGCCCCTCGACCCCCGCCAGCGTCTGGCGAACCTCGCTGTCGATCGACAGTTCCATGTTCGCACGGATGCTCCCCCGGAACTCCTCGGCATGCTCGTCAAAGTCCGCCAGCACAGCCTTGCGTTCGCCCTCATTCCGGGCCAGCAGCGCGTTCAGCACGTCCCCGCGGATCGCGTCGTGCATCATGTCCGCCGTCTGGTGGTTGCTCAGCGCGGTGCTCGTTGCGAGCAGCTCCTCCTGCGTCCGGCTCCGCTGGCCGAACTGGTAGAACGATCCGCCCGCAACCATCGCCACGACAAGCGCGCCGATCGCGGACATCGACATCATCAGCACGCGCACATTCACGGTCCTCATGCAGCCATCTCCCACTCAGTCACTTAGAACGTCAGCCCCACCTGCAACCCGAGCACCGTCGAGTCGTCGATCCCCGACCTCCCCGACGGATTGATGAAGAACTGCGCATTGGGCTGGACATACACCCACGGCGTGATCTGCGCCTTGTAGTACACCTCAAAGGCGTGCTCGTCACGGTCGGCCCCGGTCAGCGAGCCCTTGCTCACGTCCGCAAGAGACCAGTACAGGCCCATCGAGTCGTCCTGTCTCGGCTCGCAGATCCCGCGCCACGCCGCACCGACGCCCACGTGCTGGCCGATCAGTGCCAGGTCCTTGTCCGCCCAGCCATATTGCGCGAACACGAAGACGCCCTTGTCGGAATCATCTTTGTCGCTCGCCCAGACCTGCTGCTCCGCAAGGGCATACAGCCCCTCGGTCCCCTTCTCAATGTCCGCGTCAAAGCGAGCAAAGTCGCCCGTCGCGTGCCACCCACCCAGAGCCACCCTGCCATCGCCCATCGACTCGAGCGTCCATCCGCAGCCGACCTCGCCGATCCAGTACCACGAGTCGCTCCGCGAATCGCTGAAGAAGTCGGCCGGCCCGCGACCGCCCGTGCGGATCCCGTCCTGCGTCGCCCCATCAAAGAACCCGCCCCCGACGTACACCTTTTCCCACGGATAGACAAAGACCACCACGCCCGTCGCTTGCGCCGGCACGGTCGGCAGCATCTGCACCGTCGGTGAGACTGACGCCGAGCCGTTCAGGAAGTCTCCGGCAGCGTTGACGTATCCGAACTCGCTGTTCGCATCGATCTTGCCGACCTTGACGCGGAGCACGTCATCGAACGCCTTCTGCTCAAGCCACAACTCGCCCACCTCGTCGATGTTCCGTCCGTATTCGATGTTGCCCGGCAATTGGAACGACCCGCTGTCTCCAAGCCGCCCGCGATCGTCCGACGATTGGAAGTTGGCGAAGATGCTCGCGCCGCTCCAGCCCGCGAGCACGTCCAGATCGATCAGCGCATTGACATCCCAGAGTGTCCGCGACGACGCCCGTTCGTTGCTTCCGCCGTCGACCACGCTCGTCAGGTGGTAGGTGAACGAGCCGTTGATCGTGACGCCCTTGGACTCAAGCCACGACCGACCGCCCCACAAGTCGCCCAGCAGACGCTCACGAGACCAGAAAGTCCCCTCGTCCTTCGCCGGGGCGTTCGCCGGCTCCTCGGGCTGCGGCACGCGGTCCCGCTCGCCCTTCTCTCGACCAGGCAGATTCTGCGGGCCGATCATGATCTCGGCCAGCCCCGTCAGATCGCCGGCCTCCGCCAGCGGCGGGTCGTTCGCGACAGGCTCCCCCTGACCATGCGCCGTTCCGACACACGTTCCGCATGACACCAGAATGGCGCACAGAACAGTCCCGTCGAGTTTCCTTGCCATGTCGCGTCTCCGTACGATGACCCAGGCCGCTTCTGCGGCGCTCGATTCGTCGGTCAGAACAGGGCATGACTTCCGGCGAGACGTCCGGGAACCACAAAAGGAAGGACGAAACCCTCCTATGAGGGTCTCGTCCTGGTGTGTGAACTCAGTTGGGCCGGCTTAGCGGCGGCGACGGCCGCCGACCATCGCGCCCAGACCCAGCAGCGCCAGCGTGCCGGGGTTGGGCACCACGCCGTTGAACTGCACGTTGTCGATCCGGACGTTCCCGCCGCTCGACAGGTTGCCCGAGCTATTGCGGGCCGGGTTCGAGAAGACGAGGCGGACGTACGCCGACGCCTGGTTCTCGATCGCGTTCACGGCCGAGAGGTCGAACGTCATGAGCTGGTAGGCCGACGTGTTGAGCGTCCCGAGCGTACCCGCGTTGGTGAAGTTCGTGCCGTCGAGCGACCACTGCACCGTGACCGTCTGCATCCCGGTCGCCGTCGCACGCATCGCCGCGGTGAACACCACGTCGCCAAGCCCGGTGGTGTTGATCTGGAACTGGAGGTGCCGTCCCTCGTTCGCCACAGTGGCGTTGTTGGTCACCGTGCCGTTCTGGAGACCCAGGTCGTTCCCATCCGGATCGCCGTTGAGCGCGTTCATCCCGTTGTGCGCCGAGCCGCCCGACGGCGTGAACGCCAGGTAGTTCGACTGAATCCAGTTCGTGGTCATCGTGCCGTTGCCCTGGTTCGCCGCAAGCGGCGCCTGCGGGAACTGGCTGCCCGAAGCGGCCCCGATGTTGTAGTTCCAATACGCGATCAGGTCGGCTTGAGCCGAACCCGCGATACCGGCCGCGACAAGCGCGGCCACGCTCACCATCATCTTCATGCTCTCGTCTCCTCGGCCTTCCGGCCGTTCCCGTAAGCCGGGGGCGGAATCCCGGCGTCACATGATAACGCTTCCACCACGCCCGGACGATCGCAATCTGTCGTCCGAGAACGGGGGATCGGGCAAGTCCCCGACCCATTTGGCCGAACCCTTTTCTTGGCTTTCTTCGCATCCGATCCCGCACCCCTGCTGAATCGGACAAGAGAATCTATTTCCTTCGCCCCCGGGCTTCCCCGGGATACGCTATCTGTCTCGTGCGTGCAGAGGAGTCTCGAATGTCCCGATCGGGCGCCGGCGTTCCGTTTCTGAAGGAATCGATCTTCGTGGCTCTGCCGCTGGTCGGTCTCGTGTTCGCCGGGCTGAGCCTCGGCGAGCCGCAGACCACCCCAGTCGACTTCTACATCCCAGGCACGCAGCCCGGCGAGATCATCGAGCCGATGGAGACCGCGCAGATCTGCTCCTTCTGCCACGGCAACTACGATCTGGAGCGCGAACCCGCTCGCCCCTGGGCGGCCAGCATGATGGGCCAGGCCGCCCGCGACCCGGTCTTCCACGCCGCGCTCGCCATCGCCAATCAGGACGCACCCAACTCAGGTCAGGCCTGTCTCCGCTGCCACGCGCCTATGGCCCACATGGACGGCCGCACGCCCCAGACCATCGAAGAGCTCTACGACTTTGACTTTGAAGGCGTCTCCTGCATCGTCTGCCATCGCATGGTCGACCCCGTCTACAAGCCCGGCATCAGCCCGCCCGAAGACTTCCCCATTCTCGCCGGCCTGATGGACCCGCCCGTCGATCCGCACAATGGGTCGTACGTCATCGACCCCTTCGACCGCCGGCGCGGGCCCTTCGTGATCCCGCCCGAAGCAACGTACCACCCCTGGCTGCAGTCCGACTTCCACAAGCAGTCCGCCATGTGCGCGACCTGCCACGAAGTCTCCAACCCCGTCTACTCCCGCCAGCCCGACGGCTCCTACGCCCTCAACGCGATGAACCAGCCCCACCCGACGCAGCGGGCGGTCGACATGTTCCCCGAGCAGCGCACCTACACCGAATGGCTCCTCAGCGACTTCGCCCAGGGACCCATCGACATGGGCAGGCGATTCGGCGGCAACAACCCGCTCGTTTCGAGCTGTCAGGACTGCCACATGCCCTCCACCTCGGGCACCGGCTGCGCCCCCTTCCTCGGGGCGCCCGTTCGTCCTGACCTGCCCCAGCACCACCTCTCCGGCGCCAACACCTGGGTTCTCCGCGCGGTCGACAAGCTCTACCCGCAGGGCGAGACCGGGCTCTCCGCCGAGAGCATCGACGCCTCCATCGCGCGCAACGTCGCGATGCTCGAGGCCGCTTCAGACATGCAGCTCGCCCTGACGAGCGAAGGGCTCCGCGTTCGCATCATCAACCAGACCGCACACAAGCTCCCCACGGGCTACCCCGAGGGACGCCGCATGTGGCTCAACGTGAAGTTCTTCGACGCCGAGGGCAATCTCGTCGCCGAACGCGGCGCCTACGACCCCAACTCGGCCATCCTCTCGACCAACGACACCAAGGTCTACGAGGCCAAGCTCGGCCTCTCGCCCGATGTCGCCGCACTCACCGGCAAGCCGGTCGGCGTCGGGTTCCACCTCGTCCTCAACAACGTCTTCTACAAGGACAATCGCATCCCGCCACGCGGCTTCACCAACGCCGCCTACCAGATCGCCGGCATCCAGTCTGTCGGCGCGACCTACGCCGACGGCCAGTACTGGGATGACACCGTCTTCGCCCTTCCCGCGGGCGCGACCTCGGCCACAGCCGCCCTCTACTACCAGACGACCTCGCTCGAATACGCCGAGTTCCTCCGCGCCGCCAACACCACCAACAACGCCGGCGAAATCTTCTGGCGCGAGTACAACCGCTTCGGCAAGAGCGCTCCGGTCCAGATGGATCAGGCCACCCTCAGCCTCTGCCGCGCGGACTTCAACAACGACCAGTTCGTCGACTTCTTCGACTTCGCGGACTTCGTCGACGCCTTCGAAGCGGGCCTCCCCTCCGCAGATTTCGACGGCGACGGGTTCGTCGACTTC
>DDSG01000072.1:0-244 GCA_002343325.1 Phycisphaerales bacterium UBA2396 | reverse complement strand
GTTCGTCGACTTCTTCGACTTCTCAGGCTTTGTCGAGGCCTTCGAAACCGGCTGCTGAGCCACCGCCCTTCGCGTCATACCCCGACGGACCCCGGCACCGGCCGGGGTCTGTTTCTTTGGGCCCGCTCCAAAAACAAACTCGGCCCCACCCGGGGGCCGCCATCCTGAAGCGTTGTTCGTCATCCTCCGTCCATACAGCCCCGGCACACTCATCAGCCCATGGCCCGCAGGCCGTCGGTGGAGT
>DDSG01000141.1:21390-21654 GCA_002343325.1 Phycisphaerales bacterium UBA2396 | reverse complement strand
TACGCGGAGCGAACGGGGCGAATGGTGATCGGTGCGCTCGTGCGCCGGGCCGTGAGGTTGGAGCGTTGCATGTCGGGAATGCGTCGGGCGGTGTCTGTGATGGCGGCGGCGGGGCTTGCGGCGGGCGCATGGGGGCAGGACTTGCGGTGGACGAGGACGGGCGGGCCCAGTGCGGGGCTGCCGGTGCTTGATGTGGAGGCTGACGGGCGGGGGGTGCTGCTGGCGTGCAACCAGAGCCGTGTGTTCGAGCGGGCGGGCGGCGGG
>DDSG01000141.1:0-21182 GCA_002343325.1 Phycisphaerales bacterium UBA2396 | reverse complement strand
GTGTTCGAGCGGGCGGGCGGCGGGTGGATCGAGATCACGGAGGATGCGGTGCCGGGCGGCGATCGGCTTGCACGGGTTATCTCGAGCGGCGATTGGACGTTTCTTGTGATGCAGTTGGGTGCGGTGCGCCGGCGGACGGACGAGGGGTGGATCGGTGTGGGGCTGCCGATCGAGGGAGATTCGTCGGTCTCGCTGACGGATGGCGGCGGGGAGGTGTGGCTGGTGCACAGCCCGTTCGCGCCAGTGGAGACGAACGTGTTTCGCTCGGCGGACGGCGGGGCGACGTGGACGCCCGTGCTGATGCCGGATGGCGCGTTCGTACGCGAAGTTCGTGTGGTCGATGGGGTTGTGCTGGCGGTGCGGTCGTTCGAGAGCGGGTACCTTCGGTCCGAGGATGGCGGGGTGACGTGGGAATCTTCTGGGAACGATGCGCCGGACTTGTCCGCGGGCGGGCCGGTGGTGATTGGTGGCGCGTGGGTGGTTCCGGGTACGCCGCTGACGCACGTGTCGAACGATCGGGGGAGAACGTGGACGACGGTCGCATCGACGGGGCCTGTGGGCGGTCGGGCGGTGTCGAGCGGCGGCACGATTCTGACCGTTGGAGAGGGCGGGCTGTCGGGGTCGGACGACGGCGGGCGGACGTGGACGCTTCGAGGTGCGGGCACGCTGCCGAAGTGCATCGAGGGGAACATCTTTGATCTTCGAGACGTGGAGAATGGCTTCGTGGTGGCCACGCCGACCGGCGTGTTCGAGTCGTCGGACGGAGGACGGACGTGGCGCTCGATGAACGACGAGCTGATGGCGGGGGCGGCGACGGTGCTGGCGGCGGGCGAACGTCTGCACTCGGCGAGCACGCGATTGTCGAGGGTTGCTCGGCTTGACGAAATGGGCTGGGCCTGGGCGACCACGGGGGTTCCCGAGTGTGCGCAGCCGCTGGCGCTGTACGCGTCGGGCTCGACGGTGTACATGGGGTCGGTGTACGACGGCGTGGTGCGGTCCGTGGACGGTGGAAGGACGTTCGAATCGCTCAGCGCGGGCATCCCGATCTACAACGGCACGGGGGGGAACCAGCTCCGAGAGATCGGCGCGATCGCGGGGCATGACGGTCGCGTGCTCGCGGGAACGTGGTTCGGGATCGAGTTCTTCAACCAGGCCTTTCAGCACAGCGGCGGCGGGATGCTCCGGCTCAACACGGCCGGCACGGGTTGGGAGCGGATCAACCGCGGATTCCCGATCATGGCGCGGAATCTGTTCAATCAGCCTGTGTACGACCCGGTGATCAACATTTCCGACGTGCGCGGGCCCTGGGGGCGGCTTGTGCTGGTGGGGACGTTCCGCAACGGGCCGGTGCGGTCGACGGATCGCGGGGAGAACTGGGCGATTTCGAACGCGGGGCTGCCGCGGGATCCGAACGGGTTCCCGCCGATGATGAACGACTTTGCGGTGATCGGGGGCACGATCATCGCCGGGGCGATCGGGTTCCCGTTCTTTCTGGACCCCAACGGGATCGACCGCGGCGTGTTCGTGTCGCGCGACGCGGGGCTGAGCTGGTCGCCCGCGGAGGTCAACACCGCGCGGTTCGCGCCGGTGAACGCGGTGGCGGTGCTCGAGGGTGTCGCGTATGCCGGTGCGGACGGCGTGTACCGATCGACGGACGAGGGGACCACGTGGGAACGCGTGCCGGGCTCGCCCCAAGGCGAGGTGCTGGATCTGGCGGTGCACGCCGGCGGGTTGTACGCGATCGTGCGCGACGGGCGGGGGAGCGAAGTGTGGGCCGGGCTGCCGGCGTGCACGGCGGACTTTGACGGCGACGGGTTCGTGGACTTCCTGGACCTGGAGTCGTTCGTGGCGTGCTTCGAGGGTGAGGGCTGCCCGCAGGACGCGTCGGCCGACCTGGACGGGGACGGGTTCGTGGACTTCCTGGACTACGCGGCGTTCGTGGAGGCGTTCGAAGCGGGGTGCTGAGCCATGGACCACCGGCGGGCTGGTCCAGCGGGTGGTTGGTGGTTATGGGGGGTGTAGGGGTGTGGGGGTGCCCACCGGGAGGGCCCCGATTGCCGCCCGGGAGCGTCCGGGCTATATTCATGCCCCTGTCGGCGGGCTTTCGGGCCGGTCGGCGGGGACACAGTCGGGCGAGTTCCAGAGTGGCCAAATGGGACAGACTGTAAATCTGTTGGCTTACGCCTTCGGGGGTTCGAATCCCTCCTCGCCCATTCAGAAGAGCTCCGCCTTGAGCGGGGCTTTGTTGCTTTTGGGTTGAGAGCCCCCCACTGCGTCTCGGCCGAAGGAGCTGCGCCCAAGCAGCCTACCCGGCGCCTCCAGCCGCACGTCTGTCGCGGCGATTGCGTTGCCGAGCGGCCGAGCGAGGTCTGACAGAACGGCTATCGCGTGAGGTCGCGGCCGTAGACGCGGAAGTCGGCGAGGGAGACGCCGAAGGTGGTGGCGCGGGTGTGGGCCTGGAGGCGGACGTAGCGGGCGACGGCGTCGATGGGGATTTGATCGCGCGAGGGGATGCCGGGGCGGCGATCGATGACGGGGGTCCATTCGAGGGCGTCGTTGGACGTGAGGATGGAGTAGGTGCCGGCGTGGTTGGGGCCGAAATGGACGAGCACGCCGTCGAGCTTCATCTGGAGGCCGAGATCGACCTGGATCCACTCGTTGTCGCGCGGGAGCGAGGCCCATCGGGTGGCGTGGGAGCTGTCGAAGGCGAAGTGAGGGGCGAGTGCGGCGCCTTCGTCGGAGGAGGCGAGGACGGGCTTGGCGGCGGAGAGGAGGCGGATGCCGCGCGGGTCGGGCTCGAAGAGGGCGCGGGCGGTGGTGTTGGTGGTGATCGTGACGTCGACGGGGTTTTGCGTGGCGAGGGCGTCGGGGAGGCCTTCCCAGCGGAGGAAACGCTGGCCGAACTCGGGGACGGCTTTGAGGCGGACCGTTTCGCCCGGGGCGAAAGCCCACTTGCGCGGCGCGACGACGACTTCGCCGCCCTGCGCGGGGGTCCAGAGGTAGGAACGGTTCTGCTCGACCTTGCGATAGGCACGAACCCAGTCGACCTCGAAGGTCTGCGGGAAGACGGAGGATGCGTCGGGGTTGCCGGGCCAGTGCCCGCCGACGGCGGTGTTGAAGATGATGTAGAAGGGCTCCTGCGGGATGCCTTCGGTATGCGAGGCGCGGAGCTCGCCGTCGACGAAGAAGTCGAGTCGTTCGGGGGACCACTCGACGGCGAAGGTGTGGAAGCCTGCGGAGAAGTCGGGCCCGTCGAACTCGGTGGTCTTGTGGGAGTGGGTGCCGGGCCAGACGCCCCAGTGATTGGACATGTAGACGCGGCGCGGCTGGTGTCCGAGGGCTTCCATGATGTCGATCTCGGGGGGCCAGTGGCCGTCGGCGGGGAGCATCCAGAAGGCGGGCCAGAGGCCCTTTGAGGTGGGGAGCTTCATGCGGGCTTCGAAGCGTCCGAAGGCCATGGAGAAGAGCCCGTAGGTCTCGACGAGGGCAGAGGTGTATTGGCGGCCGTTCTGATCACGGCGTTCGGAGGTGATGCGGAGCGTGCCGTCGGTGATCGTGGCAGCGAAGGGGGTGTAGTACTGGAGTTCGTTGTTTTTGACGAGTGCGGCGTCCTCGGCGCGCCAGAAGTCTGCGCGGAGTGGTGACTCGTTGAATTCGTCGGCCCAGACGAGCTCCCAGCCCGGAGGGTTGGCGGGCTGTGGGACAAGAGCAGCGGCGATGGCGAGTGCGGTGAGTGTCATGGGTGGCGTCTTAGTCGCAGGACTGATCGAATGCGGACATGAATTCATCGAAGTCGAAGAAGTCGCTGAACCCGTCGTCGTTGAAATCTGAGGAGCGTTCGGGGGGGCACTCGCGGCCTTCGAAGCAGGTGATGAAGTCGTCGAAGTCGAAGAAATCGACGAAGCCGTCGTTGTTGAAGTCGGCCGGGCAGGCCGGGAGCGAGTAGAGCCAGGCATCGTCGATGAAGGCGGCGCCTGCGGCGGATCCTCCGGGCTGATTGAAGGTGAGGACGAGGCGTGCGAAGGCGGTGCCGGGCGGGGCGATGCCCTCGACGGCGGAGCGGATGTAGATGTCGCGTGGGGAATTGGCGTTGAGGGAGGGAACGCGGAGGGTTGAGATCACGGAGCCCGCGGCGTTGATCCACTCGATGCGCGTGTCGGTGGTGTTGGTGGAGCGCATGAAGTCGTTGGCAGGGTTAAGCCACCAGGCGCCGGCTTTCCAGCGTTGGCCGGGCGAGGCGGGGGCCTGCTGCCAGAGGCCCGAGGTGTTGGGTGCGCCGGTGAAGTTGCCGAAGAGTTTGGCGGAGCGAGTGTGTGTGCGTGGGCGTTGGATCTCGATGAAGCGGTTGCCCCAGCCGGTCCAGCGGAAGAGGGGCGTGGTGCCGTTGGGGCCGTATTCCTCGAAGGAGGCGTTGGCGAGCGTGGGCTGGTAGACGCGGACGTAATCGACGAGCATGTGCTGGGGGAAGATGGTGGTTTGGTCCGGGTAACCGGGCCAGAAGCCGCCGACGGCGGTGTTGAGGATGATGAACATGTTCATCTGCGGGATGCTGTTGCGGTGGGTGGCGTGGCGGACGCCGTCGACGAAGAAGTCGATTCGGTCCGGGTACCACTCGGCGGCGAAGACGTGGAAGTCCTCCGAGAAGTCGGGCCCGGCGAAGGAGGAGGTCTGGCTGCGGAGGTTGTCGACGGTTCCCCAGTGATTGGTGAAGTAGACGCGGGTGGGCTCGTGCCCGAGCATCTCCATGATGTCGATCTCGGGAGGCCAGCCGCTGGGGCTGGGGAGGAGCCAGAAGGCGGGCCAGAGGCCTTGCGTTCGCGGGAGCTTGATCCTCGCTTCGAATCGGCCGTATTGCTGCGAGAAGCGGCCGGCGGATTCGATGCGTCCAGAGGTGTAGGGTCGGCCGCCGAAGAAGCGACGATCGGCGGTGATGCGCAGGAGACCGCCGGAGACCGTGACGGCCGAAGGGGTGTAGTACTGCTGTTCGTTGTTGTAAGGCCAGGCGATGTTCTGCGCGAACCATCTGGAGTTGTCGAGCGAGGAGCCGGAGAACTCGTCGCTCCAGGTGAGACGCCAACCGGACGGAGTGCCACCCTGAGCGGCGGCGGCGGCGGCGAAGAGGAGCGAAGCGAGCGTGGCGCAGGTGGGCCTCATGCGTCGGCTCCGGCGATGCGTGCGCGGGGTTCGACGATGACGGCGCGGCTGGGGATCGCGGCGCGATCGGCCGGCGGGAGGTTGCGGCCGTTGGTGCGGATGACCTCGCTGTACCAGTAGGCGGAGGACTTGGGCGTGCGCTTCTGCGTCTGGTAGTCGATGTGAACGAGCCCGAACCTCGGCTGAGCACCTTCGGCCCACTCAAAGTTGTCCATGATGGACCAGTGGAAGTACCCGCGGATATCGGTGCCGTCGCGGGCGGCGTTGGCGAGGGCGATCAGATGGCGGCGGGTGTAGTCGATGCGCTGTGGGTCTTGGACGCATCCATCGAGGTCGACCCAGTCGTTGTTGGCCATGCCGTTCTCGGTGATGACGACGGGGAGCTTGTAGCGGTCGTGGATGAACTTGGGCCCCCAGTAGAGACAGTCGGGCATGATGGTCCAGCGGAGACCGGTCTGGGGCGAGCCGTCCTGGAGGGGGACTTCGACGGGTCCGGCGGCGGAGGCTTTCCATGGGACACCGGAGTAGATGTTCACGCCGTAGAAGTCGATGGGCTGGCGGATGAGGTCCATGTCGGCCTGCGTGAAGTTGGGGGCGTCGTGGGCGAAGAGTCGCAGGCCGTCTTCCGGGTAGTGCCCGAGGCAGACGGGGTCGGCCCACCAGGAGTTGTTCCAGGCGTCCTTGGTATGGACGGCGAACATGCGTCGACGAGCGGCCTCGATATCGGCAACGTCGGTGCTGGCGGGGTAGTCGGCGCGGCCGCACGGGGCCCAGCCGACGACGGGGGGCGTCTTGGCGCGGGCACGGATGACCTGGACAGCGGCGCCGTGGGCCATCAGGGCGTGGTGCCCGGCGAGGAGCCAATCGCGGGTCTGGAGGGTGAGCCCCGGGGCGTGGGTGCCCAGGAAGTGTCCAAGGCCGATGAAGATCTGGGGCTCGTTGATGGTGATCCAGTGGCGGACGCGGTCGGAAAGACGATCAACGACGACGGCGGAGTAGTCGGCGAACCAGCGGACGCTGTCGGGGTTGAGCCACCCGCCGCGGTGTTGAAGGGCAAGGGGATAATCCCAGTGGAAGAGGGTGACCCAGGGATTGATGCCGCGATCGAGGAGTGCGTCGGTGAGTCTGTCGTAGAAGTCGAGGCCGGGCTTGTTGACGCGGCCGGTGCCTTCGGGGAGGACGCGTGGCCAGGCGATGCTGAAGCGGTAGGCCTTCAGGCCGATCTCGGCCATGATGGCGACGTCCTGGGCGTAGCGGTTGTAGTGGTCGCAGGCGATGTCGCCCCGCTGGGCGCGGACGATGGCGCCGTCCTTTCGGCAGAAGGTGTCCCAGATGGAGGGTCCTTTGCCGTCGGCGTCCCATGCGCCTTCGACCTGGTAGGAGGATGAGCCGGCACCCCAGACAAAGTCGTTCTTGAACATACGTGCACTTCCTTGAGCGATGGCGCGATCAACCCTTGAGCGCGCCGGAGGTCAAACCTGAAACAAACTCGCGTTGGAGCGCGAGGAAGAGGATAAGGACGGGGATGACGCCGATCACGGTGCCCGCCATCTGCAGGCCGTAGTCCTGGTAGTAGACGCCGCGGAACTGGGCGACGGCGACGGAGAGAGGGAAGCGTTCTGGAGATTGAAGGACGACCTGGGGGGTGATGAAGTTGTTCCAGACGCCCAGGAAGGTCATCATGAGGAAGGTGCCGATCATCGGGCGGATGAGGGGGAGAGCGACGATGGTGAAGGTGCGGAACTCGGAGCAGCCGTCGATACGGGCGGCTTCGAGGAGCTCGACGGGAACTGAGGAGAGCGAGGCCTGCCTGAAGAGGAAGATGCCGAAAGCCGGCGCGATGGCGGGGATCACGAGCCCGGCGAGGGAATCGAGCAGCCCGATGGAGTGCAGGAGCTGATACCCGGGCGCGAGCAGGAGCGGAGCCGGGACAAGCATGGCGCCCAGCACGCACGCGGTGACGAGGCCCCGCCCGCGGAAATGGAATCGGGCGAGGGCGTACCCGCCGGCGGCGCAGCAGAACGTGGCGAGCAGCCCTGTGACGGACGAAAGGAAGACGGAGTTGGCCAGGGCGCGGGCGAAATCGAGCTCCTGGAAAAGTCGGCGGTAGTTCTCGAAGGAGAGCTTGGACCAGTCGATACCCAGGCCCTGTTCGCGAAGCGGGAGGAGTGTGGAGCCGAAGAAATGCTCGTTGGTCTTGAGCGAAGCGCAGAAGAGCCAGACGAACGGGGCAAGTGTGAGCAGGGCGGCGAGTGAGAGGAGCCCCACCGCGATCCATGATCGTTGTTTCATACGGCGGCCTCCTCTCGCCGGGCGAGGAGACGCTGAACGACCGTGCACACAACCAGCACGACGGCGAGCCCCCACCCGATGGCGCTGGCATAGCCGAGATCGCCGACCTCGAAGCCGACCTGGTAGAGATACATGACGATCGTCAGCCCGCGGTTGTCGGGGCCGGCGGTCTGGTTGAGCATGAGGTAGGGCAGTTCGAAGAGCTGGAAACTGCCGATGATGGAGGTGAGCACGACGAAGCCGGCGACGGGCCTGATGGCGGGGAGTGTGACATGGCGGAAGCGATCGATCGACCCCGCACCGTCGATAACGGCGGCCTCGGCGAGGTCGCGCCGCACGTTCTGCAGGGCGGCGACGAAGTAGATCATGTTGAAGCCGACGAACATCCAGTGCGACGCCACGATCAGGGCGCTCATGACGTATTGCTGCGTCCAGGCGAAATCGAGGTTCCACGCGCCCGCGGTCAGGTTGTGGAGCATGACATTGAGCAGCCCCGTTCGCTTCTCGAGGATGATCCCGAAGATCATCGCGGCGAAGACGACACCGACGAGCGCGGGCGAGAACAGCAGGATGCGCCAGAGAGGCCGGGCGGGCGTGCCGCGGCGTTCGATGAGAAGGGCAAGCCCGAGCGAGATCGGAAGCTGAATGAAGACCGAGGCGAGCGCGAAGACGAAGGTGTTTCGGAGGGCGGTCCAGAAGAGCGGATCGGCGATCATCGCGGCGAAGTTGCGGGCGCCGACGTACTGCTCGTGCTCGGGGCCGAAGGTCTGATGCGTCGCGAGCACGACCGACCTCGCGAGGGGGTAGAGCGTAAAGACGACAAAGATCACCAGGAAAGGCGAAAGAAAGAGCCACGGCGCGAGCCTGGATGATGCGGCCGGGCCCATCATGGAACCCCTCCCGCCGAGGAAAGAAAGACGTTGCGTTCGATCTGGGCAGCGACCATGTCATGCGCCCGCTTGAGATAGTGCGAGGCCCGCTCGCGCAAACGTGCCTCGTCGTACTGGCGGGTCCGGCGGGTCTCTTCGGAGAGCTGGACCAGCGCGTCCTGCACGCGGGAGAGGGCGAGGGTGTTGTAGGGGCTGCTGGTGCGGGCCGGCACCTGCGGGGCGAGCCCGATGTACATCCGTCCCTTGGGCTGGCTGGCGAAATAGGCGTCGGGCTCGTCGAAGACCGGATCGGACCAGAACTCAACGACGGGCGTCACGATCCCGCTGCTGCGGTAGAGGTCGGTCGCGAGGTCCTTCGAAAGGTAAAGGTGCTTGGCGAAGCTCCACAGCTCCTCGAAGTCCTCGGGCGACTTCACGGCCGAGCGGGGGATGCCCAGCATCGTCCCGCCCCAGACGCTGGTTCGGCGCTCGCCCTCGTCCCACGCGGGGAGGGGCATGAGCTTGATCTTCCCGGCGAGTTGGGGCAGTTCGTGCTTCCAGACGTCGCACATCCAGTCGGGAAAGAAGCTTGAGAGCACGAATCCTTCGGCCTTGAGCTGGTTCCCCGAGGCCGTGAAGTTCGGAGCGTCCGCGGCGATGCGTCGCGGGCCCTGGCACCACGCGACGATGCGGGCAAGGACGCGAGCATTGATCGGCGAATCGATGATCACGCGACCGGCGTCGTCAAAGAACCCGCCGCCCGCCTGAAGCAGCAGCACCTCGATGTGGTCTGTCGAGGTCTCCCAGAGATTGAGCAGATATCGATCAGGCTCGCCGTCGCCGTTGGTATCCATGAGAGGCCGGAGCACACGCTCGAAGTCGTCCCAGGTGCGGATCGAGTCAACATCGATGCGAGCGGCCTCGAACACATCGGCCCGGTAGCCCAGCATGACCGGATGGACGTCGTGCGGCAGGCCGAAGATTCGCCCGCGTGACATCCAGGGCGCAAAGCTCGGTGGGTTGATGCGGGACCGGATTCCCTCCGCGTCGATGCGATCGGTGAGGTCGACAAAGCCGACCGCGTCGAGCGAGCCCGTGAAGGCCCTGGCGGCGTTCTGACGCTCGGCCTCGATGAGATCGGCGGCCGGAGTGCCGGAGAGAAAGCTCGACAACAGCCGACGATCGAGCGCGGCCCGGCCCAGCAGAATCGTCTCGATATCGGGATCGCGAAGGCGATTCCACTCGTCGATGATCGGCGTGTACGTGTCCTGGTGAGGCTTGGCGAAGAGCCACATCGTGCGCGAATCGCGCCGGCCCGAAGGCCAGAATGCGAGCGCGGCCGAGGACACCAGCGCGAGGACGATGAGAATCCACACGCCCGAAGAGATGGGCGAGCCGTCGCGGTCCGGTGTTGCACGTGTGGCGAACATGGTCGGGTCGTGCGTCGCGGAAAGAAGGCCATCGGGGCCCGCGGGCAACGCGTTGTCTGCCCGCGAGCCCCGATGGAGGAGGTGTGACTGTGTGCCGACGAGCGGGTCAGACCCGCAGGGTTCAGCAGCCGGTCTCGAAGACGCCGACGAAGGCATCGAAGTCGAAGAAGTCGATGAAGCCGTCGCCGTCGAAGTCGGCGGTCTTCCCGGGCGGGCAGGAGCCGCCCTCGAAGCAGCCGGCGAAGGCGTCGAAGT
Source organism: Phycisphaerales bacterium UBA2396 (assembly GCA_002343325.1). Taxonomy (GTDB): domain Bacteria; phylum Planctomycetota; class Phycisphaerae; order Phycisphaerales; family UBA1924; genus UBA2396. The sequence continues at coordinate 11,182 of DDSG01000141.1, read as the reverse complement.
CGAAGAAGTCGACGAAGCCGTCGCCGTCGAAGTCGGCGGGGCAGACGCTGACGAGCTCGACGTCGTCCCACCAGGTCGCGCCGCCGGCGAAGCCGAGCTGACGCTGGAGGATGAGCACCCGGGCCTTGGTGGTGCCCTCGGGGGCCACCGCGACGCCCGACTCATAGAAGCGGTAGATGTCGTCGCCGGGCGTGGGGACGGCGGAGGACGGGGCCTGCAGCCCGGAAAGGTTGTTGCCGCCCTCATCGAAGAACTCGATGCCGATCACAACGGTGTTCCCGCTCTGGAGCGAGTCGCCGCCGGAGGAACGGGCCCAGCCGCTGGCCTTCCAGCTCGAACCCGCGGTGGCGGGGACTTCCTGGAACCAGCCGGAGAAGGCGGGGTCGCCGTTGTACCCGCCGAAGAGCTTGGCGGCGTAGTTGCCGTTGCGGGCGTTCTCGCCGAAGTTGCCCTGGCCGTTGCCGAAGTTGACCCAGCCCACGAAGGGGCTGCCGAGGCAGCCAGCGACCTGGTCTTCGAAGGAGGAGTTGGCGAGGATGTTGGACCCGCCGTCGAAGGAGAGGGAGGCATCGTCGAACCAGGCGGACCCGCCGACGAAGTTGCCCTGTTCGACAACAGCGGTCACTCGCACCCTCACCGCACCGGCGGGGGCGATAGCGCCGGAGATCGTGAGGCTGACGGGCTCGGGCTCAAGGCCGCCGGGACCATCGGGATCAGTGTTCGTCTCGACGCGGGCGGACTCGGCCTGGCCGAGAAAGTCGCCGTTGGCGGCGTAGAAGCCGACCGTCAGGAAGGCGCGGGTGCCCGAGCCGGTGTTGGCATCCCAGGACAGCGAGTCCCACGTGGGGCTGATGACGTTGACAGAGGCGTCGTAGGACTGCCCCTCGACGCACGCGGCTTCCTGGTAGATGCCGCTGTAGCCGATCGGGCAGCAGAAGGGCCCGAAGATCTTGATGGCGCGCACGCCCGAGGTGGTGTAGAAGTTGATGCTCGACGCGTTGCCGAACGCGGTCCAGCCCGCGGCCGGGCCGCAAATCCCTTCGAAGCCCGGGTTCACCAGGGCGTTCTGAGCGTGCGAGGTCCCCGCGAGCAGGAACAGGCAGGCGCCACCAACGACAGACTTGATACTCCGCATCTCAATCTCCCGCAAAGTTCACCGGTGGTGTACACCGGCGCGGTGCCCGTGAGGGTCACCTGGTTGTGGCCGGCCGGTCGCGTCCTCGCGGCCGGCCTTGTGTGACACGATCGCCGCGGAGTCCTTCGCGGCATTCGACGATTCCAGCCCACTCAGGGCGAACTGGGGTTGTTGATCCATCCCGCACGACGGACGAATCCGCCGTTGCCTTGCTCGGTGCGGATCCAGCCCCGCCTGCCGAGCGCGTAGAAGTGATTGGCGGTCAGGTCCGCGTCGGCCAGGAGACTCTCCTTGCCGTCGCCGGGGTTCTTAAATGGAGCCGCGCTCCCGTCGATAAAGGCGAGGTTGCCGAGCCCGCCGTGGCGGACGCTGATCTGGTCGTTCGAGGCCCACATGCCGTCGGGCTGGTCGGAGTTGGAGTACTTGGTGTTCTCTTCGACGAAGACCGGGGCCCCCTTCATCTCGACCAACTGGGCCGGATTGAACGGGAAGGTCGAAGGCGGAGCGCTGAGCGCGTAAGGCGTTGAATCGCGCAGGTGCGCCATCTTGATCTCCTGGCCGATCCTGGCGCCGGTCATGAAGGAGGCGAAGGTGAAATCAAAGTCGAGCTCGGTCGAGATGCTCGTCTGGCTGCGCTGCTGCCCGTTGGCGCTGCGGCGTTTGTTCTTCGGGCACTCGCCCGCCTTGTCCATGCCGTTGACGTAGTCGTACATGAGGCCCAGCTTGACGCCGCCCGGAGCGTTGGGATCGGGAAGGCGTGCCCAGGCCGAGTATCCGCCGTTCACCAGCCCGATCATCTCGCGGCCCTGATCGTCCACTCGGGCGACCCACAGTCGCTCCTTGAAGTCCTGCATGTACATCAGGCTTGCGGTGCCGAGCTGGCGGACATTCGAAAGACACGCGGTCGCCTGTCCGGCCTCTCGGGCCTTGCCCAGCGAGGGCAGCAGCAGGCCGATCAGCATGGCGATGATGGCGATCACCACAAGGAGTTCGATCAGGGTGAACCCCGCTCCCATCCGATGCTCGCCGCGATGCCTGCTTGCCTGCATGTTCCTTCTCCGATCTGAATCGCTGTCTGTCGCCCGCGAGTCGTCGGGCCTCGGCGCGGCGGTGGTGAGGGCCGCGCACCCCGGAACTACCGCGACCCTCGTCGTCCCGCCGGCTTGGTGACCACAAGCGGCAGCCGCGTGCCATCGGGGAGCACCCGGACCATGTCTTTCGCCGGAACGCCCGTGGTCTGATTCACTTCAAACGTCGTTTGGCGGACCAACCGCAGCACGGACGCTTCCCCCGTCGCCAGGGTGCGCGTCAGCCAGCGGGCCGCCTCGAGCCCCAGCGTTTCCGCGTCCTGGCAGACCGCGGTGCACGCGGGGTAGGTGTGCCGCCGCATGTCGCTGTCGTCAAAGCCGACAATCGAGAGGTCCTGGGGCACTTTGATGCCCAGTTCAAGACAGCGACGAAGAGCGCCGAAGGTCGCCAGCGGGTCCGTCAGCATCACCGCCGAGGGCGGGATCGCCTGGCTCATCAGCCGCGTAATCAGCGAGGCACCACCCTCCATGCTCGCGATGATCTCGACGACCAGAGACGGATCCGGCGTGTGCCCGGCGTCCCGCATCGCGTCCTCATACCCGCGGCGGCGGTCGGCGTGGTCGGTGTCCGCGATGGCGTGAATCGCCAGCGCGATCCGCGTGTGCCCCAAAGACAGCAGGTGTTCCACGGCACGGCGGCTGTCGCCGTACGAGTCGCAGCAGACGAAATTGACCTTCGGATCCGCGTCAAAGCGATCGGCCAGCACCACCGCGGGGAAGCCCTCCGCCGCGATGTTCGTGCAGATCGAGCGCGTGTCCTCGAAGGTGCGGAGCAGCACACCGCGAAGCCCCTTGCGGGCGAAGAACTGCGTGTACGACTCGTTCTGAAGCTTGTCCCGGCTGATGCTGAGGATCTTCAGATCGAAGCGGTGGTCGTTGACGCCGCGGAGAATGCCCGAGAGGATGGCGGCATCAAAGCTCCCATAATCCGGCCGAACCACCTCGCCCGGGTACACCGCCCGATGGCGGTCGCGACCCGACGCGACGAGGCGGTCATCGGCTCGCCGAACTCCCGCGACGCGTCCAGCACCTTCTTCCGGGTTTCCGGATTCACGTGCGGATGGTCGTTGAGGGCGCGGGAAACGGTGGCAACCGAAACCCCGATCCTTCTCGCGATGGCCCGAACCGTGCCCATGCTTGCCTTTGCGTCAGAAACAGACTGGAACAGTTACAGCGGTGTTCCGGACTATCGACTGCCACGCCCCTGTCAAGCGCAAACAGGGTCATGTGGAAGAAAGCGGCGCGCAAAACGTCCCCGAGGGACGCGGCCCCCCGGGGCGGTCTTGAAGACCCGGGCTTACTTGGGCAACGAGGCGGGGATTGGCTTGACCGTCTCTCGCTTGGCCCGGTCGGCCTTCGCCCGTTCCAGCAGTTCCTTCACCGCCGCCTCGATCTGCGGGTCCTTCCCGGCGGCCTCGGCGTCGGGGGTCATCGGGACGTTGATGTCCGGCTGGGCCCCGTTGTTCTCAAGATCGCGACCATCCGGCAGGTACCACCCGCGGAACGGCGTCCGCACTGTGGATCCGTCGATCAGCGAGGCGGCCCCCGTGGAAATCACGCCGCCGTACGTCGCCGTGCCCACCAGCTTGCCACGCCCGATGGTCTTGATCGCGTGCGCGAAGATCTCGGCGTTCGAGAAGGAGTTCTCGTTGATCAGCACGGAGATCGGCCTCGAATACCCGTAGATCAGCCGACGATCGCGCGGATAGGCGTCGGGGTTGACGCTGGCGGGATCGGCCCCGCGTGGCAGCGTGAAGGTGTGGGGCGGCGCGGTGAGGCTCGACAGCAGAATGTCCGCCGTCGAACCTCCGCCGTTGTCCCGAACATCGATGATGAGCCCGTCCTTGCCGTGGGCGGCCGCGTAGAGATCACGCTCAAAGTCGCGAACGCTGGGCATGCTCATGCCCTGAATGTGCAGGTACCCCAGCGTGCCGCCCGAGAGCTTGTCGACGAGCGCCGCCCGACGCTGCACCTCGGTCTGGTACCGCAGGCGAGAATCCGAAGCCCCCGACGCCGGGACAATCAGCACGAACCGCGGCCTGGCGGGGTCCTTTCTCGCGATCTCGATCAGCGTCTCCTGACCGGCCTTGCCGAAGAGCGCGGCCGAGAGATCCATCAGGCCCGAAGCCTGGCGGATCGGACGATCATCGACCGCGACGATCACGTCCCCGATCTCGAGCGAGGCCTTGGACCCGCCCACGGGCAGCTCGGCCGGCGAGCCCGGCAGAATCCGCGTGATCGCGAGCCCCTGTTCGGCGGGGGTTGTTTCAATGCCGAGATACCCCGTGGCGGCACCGGGAGCAGAGAAGCCACCGGCGGCGGAGATCCCGGTGTGAGACCCGTCGAGCTCGCCGAAGAGCATTTGGACCACGCGAGAGAGTTCCTCCGGCGTGCGTGTCCGCGAGGCGAGCGCGTCGTAGCGATTGGTCAGAGCGGTCCAGTCAAGCCCCTTGAGCGTCGGGTGGTAGAAGACGTTGCCGATGGTCCGGGCGGCCTCGCGGAACTTCTGCCGCTGCTCCGCGCGAACATCGATCGCCACCGGCGCGTCGATCGCCAGCGTGTCGGCCTTGGACGATGCCAGGGTGACCACGGTCGCCTGACCCCGAGCCACCAGCGTGACTTTGTCGCCCGTGAGACTCACGCCCATCGGGGAGCCGCCCCCGGCCAGGATCGTGCGGCGGTCGTCGTTCTTGCGTGAGACAGAGAAGAACGCACGATCGGCGTCCCCGCTGTTGAACATCACCCGATCACCCGCGGGGGTGATCGAAAGCCCTGAGATCCGACCCGTCGAGGTCAGACGCTGCACACGGAGGTGGGCGTCGGTCGTATCAAAGGTGTACGGCTCGGCCTTCTTTGACGGCCTGGCGGCGGACTTGTCGTCCGGCTTGGCGTCGGCCTTGGCTTCGGGCTTCGTCTCGGGCCGGCCTGCACGAGGGGCCTTGAGCTTCTTCACCTCGTCGCCCGCGTTCTTGAAATACTCGTCGAGCTCGTAAGGCGTCATCGCCTCCAGCGAGCGATCAAGGAACAGGTACCAGACGTCGAAATCGCCGTTCTCGCCCGCACGCTCGGACAGGAAGTACAGCACCTTCCCGTCGTGCGACAACCGCGGCGACTCGTCGAGATCGGGGTGACGAGTCACGTTGACAGGCTTGGCGTCCGGGTTGCCCGTGTCGAGCAGATAGATGTCGCTCTGGAAATCCAGATCGCTGACCGAGTACACGATGTGCCGATTGTCGCCGGCCCACTGCACGTCGGGGCGGTCCCACGACTCGAAGAGCACGCGATTCTGCGAGGTCTTCAGGTCGTGGAGCACGAGATCGCCGCGCCCCCGGATGAAGAGCAGCTTTTCACCGTCGGGCGAGGGCATCGGCGAGGAGATCTCGATCCCGAAGATTCCGTTGCGGTAGTCGGGCGTGTCGGACTCAAGACCGGTCTGCACGGGCGCGATCGTGAATCGCAGCGACTCGGCCCAACGCTTCCCGTGGTCGGGCTCCGCGGTCTCGGCGGGCTTGTCCGCCTTCTCCGCTTTCTCCGGCTGCTCGGACTTGCCAGCATCGCCCTGCGCACCTCCGGGCTCGGCGGCCGCGGTGGGCGGCTGAGCGTCCGCCTTGGGCTCGGCATTGGAATCGGGCTTGGCTTCGGGCTTCGACTCAGGCTTGGCGTCCGGCTTGGCCTCGGGCTTGGGCGGCTGCAAGTCCTCTCGCGTCATCGCCACCGTCGCGGCAAAGAGCCGCGGCACACCCCCATCGTCCGACACGAAGTACAGCGTCTTGCCGTCCGGCGACCACGCCAGATCGCGCTCGCGACCCGCCGTGTTCGTGACGCGACGCGTGGGCCGACCTTCGCTCGTCGACCGCAGGAAGATCTCCCCGCGTGCCACCACCGCGATCGACTTGCCGTCCGGGCTCAGGGCCGCCTCGCTGACCTCGCGCGCAAGATTCGTGCGATTCACATCGAGCTCGCTGGCGTCGGACGACATCGACACGCTCACCGCGGCGGGCGTGGCGCCGCGATCACGCAGATCCAGGGTGTACAACGTGTCCCACACGACGAACGTCGCGGCCGACCCGCCTCGCGAGACGTGCAGATCGCGCACGCCGTGTCCGATGCTGGCCTGCGTCCCGGGAGCGAAGTTGGTGATCTGGGCCGCGTCCTTCCCGCCCGAGGCGAGACTCATCGTCCAGAGGTTGTTCTGTCCCGAGGCCGACGACACGTACACCACCGAACCGCCCGGCAGCGGATAGGCGTCAAATTCGTCGGCGGGACCCGACGTCAACTTAGTGAATCCGCCCGTGCCCAGGTTGAGCGACCACAGGTCGGACGTGCCCGAGCCGCGATACTTGGGACGGTTGGGGTCGTTGCGACGATACGTAAAGACGCCGGCCGTGCCGTCGGCCGTCATCCGGGGCAGCGAGCCGAAGGCGTCCGACACACGTTCGAGCGGCCCGCCCGCCACGGGAACGCGGTACATCCGCTGGCCGCGATAGATCGCCGGCTCGTGCCCCGAATTGAGCAGAAGGTGCTTGCCGTCGGGCGTGAACCCGGCGAGCGACACGGGGCGATCCATCACGAGCACCCGGCGCACATCGCCCGCGAGAAGCGACCCGTCCGGCCCCGGGATGAGCGGCATGACGTACAGGCCTCTCGCACCGTCCCGGTCGGACTCAAACGCGAGCATCGAGCCGTCGGGTGAGAAATCGGCGCGTCGTTCCGTGGCGGGGTGGTTGGTCAGCCGCTGCGCGATGCCGCCCTTGCTCGAGACGAGCCAGAGGTCCCCCCGCGACGCGAAGACGATGCGGGAAGCGTCCGGGCTGAGGGCCGGGTACTGAGGAAAGCCCGCTGCAAGGTCGGGCTGGGCGGGCTGGGCAAGTGTCGTGCCCGCGAGCGCCGGCAGGATCACCGCGGGCGACGAGGCGTTGGTGCAGGACGACAGCACGGGCAACAGAAGCCAGGGCAGAACGTGTGCAGCGTGGATGCGCATGGGGTGCCTTTCGGATAACCGCCCGGCGTCGCCGGGGGGCTGACAGTGTACCGGATGGATCGGGTTGGGAGGCGGCACGGAATCGAGTAGACTGCCGCCGTGCACCATCCGCCACGATTCCATCGAGCGATGATCGCGTCCCTGATTCTGGTTTCGGGGTTGGCGGGAGTCTCGCTCGGCCTTGGGAGCCGAACAGCCCTTCCCGGTGCCACTCGGACGGTCCCGGGCGAGCCGCCCTCGGCCCGCGACCCTCAGGCGGAAGACCTCGACCGTCGATTCGCGGCCGAGTTCGGCGGATTCCTCGCAACGCACTGCCTGGACTGCCACAGCGGCGACGATGCCAAGGGCGACCTGTCTCTCGATCACCTCCGCGGGGTGGCGCACGCGAGCGAAGTCAACCTGCGGCTTGTGCGCGACATGATCGTCTCGGGCGAGATGCCGCCCAAGAAAAAGCCCCGCCCCGACGAGCACGCTCGCACGCTCGCGGTGCAATGGCTCGACGCGATGATCGCGTACGTTCCCGCGGACGCGCCGATCGACCCTGGGTGGATGACCCCCCACCGTCTGAATCGTGCCGAGTACAGGCTCACACTGCGGGACCTGCTGGGGATCGACCCCGCCCGTGTGGATGTCGCCGAACGTCTGCCCCGCGACGACACCGGGTACGGGTTTGACAACATCGCGGACGTGCTCTCGGTCTCGCCGCTGTCGGTCGAGGAGTACCTCGCCGCGGCGGAGCGGGCGGTCGAGCGGGCGCTGGGGCCGGTGGTGCAGGTCGGCGACGCGCCGGTCTCACTGAGACCCATCCGCGGGGATAACGGGCAGCCCTTGCCGCGTGGGGGGTTCTTTCTTTTCTCGAACGGGGCGGCCAAGGCGACGTTCCGCACGCCCGTGGAGGCCGAGTACATCATCCGCGTGCGTGCGTTTGAGACCAAGGCGGGCGACGAGCACGCGAACCTGAGCCTGCGCGTCGACGGCAAGAGCATCGGCGAGGCTCGCGTGGACGCCACGCGCGAATCGCCCAAGGAGTACACCTTCCGAGCCCGCCTTCGCGAGGGTGAACGCTCGATCGCCGCCCACTTCACCAACGACTTCTACGTCAAGGACAAGGCCGACCGCAACATGGGCGTGGAGTCGATCACGGTCGCCGGCCCCGTGGACGCCGCCTCGATCGTGCGTCCCTCGGCGTACTCAACCATTTTCGGCAAGGCGACCGACGCGAGCCAGGATGACGAGCGTGCTCGAACCATCCTGCGGGTCTTCGCCACGCGTGCCTACCGCAGACCCGCCGAGGAACGCGACCTCGCCGGGCTGATGGGCGTCTACGCCGCGGAGCGAGAAGCAGGCCGAGGCTTCGAGGAAGCCGTCCGCGCGGGGCTGACCGCGGCGCTCGTGTCGCCACGCTTCCTGTTCCGCACGATCCGCCACCCCGAGCCGGGCAATCCGAGCGTGCGATACACGCTCGACGCGTACGAACTGGCGTCGCGGCTGTCGTACTTCCTGTGGTCGAGCATGCCCGACGAAGCGCTGACGCGGGCCGCCGAGGATGGATCGATCCTGACCGACGACGGGCTTTCTGCCCAGGTCCGCCGCATGCTCGCGGACCCAAAGGCCGACGCACTCGTCACGCACTTCGCCGGTCAGTGGCTTCAACTGCGCTCGCTCGACACGCTTGCGATCGATCGCTCGGCGTTCCCCGAGTACGACGACCGCCTCCGCGACGACATGCGCCGCGAGGCCGAACGGTTCTTCGCCCACCTGCTCCGCGGCGATCGTCCCGTGCTGGACCTCATCGACAGCCGATACACGTTCGTGAATGAACGGCTGGCACGCCATTACGGGATTCCCGGCGTCCGGGGCGAGGAGTTCCGCCGCGTCGACCTGCCAGCCGATTCGGCGCGGGGCGGCGTGCTGACCATGGGCGCCGTGCTGACGATCACGAGCAACCCGACACGCACCAGCCCGGTCAAGCGCGGGCTCTTCGTGCTCGATCAAATGCTCGGCACCCCCCCACCCCCGCCGCCGCCGGATATTCCTCCGCTCGAGCAGGCCGCCAACCTTGGCCCAAACCCGACAGTCCGCGAGCAACTGGCCGCACACACCATGGTCGCAAGCTGCGCCGCCTGCCACAACCGCCTCGACCCGATCGGGCTTTCCTTCGAGCACTTCGACGCGGTCGGCAAGTGGCGGCAGGACGAAAGCGGGCGCCCCATCGACGCCTCGGGCGTCCTGCCCACGGGCGAGCCTCTCACGGGCGCGGCGGACCTGAAGCGCGTCGTGCTCGCACGCTCGGACCAGTTCATCGAAACACTCACCGCCAAGATGCTCACCTACGCCCTGGGGCGCGGCGTCGAGCCCTTCGATCGGCCGGCCATCCGACGGATCGCCGCCCGAACTCGCGCCGAGGGAGATCGCCTCCCCGCGCTCATCGAATCCATCGTCCTCAGCGAAACATTCCGCACAGCTCGCGGAAGGGAGCGCACCAAATGACCAACCAGCTTTCCCGCCGAACAGTGCTCCGTGGGCTCGGGGTGACCATGGCCTTGCCCTGGCTTGAGTGCATGGCCGCCGCGCCCACCACCGCCCCGGCGGCCGCCCTCTCCGCCGTCGGATCCGCCACGCCGGCCGCCGCACCCGTCCGCCTCGCCTACGTCTTCATGCCCAACGGCGTGAACTACGACGCCTGGTCGGCCAAGCCGGGGGCCGGCGGCCTGCTCGAGCTCGCCGACACCCTCGAACCCCTCGCCGCCGTCCGAAACCACGTCAACGTGCTCACCGGGCTCACCCTCCAGAAAGCCCGCGCCAACGGCGACGGCCCCGGAGACCACGCCCGCTCCTCCGCCAGCTTCCTCACAGGCCAGCAAGCCCGCAAGACCGCCGGCAACGACATCCGCAACGGCGTCAGCATCGACCAGGTCGCCGCCGCCTCGCTCGGCAAGCTCACCCGCCTCCCCTCGATCGAGCTCGGCTGCGAGCACGGCCCCTCCGCCGGCAACTGCGACTCGGGTTACTCCTGCGCGTACTCGTCCAACATCTCCTGGCGCGACGAGTCCACCCCGATGGCCAAGATCATCGATCCCGCCGCGGCGTTCGAGCGTCTCTTCGGCGACGCATCCCAGCAGGCCGCGGCCAACGAACGCCTTTCCCGCCGGAAGAGCATCCTCGATTTCGTCCTCGCCGAGAGCAAGTCCCTCGAATCAACCCTCGGACCCAGCGACCGCCGCAAGCTCGACCAGTACCAGACCGCCGTGCGCGAGCTCGAGCAGCGGATCGAGCGGGCCCGGGCCGAGTCCGACGCGCCCCGACTCCCCAGCACCCCCGCCCCGGCCGGAATCCCCGACACAATCAGCGAGCACATGGACCTCATGTTCGACATGCTGCTGCTGGCCTTCCAGACCGACAGCACCCGCGTCGGCACACTCATGCTCGCCGTCGACGGGAGCAACCGGACCTTCCCCGAGATCGGCATCCGCGACGGGCACCACCATCTCTCCCACCACCAGGGCAACGCCGAGATGATCGAGAAGATCCGGCGGATCGACCGCTTCCACGTCGAACGCTTCGCCCGCTTTGTCCGCAAATTGGCCGACACGCCCGAGGGCGAAGGCTCACTCCTCGACAACAGCCTCATCCTCTTCGGCGGCGGGATCAGCGACGGCAACAAGCACAACCACGAAGACCTGCCCATCGTGCTCGCGGGCCGAGGCGGCGGCGGCGTCGCCACCGGACGCCTCATCCAATCCAAGCGCGAGACCCCCCTCTGCAACCTCTACCTCTCGATGCTCGATCGCGCCGGCTGCCCGCGCGACAACTTCGGGGACAGCACCTCGCCGCTCGCGATTACCTAATCGCCCGGAACATCCCTACTCCCGATACCGCTCGGCCGCACGCCGCTTCGCCGCCAGCAACCCCGTCTCGGGCTCCGCCGGCTTGCCCGTCGGCGCGTCCACCCCCGGCGCGGGCTGATCCGGCGCCGAC
>DDSG01000166.1 GCA_002343325.1 Phycisphaerales bacterium UBA2396 | reverse complement strand
CTCTTCGGGGGGAAGCGATGTGACCAGATCCTGGTAGCTGCGCGGCCGCTCGACGAGCAACGCGTAGATGTACGCGGCCTTGGCCGCGCACGCTTGATCCTGGCCCGTGGTGACGGATGTCGTGGCGGGTGGCGTGGCTGGGCCCTGGGCCTTCGCGGACCACGACGCCCCGCACGCGAACAGGACAACCATCCCGATCAATGCTCGGAATGAACGCACGGTTGCTGCCCTCGGCCTGTCAACGGCGGGCGAGCTGCCACACACCCCAGCCTATGGCCGCGCCGAGGCCGGCAGTCAGGCCGATCAGGGCGACAATCGGCAGCCCCTTGGGGCTCGGTGTGTTGGCGCTCGCGGCGAGAACCCGACCTTGCGAGGTGAGATCGTTGAGTTCGCGTTCGAGCTTCTTCGCATCCGCGATGGGCGTGGACGGGCCGCGTTCGCCGTCGAGCAGCAGGTACCGCTCGCCGCTGCGAAAATCGATCATGTCCAGCGCGCCGCGTGCCAGCTCGGGCGCAAGGTCGGCACCGGCCTCGAGCGTGCGGACCTCTGTTCTCGTGAACTGCTGCCAGGTCTCAGGCGACGGGTCGTCAGGATCGGTCATCCGCACGACCCTCGGCAGCCACAGCCCGGGCCGGACTTCATCGAAGTCCGACGCGATGGTTCCGTTGATGAGCCCGGGCTGGCCCGTTTCCGGATGACGCGAGACGACGAACGTCGACTTGACGGGCATCAGACCGACGTCACGCCCGAGCCAGAACGTGAACACCGAGTCGGGCCTGCCTTCCCTCGCCACTTCGAGCTTCCAGCAGCTTTGCCCGCCTACCACTTCGGGTTCCGGAGCAACAACCGCGATCCACTGCGGATCGGCGAGGACGGCGTCGAGGGTCAGAGGCTGCACGCCTCCGAAGGCGATCGTTTCGAAATTGGCGATCGAGTGCGTCGGGAAGAACTCGGTGTTGAGTCCGCTCCAGACCGCCACGGGCATCCCCGGCTGCGTGTCCCTCTCGGACCGCTCGCGGATTCGGAAGGTGTCTCTGCCGTCAAAGAAGGCGATGCCGTGCATGAAGGGCCCTTGGCCGGGCGCTTCGTACCCGTAGTACCAGGACTCGACTCGCTTCTTGCCGTTCTCGCCCCACGTGAAGATGCTGCGGCGCTGCGTCGAGCGTGGTTCGCGAGACTCGGGGTCCTCGCCGAACGCACGCACCTCGTTCATGCAGGTGATCGACAGCCCGCTGAGCAGGGAGCGGGCGATGCCGAGTTCCTCGCGGATATCGGCGGGCGTGGGCGGGGCGGAGACCGTCGCCGCGAAAGAGATGAGAACGGACGCGAAGGGCATGAACGCCATAGTTTGGCTCCTTTCCTCGTTCGAACATGGAACAGACACTTCTCGCCAGCGCAAGAAGCATGAGACGCGCAGAGTCATGGGCAGGTCGTGTAGACGCCGCAACCCACATAGACAGCCGGGTGATAGGGATAGCACGTTCCGGCGAGGCAGTAGCCTTTGGTTCCGTTGATGGGCGGGTCGCGGTCCTTGCACCAATTGAGCTGAGCCATGGTGCATTGAGGACCGGTGCCGGAGGACGAGCACTCCTCGTTGGCGAATGGCTCGTGATTGCAGATGACGCAGATCGAATTGTCCCCTCCGGAACAGCCCTTGCCGGGGCATCCGTTGGTGCTTCCGTTCGGGTTGCACCTTCTGATGCCCGTATCGGCGCCGGCCAAAGCCCGCATGTGCTCCGCCGAGATCGGCTGAGCCGCGAGGCCCCCTTTTTCGCGGACCTTCATGCTTCCCGCGGCGAGCACCGATCCGAAAAGGAGGGTGGAAAGCGAGACGACTGTCATGGTTGCTGCAACTCGCATCGGGGTACCGTAACCGGGAGCATCGTCTGTCGCAAGCGGTGACTTTATGATGTGAGACGTTTTCCACATTATCGGCCCCCATCCCTCCGGCACCCCTGCCGAACCCCTCACCGCATCCGCGGCCCATGAGACAATCCCGATGTCGGCGGATCCGTTCACACCCGGTATCGGGATCTCGCGAACCCGCGTCGGCGTTCGCAGGAATCGAGCGATCATGTTCTGAAGCGGGTCTCCGCGTGCGGCCCGATATGAAGGCGTACGATTCAGGATCTTAGAACCGCCCGATTGTTCGTGTTTTATTCGGGCCTCACGACGGACCGGAACATGACTGCTGACCCATCTTCGACCAGCCCGCGCGGCGTGCAACCCTCGATCAATGCTTGGAGCGCGGAGTATCTCGACGCGGCGTACGCCCAGTTCAAGGCCGACCCGAACAGCGTGCCCGCGGACGTGCGCGCCTTCTGCCAGGGCTTTGACCTCGGCGCGGCGCAACCGGCCGGCGGCGGCGCGTCGACGATCGAGATCGCGGCGGACCGGCTGGTCGAGGCGTATCGGACCCACGGGCATCTGGCGGCGCAGATCGATCCGCTGGGCGGTGGGCGTGGAGAGGTCGCGGCGCTGAGTCTGTCGACGTTCGGGCTGAGCGAGTCGGACCTGGGCAAGCCGCTGGCACGCGGCGGGACGCTCGGGGAGCTTGTGGGGCGGCTCAAGTCGGTGTACAGCGGGACGCTTGGCGCGGAGTTCATGCACGCGCCGAGCCCGGAGGAACGAGCGTGGTGGATCGCGCGGCTGGAGTCGCCGATCGCCCTGAGCGAGGAGCACAGGAGGTCGATCCTCGGGGCGCTCACGCAGTCGGAGACGCTCGAGCGCTGGCTGAGCAAGCGGTATCAGGGGAAGAAGCGATTCAGCCTGGAGGGGGGCGAGACGCTGATCCCGATGCTGCGGATGATGACCGACCGGGCGGGGGAGCTCGGGACGCGTGAGATCATCGTGGGGATGGCGCACCGCGGGCGTCTGAACGTGCTGCGGAACTACCTGGGCAAGGGTCTGGATCGGCTCATCACGGAGTTCGAGGACTCGTGGACCGAGGGTGCGGACGCCGGGGGCGGGGACGTGAAGTACCACCGCGGGTATTCGTTTGATCAGATCACGCCGGCGGGCCCGGTCCACCTGTCGATGCTGAACAACCCGAGCCACCTTGAGAGCGTGAACCCGCTGGTGATGGGGCGAGCGCGGGCGAGGCAGGACGCGGCGTCGGCGGAGGGGCGTGACGGGCGGCGCGAGATCGCGGCGTTGCTGATTCACGGGGACGCGGCGGTGATCGGGCAGGGCGTGGTGGCCGAGTGCATCAATATGTCGTACCTGGAGGGGTACCACGTCGGGGGGACACTCCACGTGGTGATCAACAACCAGGTCGGGTTCACGACGGACGCGTCGGACTCGCGGTCGACGTCGTACTGCACGGACGTGTCGAAGATCACGAGCGCGCCGGTGCTGCACGTCAACGGGGACGACCCGGAGGCGTGCGTGCGGGCGGCGTGGCTGGCGATCGAGTATCGCCACGCGTTCGGGAAGGACGTGTGGATCGATCTGGTGTGCTTCCGCAAGCACGGGCACAACGAGCAGGACGAGCCGGGGTACACGCAGCCCGGGATGTACGCGAAGATCCGTGCGCACCCGGGGACGCGGGCGATTTATGCGGAGCGGCTTGAGCGCGCGGGCGTGATCACTTCGAACGAGGCGCAGGGGCTGATCGACGCGGAGATCGCGTTGCTGGATGAGGTGCAGACGCAGGTCAAGAGCAAGCCGGTGAACCCCGTGCCGCCGCCGGGGCAGGGGCGTTGGGCGGGGTTCGTGGGGCGGTACAGCTTTGAGCACGTGCCGACGGCGGTCAGCGAGCAGGTTCTGGCGGAGGTGTGCGGGGCGTACGCGAACCTGCCGGGGGGCTTTACGCCTCACTCGAAGCTGAAGGGCTTGCTGGAGTCTCGGGCGAACCTGCCGAAGACGAAGAAGCTGAATCACGCGGACGGGGAGCAGTTGGCGTTCGGGACGCTGCTGCTGGAGGGGACGCCGATCCGGTTGAGCGGGCAGGACTGCCGGCGTGGGACGTTCACGCAGCGTCATGCGGTGCTTCGTGACGAGAAGACGGGCGAGCGTGTGGCGCCGCTGAACCACATCCGCGAGAAGCAGGCGAAGATGCAGGTGTGGGACAGCCCGCTGAGCGAATACTCGGTGATGGGGTTTGACTACGGGTATTCTCGGGCGAACCCGCACGCGCTGGTGATGTGGGAGGGGCAGTTCGGGGACTTCTGCAACACGGCGCAGGTGATCATCGATCAGTTCATGGCCGCGAGCGAGGTGAAGTGGGACCGCTGGGCGGGGCTGGTGCTGATGCTGCCGCACGGGTACGAGGGGCAGGGCCCGGAGCACAGCTCGGCGCGGCTTGAGCGGTTCCTGCAGTTGTGCGCGGACGAGAACATGGAAGTGGTGTACCCGTCGACGGGTGCGCAGATGTTCCACCTGCTGCGGCGGCACGTGAAGCGGAACTTCCGCAAGCCGCTGATCGTGATGACGCCCAAGAAGTTCCTGCGCGTGGAGACGGCGACGACGGACGAGCTGGTGAAGGGCCGGTTCGAGCACGCGATCGATGACGCGGGCGTGAAGGACGCTTCGAAGGTTCGCCGGGTGATCTATTGCACGGGCAAGGTGTTCCACGAGCTGGCGGAGCGTCGGGCGGCGATCGGCAACGCGGAGACCGCGATTGTGCGCATCGAGCAGCTCTATCCGTTCCACGCGGAAATGGTGCGGGCGATCGACGGGCGGTATCCCAAGGCGGCGGAACGGGTGTGGGTGCAGGAGGAGCCGCGGAACGCGGGCGCGTTCCTGTACATCGCGGACGTGTTCCGCGAGAAGCTGGGCGTGTCGCTGGCGTATTGCGGTCGGCCGGCGTCGGCGAGCCCGGCGACAGGCAGCGAGTATGCGCACAAGCGGCAGCAGGAGGCGATCCTGTCTTCGGCGATCGGGCCGCTGGGCCCTTCGCCCGAGGGCGCCAAGCCCGAGCCCAAGGCGTCTCCGTCGGGGGGCGTAAACGGGTCGGCCCGCGAGGTGGTGACGGCGAAGAAGGCGGCGACGAAGGCGGGGCGTTGAGTCGGAAGAGTGGATCGAACGATTCGGCAGAGTGAACCCAAGTCACGGAAGGCAGAGCGATGGCCGTTCAAATCATGATTCCCCAGGCCGGCGAGAGTGTGACCAGCGGCGTGGTGCTGCGCTGGGTGAAGAAGGTCGGGGATTACGTGAAGCGTGACGAGACGCTTCTGGAGATCGAGACGGACAAGGCGACGATG
>DDSG01000025.1 GCA_002343325.1 Phycisphaerales bacterium UBA2396 | reverse complement strand
CACCCTCTTCCCCAACACGACGCTCTCCCGATCTCTGGCCGAGCGCCTGAACAAGCTGCCCGGCGCGGCCGACAACCCCGCTCCGGCTGGGCCCGGCGGCGGCGTGCGGTTCGGTGTGATGCCCGCCGATTACGCCGACGATGTCCCCGGCGTGCTCATCGGGCAGGTCTTCCCGAACACGCCGGCGTCGAAGGCGGGTCTCAAGGACAACGACCGCATGGTGAAGTGGAACGGCAAGGCGATCAAGGCGGTCGAGGACTGGACCCCGCTGCTCCGCGCTCAGAAACCCGGCGACAAGGTCGAAGTCACGATCACGCGCGATGGGAAGGAAATGACACTGACCGTGGTGCTCGAAGCTCGCACAGGCGAACCAACGCGCTGAACGCTGACCGCTCACAAACGCAAGAGGAGACTCGGACGCTGGGTCCGGGTCGCCTCTGTGTTTCCAGGGAGTGTGTGCTGTGGGCGAAGGGCCCGCTGATCACTTGGGCGTTGCGGTCTTGGGGCCTTCTTCGACCGGCACCGCGATCGCGGGCGTTGGCGCTTCGATCTTCAGCTCCTTGAGCACGCTCTCGGTGATGTCCTGACCTTCGGGGCCGACGATCAACACGCGCTGAAGAACTTCCTGCACCACGCTTTCGACGTTCTGCCCGCGGAACTCGGCGCCGACGGGCCGGCTCGCGACTACGTGGGTGTAGCCAAGCTCGCCCGCAGCCTTCTTCGCCGCCGCAGCGACCTCAACGTACGCCCGCGAGACCTGCGACGCCTGGAACGCGACGACTCGCTGTTCCGCCTGCTGCAGGTCGCCACGAATCTTCTCGAACGTGGGAATCTGGGCCTTGAATTCCTCCGAGTTCTGGTCGAGCTGCTGGAGTCTGGTCTGCATGCCCAGCAACTGGTCGCGCATGGGCTGGAGCTTGGCGGCCTCGGCGTCGCGCTCCGCGCGGTACTTGTCCGAGAGGAACATCCTCTCCAGCACGATCAACACATCGAAGCTGGCCACCTTCATGTCCGCGGCGGAGGAGGCGGGCCACCCGAACTCCGCGGCCCGGGCGCGATCTCCGACGCCCGGCCACCCCGCGGCCATCGCGATCGCCGCCGCCAGTCCCGTGTAGATGATTGCCCGCTCGAATGCCTTCATCGCCGATCTCCCGTGGCGGCTGGTGCCGGTGCGGCCGCCGCCGAAGTCAAGGATATCGGCTTGCACGGCGGCGGGCGGATCGTCAGAATAGCCCCCCCGAGAACCCCTTCCCTCCGGAGAAGACGATGCGCGACCCACGGATCGAGAAGCTTGCCCAGGTGCTTGTGAAGTACTCCGCGTCGGTCCGCAAGGGGGACGTCGTGGGGATCATGGCCCAGCCCGAGGCCTTGCCGCTCGTCGATGCGATCGGCGAAGCGGTGATCCGCGAGGGCGGCGACCCGTTCTGGGTGCCGCGGACGACATACTTCGCGGAGTCGCTGCTGAACAACGCAAGCGACGAGCAGCTCGCCCGAGTTCACCCGGTGCACCTGCACTACATCGAAAGTGTCGATGTTCACTTCTCGATCATGGCCGAGGCGAACACCAAGGCGTTGTCCCGCTACGCACCGTCAAAGCTGGCCTTGCTGCAGCAGGCCAGGCGGCCGTTCCTCTCCAGGTTCATGCAGCGTGCGGCGGAAGGGAAGCTCAGATGGTGCGGGACCCAGTTCCCCACGCACGCGAGCGCCCAGGATGCCGAGATGTCCCTCGCCCAGTACGCCGACTTCGTGTATGCGGCCGGCCTCTTGCACCTGCCCGATCCGGCGGCGGCGTGGGCCAAGGTTCACGAGAAGCAGCAGCGACTCCGCGATTACCTGCAGGCCCGAAAGTCCCTCCGCTTCCTCTCCCCGGCATTCGCAGGGCACGACGGCACCGACCTCACCGTGGACGTCAGCGCGGCCACGTGGATCAACTGCGCGGGCAAGGAGAACTTCCCCGATGGCGAAGTCTTCGCGGGCCCAACGCTTCCACCCGCGGGCCTCGGCGTCGACGGGCACGTCAACTACACCTTCCCGGCGGTCTACCAGGGACGGGAGGTCGAGGGGGTTCGCCTGCGGTTCAAGGCAGGACGCGTCGTCGACGCCTCGGCACGCAAGGGCGAGGATTTCCTGTTCTCGATGCTCGATCAGGACGAGGGGGCTCGGAACCTCGGCGAGATCGCCATCGGAACCAACTACTCGATCACGCAGTTCAGCAAGAACACCCTTTTCGACGAGAAGATCGGCGGGACCTTCCACGCGGCGGTCGGCGCGGGATACCCCGAGAGCGGCAACACCAACCAGTCGGCGCTCCACTGGGACATGGTCTGCGACATGCGACCGGGCGCGCTCTCGCCCGGCGGCACGATCGAGGCGGACGGCGAGGTCTTCAGCCGAGACGGCCGATTCCTCGCCAGCGATTTCCCGTCCTGATGCCGATCAGCGTTCGATGCGGCGAACCTTGATGTTGCGGAACGCGACCTCGTCGCCGTGGTCCTGCAGCGCGATGCGCCCCTTCGAGCGGGTGTTGTAGTCGGGCATGCCGGGCCACTTGCTCTCGGCGTGCCGCTTCTTGTACTCGTCGGACGCGGTGTCGATCTCGAGGACCTTGAACCCGTTGAGATAGTGCTCGATCCGCGTCCCTCGCACGACGACGCGGGCGCTGTTCCACTCGCCGGCGGGCCTGGCGACATCGACGCCGCATTCCTTCAGGTCGTAGAGAGAACCGGCGCTCGTCTTGGGCTTCTTCCCGTCGGGGTGCCTCGCGTTGTCAAGAATCTGCATCTCCGGGCCGGTCTCCCAGGGATAGTTCTTGTCCTCGGTGGCGCGGTACATCACGCCGCTGTTCCCGCCCGGCGCGACCTTCCAGTCCAGAGCAAACTCGAAATCGGCGTACTCCTCGAGCGTGCAGATGTCGCCGCCTTCGCCCTCGCCCTTGGTGAGGCGGAGGGTCCCGTCGTCGAACTTCCAGCGTGACGGGAGCGAGTCCTTCTTCCAGCCGCGGAACGACGGGGGCTTCTTGCCGTCGAACAGCAACTGCCAGCCCGCGGCTTCCTCCTCGCTCGTGAGCGTGTTGTGCGTGCGCACGTCGCTCCACTCGGCGGGGAGCGAGACGCTGCCCGTGGCTGCCCATTCCGCTCCGCGCGTGAGCAGGGCGCGGAAGATCGGCGTCGTCACCGAGATCTTGCTCCCCTCATCTCCGGTCCAGACGTGCCCCAGCGGGGTGTGGAAGACGCGTCCTTTGCCGAAGTCGAGCGTGAAGGCCATCGGCTCGTCCTTGCCCGTTCCGCCGCTCTCCGTGCTCGACATCGCCGAAGCCAGCAGCCTGTACGGCACGTTCTGGCTGTTCACCAGCTTGTGGTAGAGCTCGTCGGTGGTGCGGCTCGCCGCGGGCAGGCCCGCAAAGACCGGATGCGAAGCGTCGACCGTGCGCACCTCAAACTCGTGGAATCGCCCGTGTCCCGTGCCCTCCCGCCACAACAGCCCCACCATCTGCTCGTATTCCTTCCACCCGCTGAAGGAGTTGTTCGCCGCGTGAACCGACACAACACCAAGCCCGTTGCGCACAGCTTCGATGAAAACGGTTTCCGCAGGCTGCCCCCAGCGTCGCGGAGCGCCCAGATCGTTGTAGTCCAAGATCACAACCTGATACGTGGTGACCTTCGCCGGGTCGCCGAGCACCGAGCCCGGCGCGTCCGTGATATCGACCTTGAAGCGTCCCGTGGCCTCGAGCGTGTCCGCGTGCATCCGGCTGGTGTACTGCCAATTGTGGTTGTTGTGCCCGGTGACCACGAGCGCGCGGATTCGGCCATCCCCCGCCGCACAACCGCCCGTCATCGCCAACGCCAACGCCGCCGAGATGCAGAACACAGCCTTCATGCGCACACTCCTGGACTCCCCGCCGAGTGCGGCGGGATCATTGATCAGACTACACGACCCTTGGGCTTCCAGCCCGCCCCCTGCAGAAGGGGCTCCCAGCGCCGCCTGGCGGCGTCCGCCAGGGCCTTGGCCTCCACACTGGCGCCGGCCGCGGTGTTGCCCTGCGTCCACCACCAGCACAATTGAACGGGCACGCCCAGCTCCGCGGCGAGATCGGCGACCTGTCGATCGGACAGGTCGGCCATGGGGGCTTCGATGCGGATCGAGGCGACGCCGTGCTGCGGACTGTCGAGCCCGAGAAGCCGGGTGAGCAGGGTGGCCTTGTCCGAGACTCTGGCGACTCGCTCCACGCCGCCGTCTCCGCCGGCCACGGCGGGCCAGATGATCTGACTGCGTCCCTGCCTCGCGGCGTCGAAGCCCGCAGCCAGGATCGCCGCGGACTCCTGCTCGCCCGGAAAGGCGTGCGCCCGCGTCAGTGCATCCAGCGCACCCTCGACAAAGACCAGCCCCAACGCTTTGGCCTGCGCCTCGACCGCGCGGCGTCGCGGAACGGACGTTTCGGAGAGGGCCGACCAAGCCCATGCGGCGGCGGCACGTGTGGGCGGCTCCTTGCTCGACAGAAAGGCCTCTCTCGCCGCGGCGAGCGCCACAAGGGACGGAACATCCCCGTCGGCCATGATGAGCACGTCGCTGGGTGACTTGACTTTCACACGCGGCTCCCGGTCATGCCTTGACCTTTGCGATCGCCTCGGCCAGCGACTCCCCGCGGGCGTTGCTCCCGCAGATCGCCACACGCATCCCCATCGCCGAGGCCAAGGCCGCCTTCGCGGCAAGCAAGCGGTCCGCCGAGCACGCGTCCTCGCCGTACACCACTTGGATGTGGTTGCTCTGGTGCCTTGCCATCATCTGGTCGCGCGACACGCCGTACGTCACCGCGTGCATAATCGGCCACTGCGGGGTCGTTGATTCAAGCCGACGGCGAGTCTCGACAGCCGGCAGTTCGGCGGCCTTGCAGCGCCCCAGATCCATGTTGAGTCGGCATGCCCCGTGGCGGTCCTGGTCGACAAAGATCCGCGACCAGACCACTTCCCCCGGGCGACTGACTCCCTTGACCGTCCCACCGCCGAGGCGGAAGTACATGGGCGGCTGGCGTTCGCTGCTGGTCCCGCGATAGCCCCCGACGAAATGCGAAGGGGGGGCCGCCCCGGAAATCTCGAAGACCCAGACATAGTCCTTGACGGTGCCGCTGGCGTCCCGATCGCCCCATCGCAGGTCGTGAAGTGTGTTGTCGCCGGGGAGCCCGAGACGATCACAGACGCGTTGGGTCATTAGCCCGTCGAGACCGGCACACTCGTCGACCTCGTTGAAGTGCGTGACAGGCCGACCCGCGAAAAGCACCTTGCCCTTGCGCGGGCCTTCGACGGCCCGAACGGGCGGACGATCGGAACAATTCAGGAGCCCCTCGGCTAGATCGCTCGCCGGAGCCAGGTCCTTGAGCCCCTGCTGATACTGAATGCCGATCGCATCACACCCGAACTCGTCGGCGAGTCGCACCGCCGCGATGTACATCCGGAGCTGCTGGAGGATCTGACGCTCGGTCAGGTCGGTCTCTTCGTCGCGTCCTGTGCGGAACGTCATGCCCTTGGCACGCAGCCAGGCCAGGGCTGCCTTGGCGTCCGCATCTTCCACGCGGGTCATCGCGTAGTACAAAGCGCTCTGGCTCAGTCGCTCCTTGAACACCCCCACCGCGTGCAGCGGCTCGTCGGGGATGATCGCGTTGTACATCCCCATGCAGCCTTCGTCAAAGACGCCCAGGATCGCGGGACGCTGTCGCAGTTCGGCCGCAAGAGATTCTCCGGTCTTTCTCGCCCACTTGGGCAGGTCATCCCATCCGACTTTGCACGCATGAGACGTGTCGTGCTCGATCCTGCCGGTCGAGGCCCACGACCTGAGCTGCTTGCGTGTCGCCGCGGACGAAAAATCCTCCGTCCAGAGCATCGCGTAGGGCACGCCCGCCTTCGTCAGGCTTCCACGCAAGTTCAGCACGCCGACCAGCCCGGGCCACTGCCCGCTCCAGTTCGCAGCAAGCAGGATCGGCCCCTTGTGCCGCATCAACCCGGGCAGCACGTGATGGCTGTATTGCCAGACGGCCTCGGCAACGATGAGAGGCTCGCGCGGGTCGATCGCGGCGAACACCTCTCGCCCGTGGGCCTGGCTCGCGATGAACCCGTGCTTCTCGCCCATCGGCCCGCGCTCGGGATGACCCCGGCGGACCGTCCAGCCGATCTCACGCATCGCCGCGGCGATCTGCTTCTCGAGCGCTTTCTGCGCGGGCCAGCACGCTTCATTAGCGCTGCGGCGGAGGTCACCGTTCGCCACCAGCACGGCCCGCGACTTTCCCGGCCCACCGCCCGACTTCGAACTGCCCACGCGATGACCCTTTCGTCTGCTGCCGGCCCGACCAAACAATGACAGAGCCCGGCACGCGAGCATATCCCCGCCCCGCCGTTGCTCGCAACCTCAGCAACAGAAACGCTTTACACGGCCGTTCGCTCAGTAATTGGGCGTCGGTGCCCGGAAGTCTTCCCACCGAACTCCGCGGAAGTACGCGATCGTGCGCTCGAGCCCCTCACGCAGGGCCACCTTCGGCTCCCAGCCCAGGTGGGTGCGGGCGAGGGTGATGTCGGGCTGACGCTGCTTGGGGTCATCCTCGGGCATGGGCTTGTGGAGGATCGGTCGATCGGTGCCGGTCAGCTCCCGGACCATCTTCGCAAGGTCCATGATCGTGAACTCGGTGGGGTTGCCGATGTTGACCGGGCCAACGAACGAGTCGGGCCCGTTCATCATGCGGATCATCGCCTCGACAAGGTCGTCGACGTAGCAGAACGACCGCGTCTGGCTCCCATCGCCGAACATCGAAATCGACTCGCCCCGGACAGCCTGTCGGATGAAGTTGCTGACAACGCGCCCGTCGAAGGGGTGCATGCGAGGGCCGTAGGTGTTGAAGATCCGCACCACGCGGATGTTCACCTTGTTCGCGCGGTGGTAGTCAAAGAAGAGCGTCTCGGCGGCCCGCTTGCCCTCGTCATAACACGCGCGGGGCCCGATCGGGTTGACATTCCCGCGATAGGTTTCTTTCTGCGGGTGCTCTGTCGGATCGCCGTACACCTCGCTGGTCGACGCCTGGAGAACCTTGGCCTTGCATCGCTTGGCGAGCCCCAGGACGTGGATCGCCCCGAGGACACTGGTCTTCATGGTCTTGATGGGGTTGTACTGGTAATGCCCGGGCGCGGCGGGACAGGCGAGGTTGTAGATCTCATCGACCTCGAGATAGAGGGGGTGCGTCACGTCATGGCGGATGAATTCGAAGTTGGGCTTGCCGAGGAGATGGGCGATGTTCGATTTCTGGCTGGTGTAGAGGTTGTCGACGCACACGACGTCGTGCCCCGCCTGCACGAGCCGCTCGCACAGGTGCGACCCCAAAAACCCCGCCCCGCCCGTGACCAGAATCCGCCGGATGCTCATGGAGCGATCGTAGCCCTGCCGGGCAGGCCAACCGCCGACCGAGTTGGATCAGGAGGCGGCGGACGAGCCCGGCATGGGGTCGTCACGAAACAGGAGCATCGCCTGACTTGAGTCGAGTGAGTGGGCGAGCGACTGGACATTGTCCCGTGGGCCCGGGCTACTGTTTCGGCCGCATGCTCGCCTCACTTCCGCTGATGCTTGCCCTTTCCGTCGCGCAGACGCCCACAGGAGACCGGCCGGCTCCCGCCCCCGTCGTTCTTCGCGTCGCCACGTTCAATCTCGAAGACGTGCGATCGTCGGATCTGGCGGACGGCACCAACCCAAGGCTGCGCAAGCTCGCCGAGGTGATCCAAAGGCTTCGACCGAACGTCATCCTTCTCAACGAGATCGCGTTCGATCCCGAGACACCCAAACCCGCGACGCCGCAAGGAGCAACACCCGCGGACGCGGGCAAGCCCGCGGGCAGCAACGGGCAGCGGTTCGCCGACCTCTATCTCGCGGTTGCGCAGGCGTCCGATGTCGCTCCGATCCGCATGAACGCGTTCATGGCCCCGGTCAACACCGGGCTCTTCTCGGGGTATGACCTCGACAACGACGGCGTGGTGACCTCGACCTATCCGACACCCCGCCCCAGCCTGCCCGACGGCTCGCCCGCGCCGCTGCCCCCCGCCGAGCAGGCCGCCGGCCGGGCGTACGGCGGGGACTGCTGGGGATTCGGGACCTTCCCGGGCCAGTACGGGATGGCCCTGTTGGTGGACCATCGCCTTTCGATCGATCTCGCCGATGTGCGCACGTTCCAGATGTTCCCGTGGAGCTTTCTCGACGGAGCGATGACCCCCAAAAACGCCGACGGGACCGAGTTCTATTCCGCCGAGGAGTTCGAGGGCTTTCGGCTCTCGTCCAAGAGCCACTGGGATGTGCCGGTGATCCTGCCCAATGGCGCCAAGGTTCACTTCCTGTGCAGCCACCCCACTCCACCCGCGTTCGATGGGCCCGAGCAGCGCAACAAGGTGCGAAACCACGACGAGATCCGCTTCTGGCGCGACTACATCGAGAACAGCCCGGCCTTGGTGGATGATCGTGGCGTCGCGGGCGGATTGGCGACACGGGCGGATGGTCGGGTCGAAATCGAACCGATGCCGTTTGTCGTGCTGGGCGATCTGAACGCCGACCCGGAAAAGGGAAACTCCGTCAGGAACCCAATCAAGACGTACTTGCTGGGGAACAGGCATGTCAACGCTGAGCTGGTGCCTGTGTCGCCGGTCGAGATCCCGGGGTTGACGCCTTCGGACACCGCGAGATTCAAGCTCCGTGTGGACTATGTGCTGCCGAGCAAGCTGATCCGAGTTCGTGAGGCGGGCGTGTGGAGGCACAAGCCATCGGGTGCCGCCGAGTTTCCGTCGGACCACTTCCCGGTCTGGATGGAGATCGAAGTCCCTGCCCCTCGCCCGCGTGTTGAAGAGGGCGACGCCCCCGAGACTCGCCGCTGATCCGGCCCCCGCACGCTCACTTCAACGGGGCGTGACGATCGGGCTGGGCCGGACCACCTCGACCCGATCCTTGCCCAGATCCCACAGAATCTCGGCCGCCCGGACGGGGGTCGCGTTCGCCGCATCAAAGACGGTCACCTCGGCCCCGGGCGCGGCCAGCACGCGCATCGTGCCGAGCAACGCGTCGTAGAACAGCCGATCCGCGGACAACTGGCGTTCGCTTCCGCCGGACGATCCCGGCGCTGGCTTCGACGACGCGAAGACCGACCCCGTCGCCTCGGCATTCACGAGACGCCCCTCGGCGTTCTCGGCCTGCTCGATCGACGCGGTCAGCGACTGGCTCTCAAGGTACAGCGTGGTTCCTTCGGCCGGTCGCTGGTGCGTCGCTTTGCTCCCGCCGAGCATCGAGAGCTTTCCGGTCGGACGTTCATACGTCATCGAACCGGACCACTCAAAGAGCGCGGTCCCGCGAGCGCCGCCCGCGAACATGTCAGAGCCGGCCGGCTCGCCCGCCTCCTGCGTCGCGCGTCGGTCCATCGACAGGGCCCGTCCGGGCGTCGGCACCACAAGCGTGCCCGCCAGGTTGTCCGCCTCGATCCGCTCGCCTTCCAGATACAACACCTGCACCGCCTTGGCGCCCTGCGTTCCATCGAGCGACACCGGCGCGTCGTACCGACGCGATTCGACGGTCGCGCGGGCGTCACTGGTTCCCGAGGCCCGCGCCCGCAGCAGACGACGATCGCCCGGAGCGATGATCGAATCCCCGCTCAACTCCGCGACCGCCGTCGCGGGCGGCGTGGCGGGATCCTCTTCGGTCTTCGCCGACTTCTCTTCGCTCTCGACAGGCCTGGGCTCGAGTTCCACGCGAACTTCCGACGCGTTGACCGTCTCGATGGTTGCGGCGTTCCGCAGCGCTCGAACCTTGGCCGAGCCACGGGCCGTCAGCACACCGGATGCGTCAGCGTACGACATGGACTCGGTCCACGTCGCGCGGGCATGAAGCCCCTGATCGTCCGTGGTCTCAAAGCTGCCCGGACCTTCGACCTTGATCGAGCGATCCTTACCGCCGACGTGGATCAGCGGGCCGACCACGCTCGACGAATTCTGGCTGATGGTCGAGTTGTTGCCGATCAGCGTGGCTGTCTCCGCCGGGACATCCGCCCGCAACTCACCCGCGAACGCGGTGACACTGTCCTTCCCGGCAAAGTTCACCGTCTCGCGTGCGAGCAGCTTGAGCACGGATGTTCGGCCCTGCTCGTCCTCGCCGAGCGTCGCCTCCAGGAAGCCCGCGCTCAGCAACTCGGGGCTCCGCCTCGCCTCGACGAGCCCGGACGCCGTCAGCAGCGAGGGAACACTCCGGCCGGTTTCCGTCGCGAAGGCGACCTGCATCGTCTCCGCGCTCAGAAGCCCCTGCTTTCCATCACGCAACACCGCCCCGCCGACCATGTCCACGCGAGAAACGAGCGAGCCAGGGTCGAACTTGGCGCGGACCGTGGCCGCTTCGGCCGAGGCGCCGCGATCCCGAGCCACCACAAGGCCCGACAGATCCGCCGAGGCGATCTCCCACTGAGGTCCGGGATAGAACACGAAATCGGCCTGCTCCCGCCACGAGAGCGAACGTGGATCCTCTTCGCCCTTCGCGATCGACGTCAGGACGCCCGCTCCGACCACTCCGACCACCCTCGCTCGCAGGTTCGCGGTCAGGGCGGAAGCCTCGAGCACGCCATCTCGTTCCGATTCAAGCCGAACCCCACCCACGCGATCGGACGACAATGTGAGCACGCCCCTCGTGGCGGCGTACGTCGCTTCGGCCGCGACACCCTTGGCCCGCGATTCTGGATCGGCGAACACCACCGGGCTTGCCGCATCGCGAGCGCCGAGCTTCACCACAAGATCATCCGCCGCCAGCACGTCCGGCGCGGTCTCAACCGGCCTGATCTCAAAGCCCTCGGGCGACGCGAGCCGCAACGTGCGGCCTGTCTCTCGCGACGGTTCCGTATCCTCTCCCGCCGGGGCCGGCGTCGGCTCGCTCTGCTCGTCGAGCGTCGCGACCGCGTCCTTCCGCAGCGCGTTGCCGACAAGGCGAACCAGCACCTCCGCACGCGGCGCGTCCACCTTCCGCCCGCCGAGCGTGATCGCCACCGACGAGGGGAACACCGTCCGATAGATCGTCTCGATCGCGTCCGCCGCGGGCGCTCCGCCCTGCGCGTCGCTCTGGTCGGCGGGCTTCTCTTCCGCGGGCCCGCCCTCGCCGGAGTTCTCGATCACCACGTCACGCTTCACCAGCGCAAGCTGCACCCCGCTGCGGGGCTCATCCAGCAGCACACGCCAATCCCCCCCCGAGATCTTCCATGGCCCGGCCGACGCGCGGATCATCCCAGGAGTCGACATCTCACCCAGCGATGAATCAAAGTCCAGCCGATCCTCGAACTGCAGCACCACCCTGTCGGGCGACGGCTTGTCGGCCTGCGCCCCCGCGCCCGGCCCGATCTCCACGCGGACAGACCCCTCGAACGTGCCCCGCTCGGGCGCCTGATCCCGGCTGGGCCAGGTCACCACACCCCGGTCCGCGCTCACCACCGCCACGCGCCCGTCTCGCAAAAAGAACCTCGCGACCGGACGCTCCATCGCGTACTGCTTGGCCTCCATCGGCGTCAGACTCGCGCACTCGATGATCGCACTCGTGCGCGTGGGGTCCTTGCGGTCCGCCAGCTCAACGCGGACGCCCTTGCCCGTCCCCGCGCCGGTGAATCCCTGCGCCGCCCCGGCCGAGGGCATCTGCATGATGTCCGGCGGCACGTCGATCGCAGGCGTCTCTCCCGCCGTCCCCGCCGGCTTGCTCCGCGACAGCACAAGCCAGCCGAGCCCCCCCGCGGCAGCCAAAGCCACCACGACCGCCACCACAAGCCCCGTCGTCCGAGTGCTGCCGCTGTCACGATTCGTGCGCATCTGGGCCGATTCTACCCCGTTGCGGGCAGAGAACCGCCGCGCACCGCTGATCTATCGCCCTTCCTCCGGAAAGATCGCGTCCGGATCCCGCTTGAGCATGCCCGGGCCCAGACCCGCCTTCGGGGTCGCCCGCTCGCTGCCGTCGGTCCCCATCTCTTCGCGGTCCTTCTCGCTCTTGCCCTTGCCCATTAGCAGGTGGTCGATCGCCTCACGCACCGCCCCCTCGCCGCCACGCCTCGTTGTCACAAACGCGCCCAGGCTCTTCAGCCCTTCCTCGGCGTCCGCGACGACGATCGGATACCCCACACGCTTCAGCACGCCCGCGTCCGGCCAATCGTCCCCGATGTACGCGACCTGCGCCAGCGTCACACCGCAGCGATCGATGAGCTCCGACAGGCATCCGACCTTGTCCTTGATGCCCTGGTAGAGGTGCTTGACGCCCAGCTCGGCCATACGACGCTCGACGGCGAGGCTCGATCGGCCCGAGATCACCGCGACGTCGTACCCCAGCCGCTGCCAGATCTTGATCCCCAGCCCGTCACGCACATGGAACCGCTTGAGCTCGTACCCGTCCTGGCCGACCCAGATCGACCCGTCGGTCAGCACGCCGTCGACATCCAGAACCAGCAACTGCACGACACGGGGGTGGCTGAAGGATGGCATCGGGCGTCGTCCTTTCGTTAATCCCTGACAAGCCGCATGGCGATCAGGTCCTGCACGTCGAGAATCCCCACAGGCCTCCCGGCATCATCAACAACAGGGATCTCGTCCTGGCGAAACTCGCGGATCATGTTGACCGCATCTCGCACCACCGCAGAGTCCGGCAGGGTGCGCGGCGAACGCGTCATCACCTCGCCGATCACGCGATCAAGCTCGGCCCGGTCACGCAGCACCAATCGACGCAGGTCCCCGTCGGTCAACAGGCCGGCCAATCGTCCGGTCCCGGGCTCGGACACCAGCAGCGCCCCCGGACGCCGCCCGACCTGCGCCGCCTCCCGCAGCGCCGCGTCCACCGTCCGGTCCGCCGGAACCACCGGGCAATTCCGCCCGACCTCAAACCGCAGGACCTCACGCACCGGCCTGAGCAGTCCGCCCAGCGCGCCGCCCGGATGCCGACGCGCGAAGTCCGCCTTGGTGAATCCCCTCCGGCGAGCCGCGGCCAGTGCCAACGCATCTCCCAGCGCCATCGTCAGCGTCGTCGAAGTCGTGGGCGCGACATACTCATTCCCCCCCGCCTCGACCACGCGTCCGATGCGGAGCGCCACCGTCGCCAGCCGCTCAAGGGTCGAGGGCGCGTGCCCGCGGCCGTCCGGTGCGCCACCGGTGATCGAAATGATCGGCAGCCCATCCTGTTTCAGGGACGCCGCCAACGCCGCCAGTTCATCCGTCTCACCCGAGTACGAGATGCAGACCACCGTGTCGACAGTGCGGAACCGCCCCAGATCGCCGTGGGCTGCCTCGGTCGGGTGGACCGGGTGCGAGGGGATGCCCAGACTCGCCAGCGTCGCCGAAAGCTTCGCCCCCACAAGCCCGCTCTTGCCCAGCCCGGAGACCAGAACCGTGCCGCCCGCGTCGGCGCACGAGACAATCAGGCCGACCGCTCGGTCGAACCCCTCCGGAAGGTTGGCCGCAAGTTCAGACAATGCCTCGGCTTCGGTGCGAAGCACCTGGCGGGCGAACGTCGCTTCGGAGAGGATTTCCGTGGGCTCGGGCATCGTCCAAGCGTATGCTGAACCCCGGGAGAGACCCGACCCGCCATGCTCACCGAAGACTACAAGGTCCGTCTCGACGCCTTCGAAGGTCCGCTGGACCTGCTGCTCTACCTCATCCGCAAGGCCGAGGTCGACATCCACAACATCCCCGTCGCGGTCGTCGCCGATCAGTACATGGACTTCCTCCGCCATATCGACCGTGTAGACATCGATGTCGCCGGCGAGTTCCTTGTGATGGCCGCCACGTTGACGGAAATTAAGTCGCGGATGATCTCCCCCGCGGCCCCCCCCCAGGCGACCGACACCCCGGGTGACCAGCAGGCCCCGGAAGACCCTCGGGCTGATCTGGTCCGCCAGTTGCTCGCGTACAAGGCCTACCGGGACGCCGCCGACGCGCTCGAAGACCGATTCGACCAGTGGCGATCACGCTTCCCCAACGCCCCGGTCACCCCGAACAGCACCGATCCTCAGGTCGCCCGGCTTCAGGCCGCGATCGCCGAACAGGCCGCGGACCTCGACCTCGAGGACTTCGAGCTGATCGACCTGGTCGAAGCCTTCCGCAAGGTGATGGAGACGGTCAACTTCGACCGGCTGGGCGACCACACCGTCACCTACGACGACACGCCCATCGAGATGCACGCCGAAGACATTCTGGGTGTGCTTCGCCAGTCCGCCGCATCCACGCCCACCCCCGCCCGCGTCGAGTTCGTCTCGATCTTCCGCGGACGGACCCGCTCGCAGATGGTCGGCCTGTTTCTCGCCTTGCTCGTCCTTGTGCGCGATCGCAAGGTCGCGGTCACTCAGGACGCGATCGACGGCACGATCTCACTCGGGCTTCAGCCCCCCGAGGCCGCCGACTCGACCGAGTCCGCGTCTCCCGCCGCCCCCTCGGCGTGAACCACGCCGGCAAAGCCCGATCGGTTTGGACTCGCCTCCAATGAAAGACGCCCGACCACGGGGCCGGGCGTCTGGTCGAAAGGCATGATGCTCGGCCTTACGCGGTTTCCTTCCGCGACGAACGCAGCGCGGCCAGCGAGGGCTTCCCGTTGACCGCGGCACGGTCGATCACGTACTCCGCGTTCGTGTTGTCCATGTCGGGCAGCTCGTACATCGGCCCGATCATCACCTCTTCCATCACCGCGCGAAGGGCACGGGCGCCGGTCTTGCGGGCGGCGGCCTTCTCCGCGATGGCGAGCAGCGCGTCCTGCGTGAACGTCAGCTTCGCGCCCTCGAGCGAGAAGAGGTGCTGATACTGACGCACCAGCGCGTTGCGCGGCTCGGTCAGGATGTTGACCAGCGCGTCGACCGACAGCGGCTCGAGCGCCGCGACCACGGGCAGACGCCCGACGAACTCGGGGATCATCCCGAACTCGATCAGGTCCTCGGGGCTCACCTGCTGGAGCACCCACGACTCGTCACGCTCGGTGATCGATTCGCGGGCGCCCTGCACGAAGCCGATCTTCGTCCGCCCCAGGCGACGCCGGATGATCTCGTCGATCCCCACGAACGCGCCGCCGCAGATGAACAGAATGTTCGTCGTGTCGATCTGGATGTACTGCTGCTCGGGGTGCTTGCGGCCGCCCTGCGGCGGGACGTTGCTGGTCGTGCCTTCGAGCATCTTGAGCAGGCTCTGCTGCACACCCTCGCCGCTCACGTCGCGCGTGATGCTGACGTTGCCGCTGGTCTTGCCAATCTTGTCGATCTCGTCGACGTAGATGATGCCGCGCTGCGCTGCCTCGACGTCAAAATCGGCGGCCTGAAGCAGTCGGAGCAGCAGGTTCTCGACGTCCTCGCCGACATAACCCGCCTCGGTGAGCGTGGTGGCGTCGCCGATGGCGAAGGGCACCTTGAGCATCCTCGCGAGCGTGCGCGCCATCAGGGTCTTGCCCGACCCCGTCGAACCGATCATCAGGATGTTGCTCTTGTCGATCTCGACGCCGCCGGGCTCGGCCGTCTCGATGTGCTGCAACCGCTTGTAGTGGTTGTGCACCGCGACGGACATCGCCCGCTTGACGTTGTCCTGCCCGATCACGTACTGATCGAGGAACTCCTTGATCGAGCGCGGGCTGGGAATGTCCCGCAGGGCGCTGGTCACCGGGCTGACCCGACGCCGCTCCTGCTTGAAAATGTTCTGGCACAGGTCCGTGCAGTTATTGCAGATGTAGACCTCGTTGGGCCCCTCCACCATGGGGCCCACTTCGCGGCTGGTCTTGCCGCAGAACGAGCAGGTGGTCACACGCCTGCCCTTGAAACTCCCCGCATCGTCCCGACCGGACCCACCGGAAGGAGGAGTGCCGGGGGTGTCGTTGCCGTCGTTGCGATTCTTGGCCATGCGGCTCAGTTCCTCCGTAGACGCACCCCATGCGAGGTCCGTCACTTTCTATCGGCGACCCGGGGCGTGGGCTGCAATCCCTGCGCCCTCGATGACCCGGACCGATCTCCGATGATCCCATTATCCCCGCGCGGCGACACCTCGGCGTTCCCGCGTCCGAGAACTCGCACCGCCCCCGACTCAGTCCTTCTCGCGCCGACCGCCGCCACGACCGCCCGCGGGCGCACTCTTTCTGATGCGTTCGACCATCCGGCGTTTGGTTGCGTCGAACTCTTCCTGAGAGATTTCGCCGCGATCGCGCATCGCTCGCAGCGACCGCATCAGCCCTTCGGTCCCGTCGGACAGCGATTCCTCAGCCCCAAAGAGGCTTCGGCGGTATCGCATCACCAACAACCCACCCAGCACCGCGACCACAATCAGGATCCCGATCCAGATCCACATCTCGCCGACGAGCGCCTGTCGATCGGCCGGCACGCGCCCCGTGCCCGAGGGCGCGACCGGCAGGGGCGAGCCGTCGGACAACACCACGCCCTGTGCGCCATCGTCCGAGGCGGGGGTTTCCGCGGGCGTTTCTTCCGGACTCTCGGGCTGTAGCGGACGATCCAACACGCTGGCGCTTCCTGCTTCGTCGCTGGATGATCGAGGCCCACCCGCCAGACGCAAGAATACGCGGCGGGGGTCAGCTATGCCCCATCCCGGCCGCCTGGCGGATCGGGATCAGCACGTGGGGGATGAGCCGAGACTCAAGCAGCCCCTCGCCGTGCACGGCCAGATCGCGGAGGATGCGGGGCAGCTCGCGGATGTCCGAGAGCGTTCCGAACCGCCGGAGCGTCAGGTACATGCAGATGGGCTGGGGCGTGCTTTCGCTCTCGCGGCGGCCGCTGTGGGGATGGGTCTTGATCTCAAAGTGGGCCTGCACCTCTTCGCCTTGCGTGCTGCGGAGGCTGAGCCCGACGAGCGGCTGAAAGTCCACGGGCGTCGCTCCCGGGATGCCGCCCAGGCCGGCGAGCGGGCTCCCGGCGCACAAGGCTTCGAAGACGATCCCGTCGTGCTGCCCGCCGGCGAGGATGTCAAACCCAAAGAGCAGCTCGACATACTCAACGTCGAGCGGGGGGATGCTCAGAAACGCGGGCGCGGTCTCCAAGACCTCGGCGTGGAGCGAGTACGCGTCCTCGAACGAGGCCGGGTTGACCATGCCCGAGCGCACGGAGTTGGATCGAACCGCGATCCAGCGGCTCTCGGGGCCGGGGGGTGATTCGAGCGAGTACTCCTCGCGGGCCTTGCGGAAGGCGCTCAGGTCGGGATTGGTCCGCCGCATGCGCTCGAAGAAGTCGAGGACGGTCTCACGCGTGCGCGGCAGCTCCATCTTCACCTGAAGCTTCATGTTCACATAGGCGTCGTTGGCCAGCGCACGGGAGCTGTCGGTCATACGCGAGAATCATAGACGATCCGTGGCCCCGCCCCGCTGAGAATGAGCTCGCTTTGGCGCTGGCGGCCCCGAGAACCCCGGGAATTGTCAGGCTTCCCACAATGCGCACAGGCCGGGGTTCCGCCTACATCGCGACCGCAAGGCCCCAGGCCGACAAGGCCTCCGCGACCGCGCTCCTTGCGTCGATCAGCCCCCGAAGGTCGAGAATGGGCGCACGATCCCCGCCCATGACGGCCCAGGCACCGGCGATCGCTCGCGTATCCGACTGGCCTCGACCCAGTGGCACCCGCTGACCCGCGGCCGCGTCGGAGAGCCGAAGAACCGACCGGCTGGTCAGCTCCGCGGCGGGGTCCTTGCCGGCGAGCACGCATCGAGCGACGTCCACCGCCCGCAGGATCTCCGGACGCGCGGCGCCCGGCGCGGTGTCGGCAAGGCGTACATCGGCGATCTGGGCATGCTCGCGGATGGAGCCCAGCAGCGTGCCGAGTAGATCGCCGGGCCGAGCATCGGCCCCCCCACCACTGTCGATGGCGGGCGGGAACTCGGTGCAGACGATGGCCTCGGGCGCCTCGGTGAGGGTGGCGAGCTCGCGGGCCAGATCGATCGCGGCCACCATCGCGGCCATCGCCCGGTCGGCATGGGTGGGGCTGGCGTAGTGCTCGGCGGGAATAAAAAGGTCGATGCCGCCTGAATGCAGGCCCGCACGGCGGAGCGTTGCCGCCAGATCGCGCCGCGCGGAGCGATCGAGCTCGCGGGGTCTCTGCCCGGCCTGCGTGGCGTCAAGGGCCAGGCCCGTCACGGGGATCGGGCCAGCCCGGAGGGTCGAGACCCAGCCGATGAGCGTGCGGGTATCGGGGACGCCACCCTCACGGAAGCAAAGCCCGGCCTGAGCAAGGTGGAGACGGTTGAGCACGCGGAGTTGTAGGCGAGCGCCGGCTAGGATCGTCCGCATGGGCACGCGATTCGACACGACTCCCGCGGCGGTGCGCTGGTCCGAGGCGATGCACGCGATGGCGTTGGCGATGTGGCTGGCCGCACTGGCCGGGGCGGGGCTGGCCGCGGCGATCGCGTTCCCGGCGATGAAGTCGCTCCAACCGAGCCTGCCCGACTTCCCGGGGGCTGTGCCCGATCACTGGATGATCGCCGGTGGACACATCGGCCGCCCGGCGTTCATGATCGCCGACCGCGCCTCGCTGCTGGCGGCGGCGCTCGCTGTGATCACTCTCGCGATCGTGACCCGCCTGGGGCGCGTTCACGGGGCGTGGCTCGCGGTGCGATGGGCGTGCGTCGGCATCGCGGCGTCTCTCGCGGTGTTCAACGGGCTCTTCCTCGCCCCGCGGATGGACGACCACCTCGTCGCCTATTGGGAGGCGGCCAAACAGGGGGACCTCGAACGCGCCGCCCGCGATCGAGCGTTGTTCACGGCCGACCATCCCACCGCGAGCCGGATCCTGGGCATCTCGGCCGTGCTGGTGCTTGGCGGAATAGGAACAACCGCCGGCTCCCGGACTGTCCCGGGGCGCTCGGCGGCTGCGGTTCGTGATGCATCGGGCGAGAGCTGACGCCCGCGCCGGCGTGATTATTCCTCCTGCCCGCCGTTGGCCTGCTTCTCGAGAAGGCGGCGGAGGTACTCGTTCTCGCGGCGGGTTGCCTCGAGATCAAAGACGAGGTACTTGATCGACAGTCGCAGGTAGTCGAGCGACTCCTGAAGGTCCGCGATCGTCTTCTTCATCGCGTCATGGCGATTGCGCGTCTCCTGGGCGAGCTGCTCCAACGGGCCTCGCTCCTGCTCGGGGAGCGTGTTGATCTGGCTGACCAGTTCGTTGAGCTTCGTCTGGAACTCCTGCTCGCTCATGTCTCTCTCTCCCTGTCTTTGAGTTCGCCCGGGCGTCCAAACCCGCGGCGGCAGGGAAACACCAATCAACGACGATGCCCGGCGGGCGTGCCAGCCCGTGCGGCGGGGTGGACGCAGGCGAAGGGCCGAGAATCAGCGGTGTGCGCGGGGTGCCCGGGCCTGCCGTGTGGCGGGCGAAGGGCGTCTGCGGGATGCCGGGTCTTTGGGGTGTGCGCGGGCGCGTGGCGGGGCGTCAACGACCGCCGATGGAACGCTGCAGCATGGTGCGTGCCGGCGACGCGAGCTTGGACTCGATCTGGGCGGCGGCGGCGGGGTCCTTCTTGCGGATCTCGGGCGTGAGCTTGCGGAGATGGGCCTCGGCGGCCATCCGGAACTGGGCGTAGAACGCCTCGAGCTCGTGCCGGCTGAAGCACGAGAGCGGATCCCTGAGCCCGGTGCGGGTGGACGCCCAATCGAGCAGCGACCCACCATGCCCCGTGAAGCGGGAGAGGGCCAGCGTGTTCTCGAACCTCCGCCCAAGAGAGAGGAACGGGTCGGTGCACTCTTCCGGAAGGGTCGTGAGCGCCTTGCGCAGTTCGTTCATGTCGGCCCGGGGCGGATCAGGCTCGTTCAGAGCGGAGAGGTCGAAGGGCTTGGCCTCGCTCAGCACGGACTGGGGCGCGTTGGGGGTGCTGGGGCGAAGGTCCGCGAACGCGGTGGAAAGGGTCTTGAGCCCGGCCCGATCGAAGCGAACGCTGAGCCTCTGGCACTTGCGGCCGTCCTGGGTGATCCCCTCGGCCGAGACGACCTGACCCGAGCCCCACTCCGGACGCCCGGAATGGCTGACCCAGTCGCCGCGTTTCCAGTCCGACTTCATGTGTCCGCCTTGACAGTGCTGGGCGACCCGCTCGGGGAAGGTGCCCGTAAAGCCATGGGAGTGCAGTTGCCGATGGCCCACAACCCCGATCACCGCCGGACCCGTACAAGTCGGCCGGCCGTGAGCGTGAGATGGGCAAAGAGCGATCCGAACCGGTCTCTGGGGGCAACAGAACCCGACCATTGCCCCGAGCCCGGGTCCCACCATACTATCGCTGCTCGAAGCCCGGCGCGGTTCCACCGAACTCGCGGGTTCCGAAGTACCCGAGGTTATTGCGAACCATGATCGAAGCACTCAAGAGCGACGAGATTGTCGAGAAGGTCGGCGGACGGTTCAAGCTGTGCGCCCTGATCCAGCGGCGACTGGTCCAGCTCATGGAGGGCTCGCGCCCGCTCGTCGAGCGCGAAGGCCGGACCGACCTTGAGATCGTGATCGAAGAGATCCTGCAGGACAAGATCTCCCTCGACTTTGACCCGGGGCAGCTCAACTCCCGCCCGGAAACCGAGACGGCGATCCTCTGATCGTGTCCGGATGTGACCCGAGCCGTTGATGGCCAAGCGCACTCGACCAACCTCGGGCACCCCCACCGCCAGAGCCAAGAACAGCGACGCCCACGCGGTGTTCGCGGACGCTCGCATTCTTGTCGGCGTCACGGGCGGGATCGCCGCGTACAAGACGGCGATGCTGGTTTCTCGCCTCGCCCAGGCGGGGGCCAAGGTTACGGTCGCCATGACCCCGGCGGCCACTCGCTTCGTCACGCCGCTGACGTTTCAGGCGCTTTCGGGCCGACCCGTGTATACGTCGGCGTGGGAGCATGTTGAGTCCCACGACCCGCAGCACATCGCCACGGCCGGCTCGCTCGACGCCGCCATCGTCGCCCCGTGCTCGATGGACACGCTGTCCCGTCTGGCCTGCGGCCGCGCGGACGACGTGGTGACGCTGATCCTCTCCGCTGTGGACCGATCCCGCACGCCGGTGCTGCTGGCCCCGGCGATGAACGCCGTCATGTGGGCCCAGCCCGCCACGCAACGCAACGTGGAGACACTGGCGTCGGACGGGTTCACCATGGTGGGCCCGGCCGACGGGTGGCAGGCGTGCCGCACCGTCGGCGTGGGGCGGATGGAAGAGCCCGAGGCGCTCTTGGCCGCGCTCGCACAGGCGCTGGCCGCCGCCCGCCGGTAACCCGTTCCTCCCCGCCGTTTTGACCTCGCACACTCGCCGCGGCGGCGATGGCGGCTTACACTCCCGACGGAGAGGTGCCTGAGTGGTTGAAAGGACCGGTTTCGAAAACCGGCAGAGGGAGTAATCCTTCTCGGGGGTTCGAATCCCCCCCTCTCCGCTTCAAGCAGCCCTTGCGAATGCAAGGGCTGTTTTCGTTGAGCGACGCGATTCGTTGCTGCTTCTGAGAGGGGGGCTCTCCGCTCGGCCGTTCGCCCTGAACTGGAGGCACGACTAGCAGCCGCCTTCGAACGCCTGCGAGAAGTCCGCGTAGTCAAAGAAGTCAATGAAGCCATCGCCGTTGAAGTCGGCCCGGAGGTCGCCGGTCTCAAAGTCCTCTGAGAAGTCGGCGTAGTCGAAGAAGTCGACGAAGCCGTCGCCGTTGTAATCCGCAGCGCAGACGCGAGAGATGAGCACCGCGACACCGCCCTGGTTGTCGGGCAGGAAGTAGTCACGGATCATCAGGTCGATTGTGGTCGCCGAAGCGAGCGTGAATGTCCCACGAACATTCTGGACAGCCGGATCGTTGGCGATCTCAACCGCGCTGCCGCGAACGCCTCCCGCGTCGGCGTAGAACACAACGCGCCGCGTCACATCATCACAGATCACGATCGACCAGACCCAGCCCGCGCTGTAATTCCACGCGACAAAGCCCGGATCAGCACCAGGCAGCCCTGCGGCGTTTGATACCTCATACGTGCCCGCGGGCAGCGCCAGTTGCTTGAGCCTTCCGTCCGGCGCGTTCGAAATGGGCACGATCAACTGCCCAATCTGCGGTGCAGGATCTGTGGGAAAGGCGTATCCATAATGCCGTGCATCGACATTGACCACCTGTCCACACGCGGGAAGTGCGAGGGCACATGCGACAAGTGCCATCCCAGTGCTTGATCCACTCATGACTTCTCTCCTTCGACTTGAGACATCAGCGTACAGCATGCCTCTTTCACGTGCGTATCCGTCTGACGATCCGTCACAACGCTCACGATCGTCCGCCTTCAAGCCTGCCGCCCCGGAGAGGCGGTATCCTCCAAGGCTCTAGCCGCTGAACGCCCTACCGACTCTTGCTGACCACTCTCGCCTCCCGCGATGAACCAACTCCCAGAGCCCTTCGGCGTCTCCTGCAGGGATCAGGGGCTCTCTTCGTACAACGATTCCGGCGTCGTGTTCGCCAGATCGACGATCAGCCCCGCGATCGAGCGGGCCGCTTCGTCAAAGAACGCTCGCCCATTCTCCGCGGTCGACGCGCGCGGATCGCCGATGCCCGTGTCCGCCGTGGCCGACGACCACCGCCTCGGCGCCCAGGCCCAGCCGTCGCGGAAGGCGCGGGGCTTCATGCGTCGTTCAGCGCCCCGGCCGGCCGACTCGAGCGTACGCACCAGTTCCGGCGCGACATGCATCATCACGCTCGTCTCCAGCTCGCCCGCGTGGTCGCCCGGCTCGGCGAACACACGGTGATCGGCGGCCTTCCACCAGTTCGCGACGCACAGGAACACGCCCGTCCGAGGCTGCAACTCGCGCACGATCGATCGAAACTCGTTCCCCCCGTGCCCGTTGAGGACCACCAGCGAACGCACGCCGTGCGGCTCAAGGCTCGCGGCAAGGTCGGCCAGCAGGCTCGCCTGCGTCGAGGGATTCATGTTCAGGCACAGCGGTATGTCGGCCTGCCCCGTCTGCACGCCCAGCGGGATCGCGGGAAGCACGATCGGCCGAGCCCCCCTATCCCACGCGATGCGGGCGGCCTCGTGCGCGACTCGCTCCACCATGATCGTGTCCGTGCCATAAGGCAGGTGTCGGTTGTGCGCCTCTGTCGCTCCCCAGGGGAGTACGGCGACGGGGTACAACTCGGCGGGCGGCCAGCAGATCTCGGAGAGCACATAGGGTCGCGAATCGTTGCTCATACCGCCGCAGCCTATCACGAAGACTATCTCCGACGGGCCCGGGTGGAGGGCGAGCGGTCCATCGGCAGAATGGGCCCGGCGGCGAGGTCGGCCCGCATCGCCGCGGCCGCGGGGTGCTGCCTGGGACGGTCGACCATCACGATGTAGTACTCCTCCCGAAGCCCGGGCAATCGCCCGATGCTCGTCAGGCCGAAAGATGGAAGCAGGACGCCGGCGGTCGATAGTGCGAAGGGAATCGCGCCGTGCCCCGCCTGCGCGAAGTAGTGGAGGTTGGAACGGTCCTCTGCTTCGAGCACGACTTTCGGACGGATGCGGTGCTGCTCGAACCAGCGATCGAGCATCTGTCTCAGATGAGACCCCGGAGCAGGCAGGCCGATCGGTGCTCCGTGGAGGGACTTCGGGAGGCCGGCCTTGAGCCTCCTGGCGAGCGGGCCCGCGGCGGCGATCCCGATCATCGACGACCCCGCCAGGTGACTTGTCAATCGTGGGACGTGGTCGCTCTCCACGGGCGAATCCATGATCACGGCGTCAAGGCGATGGAGCGTGAGTTCCGCCAGAAGATGATCGATGCGCCACTCGCGACAGAGCACCCTCACCGTGGGATCACCCCGCCAGCAGTGCTCGATCACCGCCCGCACAATGAGCTTGGGCACCGCATCCGCAGCACCGATCGTCAGCGGTCTGGGCTCGGCGTACTTCCGCAGCGGGATCGCCGCCGTCAGCTCCGTGCAGATTCCGACGACCTCCTCGGCATAGCGCATCACCCGATCGCCGGCGGGCGTCAGCCGAACGCCACGCCGGCTTCGCTCGAAGAGCATCGCGCCGAGCCGATCTTCAAGCCTCCGCACCTGCTCGGAAATGGTCGGCTGTGCGACACGCATCGCGGCGGCGGCCTTCGTCACGCTGCCCGTTCGTCCGACGGCCCAGAAGTAGAGCAAGTGGTTCAGATTCAGGCCGGCCAGCCGCACGCTGTCATCGGGAATGCCTATGGCAGATTTCATGGATTCGTCGTAGCCCCGGCAAGACCTCGGGTCAAGGCTTTGTCATGGATGGATCATCCTGGTACACCTTGCTCCCATGGGCCGGAGCACTCGCGCAACGTGCGGGCGCCCAGGCCCCTTCGTCGTCGCCTCCCCCACCGCTGGAGCGGGGGCTGACCGACTCGCTGACGCTCATCGCTCGCTCGCCCGTTCTCCTCGTCGCGACCGATTTCGACGGGACGCTCTCCCCCTTCGTCAACGACCCAGCCGCGGCGGCGGCCGATCCTCGCTCGCTCGCCGCTCTCCACACTCTGGCATCGCTCCCGCACACTCGCGTCGCGGTCGTCTCAGGACGACCGCTCGCCGATCTGCGCCGCCGCCTGGGCGGCGACCTCGATGCCAGGCTCGTCGGCACGCACGGCTCGGAGATCGAGGGCGAGACGCCCCAGAGCATCCCGCCCGAGACGATGTCGATGCTCGCCGACGCCGCTCTCGCCTTTGATCGAATCGCGGCGGAGCACCAGGGGTGCCTCGTTGAGCGCAAGCCAACCTCGGTGGCGTTCCACTACCGGGCCGCGCCGGAGGCGATCGCCCCCGCCGCCGTTGCCGCCGCGGGTGAGGTCGCCGATCGTTTCCCGCTGCTCACGCGTCGCCTGGGTTCGATGGTGGTCGAACTTCTCATCGGCAAGGCGACCAAGGGCGACGGGCTCGCGCGCGTCAGGCGACGCTGCGGCTCAACCAACGCCATCTTCATCGGCGATGACCTCACGGACGAGCACGCCTTCGCAGTGCTTTCCGCCGGTGACGTGGGCGTCAAGGTCGGCCCGGGAAGCACCAGAGCATCGCACCGCGTCGCGGGCATCGAAGACGTCGCCGGCGTGCTCGAACGCCTCGCCTTCGAGCGCTCGGCATGGCTTGGGGACAGACGCCTGCTCCCCATCAACGCGCACTCCTTCCTCTCCGATCAGCGCACCGGCGCTCTGGTTGATCCCAAAGGCTCGGTCGTCTGGCTGTGCCTGCCACGCCTCGATTCCCCCGCTATTTTCGCCGAACTGCTCGGCGGGCCCGGCGCCGGCTTCTTCTCGATTTCTCCCGTCGCAGACCACAACCCGCCCGTTCAACGCTACGAGGGCGCGTCGATGGTGCTCACGACCGCCTGGCCCGGGCTGTGCATTACCGACTACCTCGACGCGGGCTTCGGCCGGACCTTTCAGATCGCAGGTCGATCCGACCTCGTTCGTGTGATCGAGGGAACCGAGCCCTGCGAGATCCGCTTTGCGCCTCGTCTAGACTTTGCGAGAACACCCACGCGACTGGTCCCCGACGACTCGGGACTCAGCGTCGAAGGTGCCGCGGACCCGCTGGTCCTCTACAGCCCGGGCGTGCGCTGGACGATCACCCCGGACGGCCCGCACGAGACCGCGGTGGCTCAGGTCGACCCTCGCTCGGGGCCCATCGTGCTCGAACTGCGCGCGGGTTCCGGCAACACCCGCCCGCACCCCACGCC
>DDSG01000028.1 GCA_002343325.1 Phycisphaerales bacterium UBA2396 | reverse complement strand
GTCAGCCACAGAGTGGGCAGCCCCAGAGCGGTCAGCCCCAGAGCGGTCAGCCCCAGAGTGGTCAGCCCCAGAGTGGTCAGCCGCAGAGTGGGCAACCCCAGAGCGGGCAGCCGCAGAGCGGCCAGCCTCAGAGCGGTCAGCCCCAGAGCGGTCAGCCGCAGAGTGGGCAACCGCAGAGCGGACAGTCGCAGAGCGGACAACCCGAGAGCGGACAGCCCCAGAGTGGGCAGCCGCAGAGCGGTCAGCCTCAGAGTGGTCAACCGCAGAGTGGTCAGCCACAGAGCGGACAGCCGCAGAGTGGACAGCCGCAGAGCGGTCAATCCCAGAGCGGTCAGCCTCAGAGTGGGCAACCTCAGAGCGGGCAACCTCAGAGTGGACAGTCTCAGAGTGGGCAGCCGCAGAGTGGTTCGGATTCTCGGATGCCGGGCATGCAGGAGGTTGCGGACGCGCTCAAGCGCCTGGCGGATCAGCCTCGGGAGGCGCAGCGTCTGGCGGAGCAGGCGGAGCGGCTGCGGGAAGCGGGCGAGCGGCTTTCGCCGCAGGTGTCGCCCGAGCAGCAGCGTCGGATCGCCGAGATGGCCGAGCAATGGGCGAAGCAGAATCCAGAGGATGCAAGGCGTCTTGTGGAGCAGCTCCGGCAGAGTCAGGGGGATCGGAATCAGCGGGATCAGAATCAGGGCGATCGCAGCGGGTCGCAGAGGCCTGAATCGCCCGAGTCGACCGGGATGGGCGGCGAGCCTGGCGAGCGTCGGCCCGAGCAGCCTGGCGGACCCGGGCGGTCGCCGGGCGAGATGGGGCGTGATGGTCAATCGCCCGAGCGAGGATCCGAAGGGGCTCGGCCGCCGTCGGATGGCGGTGGAGCGGGGGCGGATCGTGGTGGTCGCGAGCAAGGTGATGGTCGCCCTGCCGGAAACGAGTCGGCTGGGGGCGAGCGTCGGCCGGCGTCGGAGGGTCGTGGGCGTGCTGGACAGGACGGTCGGCAGGGTGGTCGGCCGACGGGCGACACGACACCCGGGCGGGGGTCGTCGGAGAATCCGAGGGTGGTGCCTGAAGGTGATTACAGGCCGGAGGTGGACGAGAACGGGCGGGGTGTCGGGCCGCGATCGGGTGGGCGCGTGATCGCGGAGTTGATGCCGAGCGAGCAGGAGAAGGCGCAGGGAGGTGTGGCGGCGGGTGGTTCGTCGGCGCTTCGTGAAGAGGTTCGGCGAGCGGCGGCGGCGAG
Organism: Phycisphaerales bacterium UBA2396; assembly: GCA_002343325.1. Lineage (GTDB taxonomy): Bacteria > Planctomycetota > Phycisphaerae > Phycisphaerales > UBA1924 > UBA2396. The sequence continues at coordinate 12,460 of DDSG01000028.1, read as the reverse complement.
CCAGCGTGCGGTTGAGGGGCAGGCGATTCCGTCGAGGCACGCGGACTTGATCCGTCGTGTGTTCAGGCGATTCACGGAACGGACGGAGAAGGCTCCGGAGCCGTCGGCGAAGCCCGCGGGCGAGTCGGCGCCGCGGTAAGGGGTGTGCGGCGGCGATGCTCTGGGGCGGGAGTGACTGAGCCGGGGAGGAATGGTCCGCTCGACCGGAGAGAAGGTCGAGCGGACCTGGGCGAGCAACACACGTCGGCCGCGTCCTGCGCTGCGGGGCGTCGTCCATAACGCCCCCTCGCCCTGCACATACACAATCCCCGAGTGGATGTTGTCTTTCGTGGGGAGGTGTTGAATCTCGCGGGATCATCACCGGAGTCGGGGGTGCGAATTCGGCGGGCGGCAGGGAAGGGTATTGACTTGTTTATGCACAAGATGAATAATCATGCGTGAGCGCAAAGGGCAAACGACACGAATTGATCCGGCGGCTCTTGGCCGACGGGGTGGCGATGCGTCAGGAGGATCTGGTGGCGGCGTTGTCGTCTCGAGGTGAGGCGGTGACGCAGGCGACGGTGTCGCGCGATTTGCGGGAGATGGGGGTGGTCAAGTCGGCGGAGGGGTATCGGCTGATGACCAAGCCGGTGTCGGAGGCGTACGCGGAGGGGAGCGAGCTGGCGCGGGCGGCGCGGGAGTACGTGCTGGAGGTTGAGCCTGCGGGGACGCTGGCGGTGGTAAGGACGGGCGCGGGGCAGGCATCGGCGCTGGCGCTTCGGCTCGATCGTGCGGGGTGGCGTGATATTGTGGGGACGGTGGCGGGTGACGACACGGTTTTTGTGGCGACGAGGTCGGCGGCGGATGCGCGGCGGATCGCGGAATTGCTGGGGCGTATGTCTCGCGGGCGATCGGGAGAGAAGGCGCGATGAGAGAGATCAGGGCGGCGATCGTCGGAGCGGGCGGGTACGCGGGGGCGGAACTCGCGGAAATTCTGCTTCGGCATCCGAACGTGGGTGCGAGAGGGATTCGCGGGCTGTTCGCGTCGGCGAAGCGTGAGAAGGAGGCGGCGGGGGGTGGTGGCGGGATCGAGGAGGTGTTTCCGCGGTTCCGTGGTCGGCTATCTCTTCCCGTGCGAGCGGCGAGCGTGGAGGCGATCGCGGAGTGCGGGGCGGAGGCGGTGTTCCTGGCGACGCCTCACGAGGCGAGCGTGGAGCTTGCGCCGGAGTTGTTGTCGCGTGGGATGAAGGTGTTTGATCTGTCGGCGGGGTTTCGGCTCAAGGATGCGGGGCTGTATCCGAAGTACTACGGGTTCGAGCATCGTCGGCCGAGGGAGTTGGCGTCGGCGGTGTACGGGCTTGTGGAGGTGAATCGGGAGGAGATTCGCGGGGCGGACTTGGTGGCGGTGCCGGGGTGCTATCCGACGAGCGCGATTCTGCCGCTGCGGCCTTTGGTGTCGGCGGGGGCGGTGCGGGAGGGGACGCGGATCATTGTGGACAGCGTCTCGGGCGTGAGCGGGGCTGGGCGTGGGCTTTCGCTCAAGAGTCACTTCTGCGAGGTGAGCTTGCAGGCGTACGGGGTGATGGGGCATCGGCACGAGCCGGAGATCGGGGCGTACTGCGGGCGGAGCGTGGTGTTTACGCCGCATCTTGTGGCGTTCGAGCGTGGGATCCTCTCGACGATTCACGTGGAGTTGTCGGAGGGGTGGGACGAGGAGCGCGTGGGGCGTGTGCTGCGTGAGGCGTACGGGTCGGAGCGGTTTGTGCGGCTTCTGCTGGCGGGCCAGTGGCCTGCGGTGGCGGATGTGCGGGGGACGAATTTCTGTGATGTCGCGTGGAAGGCGAGCGCGGACGGGCACCTGATCATCAGTTCGGCGATCGACAATCTGGTGAAGGGAGCGGCGGGGCAGGCGGTGCAGTGCATGAACGTTCGGTTTGGGGTGGAGGAATCCGCGGGATTGATGTGAGGAGCGGCGATGAACGCGTCGGCGGGTGCACAATCTGGTCTGGGCGGGGGTGGGCGTGGCTGCATGGTGATCAAGATCGGCGGGAGCACGCTGGAGGACATCGGGCGGCTGGGCTCGCTGTGGGGAGCGCTGGCGGGGATGGCGGGGGTGGTGATCGTGCACGGGGGCGGGAAGGCGGTGGATGGGCTGCTCAAGCGGCTTGAGATGCCCGTGGAGCGAAGGAACGGGCTTCGGGTGACGCCGCCGGATCAGATGGAGCTGATCGCGGGGGTTCTGGCGGGATCGGTGAACAAGCGGCTGGTGGGGGCGATCAATGCGGCGGGGGCTGCGCGTGGTCGGGCGGTGGGGCTGTGTCTTGGCGACGGGGGTATGGTGGCGTGCCGTCGGATGAGCGAGGAACTGGGGAGCGTGGGGGAGGTTGTTGGTGGCGGGTGCGAGGTGGTGAAGGCGCTGCTGGCGGCGGGGTACTTGCCGGTGATCAGCTCGATCGGGATGGATGCGGAGGGGGGACTGCTGAATGTGAACGCGGACGACGCGGCGGCGGGGATCGCGGGTGCGATTGGGGCGGGGCGGCTGGTGCTGTTGACGGATGTGGCGGGGATCAAGGGCGGGGACGGCGTGGTGCGGGCGAGGCTGACGGAGGCGGAGGTTGAGGGGATGATCGCGTCTGGTGAGATCACCGGGGGAATGATCGTGAAGGCGAGGTCAGCGGTGGCGGCGTGGAAGAGCACGGGAGCGGCGGTGGTGATCCTGTCGGGTGAGAGCCCGGAAGGGCTGATGCGGTACGTGGCGGGCGAGGTTGTGGGGACGACGATCGAGGGATAAGTGCGGAAGGAAGTCCATGAGCGAGAGGTTGCCGCATCTTCGTGGTGCTGATCTGTTGAGTCTGACGTCGCTGGACGAAAGGACGGTGCTGTCGCTGTTTGCGACGGCGGCGGCGATGAAGAAGGACTACGGGCCGTACAGCAGGACGCTTGCCGGGAAGAGCGTGATTCTGCTGTTTGAGAAGCCGAGCCTGCGGACGAGGATCTCGTTTGAGGTTGGGATCGCGAAGCTAGGCGGGCACGCGATCTACATGGATCACTCGGGGCAGAGGCTTGGGGAGCGGGAAAGTGTGACGGACTATGGGAAGAACCTTGAGCGATGGGTGTCGCTGATCGTGGCGAGGGTGTTCCGGCATTCGGTGGTGAGCGAGTTGGCGAGCGCGGCGAGGGTGCCGGTGATCAACGCGTTGTGCGACCTGTACCACCCGTGCCAGGCGCTCGCGGACTATCTGACGCTTTGGGAGCGGCACGGGCGGGTTCGGGGGCTTCGCGTGGCGTATGTGGGGGACGGGAACAACGTGTGCCACTCGCTGATGCATGGGGCGGCGATGCTGGGGGCGGAATTGGTGGCGATCACGCCGAAGGGGCACGAGTGCGACCCGGAGATCGTGGAGGGTGCGCGGGCGTTGGCGGCGGCGGGCGGCGGGAGGATCGTGGAGACGACGGATCCGGACGCGGTGGCCGGGGTGGATGCGGTGTACACGGACGTGTGGGTGAGCATGGGTGAAGCGGCGCACTCGGCGAGCGAGCGGAAGAAGTTTCTGAAGTATCAGGTGAACGAGGGGATGATGGCGAAGGCGGGTGCGGGCGCGGTGTTCATGCACTGCCTGCCGGCGAAGCGAGGGCAGGAGGTGGTGGACGGGGTGATGGACGGGCCGGTGAGCGTGGTGTATGACCAGGCGGAGAATCGGATGCATGCGCAGTGCGCGCTCATGCACCATATGTTTGCGGGTTAAGAGAGACGAAGAGACAAAGAAGATCGAAGGAAGGAAAGTCATGGGCAAGCGGATCGCGTTGGCGTACTCGGGCGGGCTGGACACGTCGTGCATTGTGCCGTGGCTTCGGGAGAACATCCCGGGGGCGGAGGTGGTGTGTGTGGTGGGGGATGTGGGGCAGGGTTCGGACGAGCTGAACGGTGTGGAGAAGAAGGCGATCAACTCGGGGGCGGTTGAGTGTCATGTGGTTGACCTGAAGCAGAAGTTCGTGGACGAGTTCGTGATGCCGACGGTGATCACGGGTGGGGTGTACGAGGGGCGTTATCTGCTGGGGACGGCGATTGCGCGTCCTGTGCTGGCGTGGGGGCAGGTGGAGGTGGCGAAGAAGACGGGGTGCACGGCGCTCGCGCACGGGTGCACGGGGAAGGGGAATGACCAGGTGCGGTTTGAGTCGGCGTACGGCGCGCTCGCGCCTGAGATGGAGATCATCGCGCCGTGGCGTGATCCGCGGTGGCAGTTGTCGGGCCGGCTGGCGATGCTGGAGTATCTGAAGGAGCGGAACATCCCGACGACGGCGAGCGCGACAAAGATCTATTCGCGGGATCGGAACCTGTGGCATATCAGCCACGAAGGCGGGGAGATCGAGAATCCGTGGAATGCGCCGCCGGAGGACGCGTGGATGCTGACGACGGAGCCTTCGAAGGGGCCGGACAAGGCGGAGGATGTGTCGGTGTCGTTCGCGAAGGGGCGGCCGATTGCGCTCAACGGGAAGGCGATGGCGGCGTGGGAGATTATCGAGAAGCTGAACGGGATCGCGGGGGCGCACGGTGTTGGGCGAGTGGACCTGGTGGAGAACCGGCGTGTGGGGATGAAGAGCCGCGGGCTGTACGAGACGCCGGGCGGGACGGTGATCGTGGAGGCGTTGCGTGCGGTGGAGGAGTTGGTGCTGGATCGTGAGACGCTGCACTATCGCGAGCATCTTGGGCTGACGTTCGCGGAGCTGGTGTACGACGGGCGGTGGTTTACGCCGCTGCGTGAGGCTTTGTGGGCTGCCGGCGAGAAGATCGCGGAGCGGCTGGATGGGGAGATCGTGGTGAGGCTCTACAAGGGGACGGCGACGGCGGTGAAGCGGAAGAGCCCGAACAGTCTGTACGCGGAGAAGATGGTGAGTTTCGAGGGCGAGGACGTGTACAGCCAGAAGGATGCGGGCGGGTTCATCCGGCTGCTGAGTTTGCCGGAGCGGATCCGGGCGCTCAAGGCGCGCGGGCACGCGAACTGATGGAACAAGGACGGGGCCCACGGGTTGAAGCCCGTGGGCTTCATTCCCGGGAGGAGCGAGCATGTCGAGAGGACTGGCGCAGGGGCGGTTTGAGGGGGATGCGGACCCGCTGTTCCGACAGCTCAATGACTCGCTGCCGTTTGATTACCGGCTTTTGAAGCAGGACCTGGAGGGGTCGATCGCGTGGGCGAGGGCGATCGGGCGTGCGGGCGTGCTGAGCGCTGAGGAGGTGGAGCGGGTGGTGGGCGGCCTGCGGGCATTGCTCGCGGAGTGGGAGGCGGATGCTGGCGGCATTCGGAGCGGCGCGCCGGGCACGAACGACGAGGACGTGCATTCGTACGTGGAACGGCGGCTGATAGAGCTGGTTGGGCCGCTGGGAAAGAAGCTGCACACTGGGCGTAGCCGGAACGATCAGGTGGCGACGGATGTGCGGCTGTGGACGCGGGCGGCGATCGACGAACGGGCCGTGGAGCTGCGTGAGGCGAGACGATCGCTGATTGATCTGGCGGAGCGGGAGCGGACGACGGTGATGCCGGGGTATACGCACCTGCAGCGTGCGCAGCCGATTCTGTTCGCGCACTGGGCGCTGGCGTACCAGGAGATGCTGGAGCGGGACGCGGCGCGGCTCGCGGACTGTCGGCGGCGGGTGAATGTGATGCCGCTGGGTTCGGCGGCGCTTGCGGGCACGACGTACGCGGTCGATCGTGATGCGCTCGCGAAGGATCTTGGGTTTGAGATGGCGTCGCGGAACAGCCTGGACGCGACGGGGGATCGGGATTTCATCGCGGAGACGCTCTTTTGCGTGGCGCAGGCGTCGGTGCATCTCTCGCGGATGGCGGAGGACCTGATCCTGTTTATGACGCAGGAGTATGGGTTTGTGGAAATGGCGGACGCGGTGACGAGCGGCAGCAGCCTGATGCCGCAGAAAAAGAACCCGGACGCGTGCGAGTTGTTGCGAGGGAAGAGCGGGCGGATGGTGGGGGCGCTGGTGAGCATCCTGACGACGATGAAGGGTTTGCCGCTGGCGTACAACAAGGATCTACAGGAGGACAAGGAGCCGCTGTTCGAGGCGATGGAGCAGTTGTCGATGTGCCTGCGGGTGGTGCCGAGGGTGTTGGATGGGCTGAAGGTCCGGCGTGAGGTGTGCCGAGAGGCGGCGCTGGGCGGGTATTCGAACGCGACGGAGCTTGCGGATTATCTGGTGGGGAAGGGTGTGGCGTTCCGTGATGCGCACGATCAGGTTGGGCGGTTGGTTCGGCTGGCGATCGAGCGTGGGTGCCGGCTGGAGGAGTTGAGCGTGGCGGAGATGCGCGGGGTTTCGGGGGCGATCGGCGAGGACGTGTACGCGGCGCTCGCTGTCGAGGCGGGCTTGGCGCGGCGCGAAGTGGCGGGCGGAACGGGTCCGGCGGCGGTGGCGGCGGCGATCCGTGCGGCGAGGGAACGGCTCTAGGTGCTGATCTAGGTGTAGCGCGTCGTGCGGCGGAGACGCGTCGCGAGATAAATCGAGGCCGGGATTCCCGCGGCGAGGGCGGCGAAGATCTCGGCGGCGCGGTTGAGCAGATCCGGGGTGATGGAAGCGGCGAGCGTTCGATCGGAGGCGCCGGCGGCGAGAGCGGTCGCGACAGCCCATTCGCGCAGGCCCAGCCCGTTGCCGGCAAGGGGGATGAGCATGGCGGCCTGCGCCACCGCGGCGAGGGCCGCGCTCTCAAGGGGTGAGACCGAAAGTCCGACGGCGGAGCAGGCGATGGCGTAGCGGGCCCACCAGACGGCATGGTCGGCGATCTTGAGGAGCAGAACGGCGAGGTAGGTGGCGGCGCGTGGTGGTGGGGCGTGGGGAGACGTGCCGGAGGATGTGGCGCGGAGTCGTTGGATCCGCATCGCGCCGAGCGGTGCGGCGAGGGCGAGGAGCGCGGCCGCGGCTGGGAGTGGTGTGGCGAGCCTGATCGTCGCGTAGACACTTGCGAGGAAGAGTGCGAAAGCCAGAACGCCGATGATGATGGATTCGATCACGGCGCGGGCGGAGGCGGCGGGGCGGATGCCGTGCACGGCGTGGTGGTATGCGACGCGTCCGAGCAGGCCAGGACGCAGCGGGAGATGGTTCAGAAGCCACGAGGAGGCGATGAGCGCGTTCATCTCGCGGCGTGGGACGGTCGCCTGATCAAGCAGGAGGAGTCGGAAGCACTCGGCGTTGATAGCGACATTCACGAGCGGGAGAAGCACGAGAAGGGCGACGGAGGCGGGTGGCGTGCTGCGAAGTGCATCGGTCCATCCCGGGTCGGCGCGCGTCAAGACAGCGGCGACGGCGGCGGCGAGGAGCAAGAACCCGACGAGGAAGCCGACGGCGCGGAGCCAGGGGCGGCGAGTGGGTGTCGCCGTGGGGGTCATCGCGTGGCGGGGTCCTGCTCGCCGCGGAGTTCGGCGAAGCCCGGGCCGACTCGGGCGATGGTCTTGCGTGGATCGGCGAGGCGGGTGAGAAGCACCTCGGCGAGGCCTTTGAGGCGAGGATCGGCGTCATCGCGGGCGTTGGCGATGAGCGGGTCGTCGGTCTGCTTGACGCGGGTGACGAGGGCGATCACGCGGAGGGAGGGGTCGGCGTCATCGCGGATGGCGGCATCGAGTGGGGCCATTTCCGGGTACTGGCCGGCATGAGGAAGGGCCGCGGCGATCATGATGCGGGCCTCACGGCTGAGGGAGGGATAGAGCTTGGCGATGGCGTCGACGAGTGCGGAGCGGGTGGCGGCGTGATCGGCCTTCTTGCTCTCGGCGAGTGGTGCGGCCTGGGTGGCTGGATCTTCGGCCGGTGTCGATGTCGAGTCGCTCGGCGGAGTGGCTTGGCGAGGAGAGGGTTGCGGGGCGAGAGACTCGAGCGTCTCGGCCCAGAGAATGCGATTGGCGGCGATGACCAAGGCGACAAGGTCGGTGCCAGAGGCGGTGGCGAGGTCTTTGGCGATGGTGGAGGGTGGGAGGAAGTGCTGCTCGAGGGCGGGGCGGCTGGAGGAGAGGCTTTCGGTGGTGATGCCGAAGGGTCCTGCGGTGAAGCGGCCTGTGCGATCGGCGACGGCGCCTTGGAGGAGTCGCCAGCGGATGCGTTGCTGCTGATCGCAGGCGAGTTCGGCGACGAGCCCGGACATGCCCCAATCGATGGGGAGGGGAATCTCGAGGGATTCGCGTGGGAGGAGGCGGAGGCGGCGGTCGAGATCGGCGGCCTCGGGCCTGATCTGCGAGTTGAGTCCCGCGGAGCGGATCGCGAAGTTGGGCGAGAGGAGGAGACGAGAGTTGAGCGGTCGTTCGCTGCCGAGGGCGAGCGGGATTGGGGCCATGCTTCGGAGCGTGATGCGGAGCGGGGGTGGGTCGGTGAAGGAGGATGTGGGCGGGAGGTCGGCCATGAGCGTGACGACGCTCTTGGGCTCGCGGATCATTTTGTCGATCCAGTCGGGGATTCCCTTGGCGATCTGGAGGACGCGGTCGCGCCCAACGCCGACGAACTCGGGCGAGCCGGTGATCTCCTCGAGCTGGCTTCGGGACATGACGCCCAGAGGCGACATGGGCATGTCGCGGGTGACAGTCCTGAAGAGCGAGACGGCCTCTTCCTTTTTGTCCTGCTGGAGCATCGCGAGCGCGCGTGCGTAGGTGGCGGTGACGCGGACGGAGGAACGGAAATCGATCCTCTCTTCCGCAGCGTCGAGCTGGGGGAGTGCGGCCGCAAGGTCTCCTTGGCGGACGGCGAGGATCGCGCGAACGAGGGCGGGGCCGGGCTGATCTTCCTTGGCGTGCTCGTCGTATCGCTTGAGATCGGCCTCGACCTTGTCGAGTTCGAGCCCGGAGAGGACTCGCCAGAACTGGAGGTCGAGGAGAGCGGCGAAGGCCTGATCGGCGGCGCTTTCGGGCGTCATGCCGAGGGGGCGTTTCTTATCGTCGTTGATGAGCCCCAGCATGAACTCAACGGAGCGGTTCATGTCGAGGATGCTGGCGGCGGCGAGTGTGGTGTCCTTCAGAACGACGGCGGCGGCGAGTCGGATCTTCTCGGACTCGGTGTTGAGCCGAACGTCTTCGGGCTCGCCGATGTCTTCGCCGACGCCGAAGCCTGTACGCACGCGTTCGTTGTACTTGCGGACGTTGTCTCGCTGCTTCTCGATGGATCGGGTCAGGCGATCGGCGACGGCCTTGGGGCCGAGCGTGTGCCATTCGAGCGAGAGGGCTTCGACTTCTGTGGTGGCGGGAGGAATGACGCCCGCGCGATTCATGATGATGAGGGCGTTCTGGTGGAGTCGGCTGGCGACGTCAAAGATGCCGGCGCGAGCGAACTCGGCGGCGAGGGTCATGTGGATGTGGGAGTCGAGGGGGTCGGCCATCAGCAGGTTGCTGAGCAGTTCGGCGCGGTTGGTGCGGTCGAAGTCGGGCTTGAGCTGCTCGGTCGTCAGGGCGAGCAGCGCGGCTTCCTTGTTGGATGAGTCGAGCGAGAGCGACTGGAGCAGGTACTTGCGGAATGTCTCGTCGTTGCCCGCGTCTCTGGCGAGCAGCGAAGCGTCGAGGGCGAGGCGGCTGCGGACGCTATCGTCGATGCTCCGGCCGGCCTTGCCCAGGAATCGGTCGTACATGGCGAGGCGTTCGGCGGCGGTCTGCTTCTCGTTGATGGTTGCGGTGATGAGACGGAGCTGGGCGACGGTGTCCTTCGGATCGAGGCGGACGAGATCGCGGGTGAGCTCGAGCACTCGGTCGGTCCGGCCGGCGTTCCATTCGGCCTCGATGCGTCGGCGGACGATCTCCGGGTCGGCCGGGGTGAGCGCTGAGGCGACGGCCATGACCTCTGAAGCGATCAGGTAGTCCTCGGGCGTCGGGTCGTCGTTCATGCGCAGATTGATGAGCGCGGTGCGCATCACGACTCGGGCGGCGTGGCGATCGACGATGGACTGGGTCGTGCTGGACGCGGGCTTGGCCGATGGGCTGGCGGCGGGCTGATTGCGCGGCTGGGCTCCCGCGGAGGCGGGGTGGAGTGAGAAGACGCTGCCCGCGATGAGGGCGAGGGCAGCGAGCGAGTGAGCGGCATGGTGACGAGAAGAGGGCACGGGAAAACCTCCGTGTCGGGCTAGAAGCCTGAGACGTACGTCCAGAGAAAGCCGGCGGTGCTGCCGAGGAAGACGGCGAGTGCGGTGAGTTCGATGGGCCCGCGGAGGCGGCGGCTGGCCTTTGGGAAGAGACGATCGGCGACCATGGTCATGAAGAGGACGTGGCCGGCGGCGAGGGCGGCGAGCCCGAGGGAAAGGAGGAGTGGTCGCGCGAGGATGACGTCGCGTGGGCCGGTGACGAGGATCCAGAGGCCGACAACGGACAGGGCGGCCGCCCAGAGGGAGAAGGCGGTGGCGCGGAACAGTGCGCTGATGGCTCTGGCGCGTGTCACGTGTTGATCAGCCCATGGCCATGGAAACGAGGAACTCGGCGTTGGTCTTGCACTTCTTGAGCTTGCCCTTGAGCAGTTCCATGGACTCGACGACGTTCATGTCGGATAGGACCTTGCGGAGGCGGTAGACGAGTTCGAGTTCCTTGGGATCAAGGAGGAGTTCCTCGCGGCGGGTGCCGGAGGCGGGGATGTCGATGCAGGGGTAGATGCGCTTGTCCATGAGCTTGCGGTCGAGGTGGAGCTCCGCGTTGCCGGTGCCCTTGAATTCCTCGAAGATGACCTCGTCCATTTTGGAGCCGGTGTCGACGAGGGCGGTTCCGATGATGGTGAGTGAGCCGCCCTTTTCGATGGCGCGGGCGGCGCCGAAGAACTTCTTGGGGCGTTGGAGGGCGTTGGAGTCGAGGCCGCCGGACATGATTTTGCCGGAGTGGGGCATCTCGGCGTTGTAGGCGCGGGCCATGCGCGTGATGGAGTCGAGAAGGATGACGACGTCGTCGCCGAACTCGACCATTCGCTTGGCCTTCTCGATGACCATCTCGCAGACCTGGACGTGGCGGTGGGACGGTTCATCGAAGGTGCTGGCGACGACTTCGACGTGCTTGGCGTCCTTGGTGGTGTTGCGACGGAAGTCGGTGACTTCCTCGGGTCTTTCGTCGACGAGGAGGACGATGATCTTGGTGTTGGGGTTGTTCCTGGCGATCGCCTTGGTGATCTTCTGCATGAGGACCGTCTTGCCCGTGCGCGGGGGCGCGACGATGAGCATGCGCTGACCCTTGCCGATCGGGGTGGTCAGATCGACGATTCGGCACTCGATTTCGGAGGGATCGGTTTCGAGGATGTATCGCTTCTCGGGGTGGAGCGGGGTGAGGTCCTCGAAGTTGGTGAGGTCCTGAACCTTGCTCGGCGGTTGGTCGTTGACGCGATCGGTGCGCAGGAGGGCGAAGTAACGTTCGCTCTCCTTGGGCGGGCGGATGAGCCCGCGGATGACCATGCCTCGGCGGAGGCCGTAACGGCGGATCTGGCCCGGGCTGACGTAGATGTCGTCGGGGCCCGGGAGGTAAGACTGCTCGGCGGAACGGAGGAATCCGAACCCGTCGGGCATGATCTCGAGGGTTCCCTCGCCGAACATGAGGCCTTGCTTGGCGGCGCGGGCCTTGAGGATCTTGAAGATGAGATCCTGCTTGTTGAGGCTGTGGAAGTCGGTAAGGCCTTCCTTCTCGGCGACCTTGAAGAGCTGGTCCATCTCCATCCTCTGGAGGTCGGTGATGGAGAGAGCGTCCTTGGCGGCGGCGGCATCGCTGGTCTTGGCGATGCGTTCGAGCTCGGCGAGTTCGCGTTCAAGTTCCTCGTCGGTGGGGAGATCGCTGGGCAGTGGGCGGGAATAGTGCTGCGAGGGGCCGCTGTGTGGGCCGCCGCTCACGCCGGAGCCCATGCCGCCGGGGCCGTTCATTCCGCCGCGGCGCTTTTTGCGGCGTTTGCGGAAGCCGTGGCCCATCATGCCCTGGTTGTTCATGCCTTGGTTGTTCATGCCTTGGTTGTGGTGCCCGCCGTGGGAGGACTGTCCGCCGTTGCTGCCTGAAGACTGGTTGTCCATCGAGCGTCCTTCGCTGTGCTGGGGTCGGAAGGGGGGACGTGGCTGCTGACCCTGTGAATGGCCGGCGCTTTGTGCTGAGGGTGAATGTCCGGGCGAGGGAGGTGTGTTGCTCTGCGTCGGGGAGGGAGGCGAAAAGCTCCGTGGGGCCTGCGGCTGCGACGGTGCTGGGCCCGTATTGCCAGTGGGGCCCGGCGAGACGGGGGAGGTTGAGGGGGCGGCGTGGGAGGGTGAAGAGTGTGACGCGGCGAGATGCCCGGAGTGGCTCGGCAGCGACCCGACGTGGGACGAGCCGGTGCGGGAGGCCATGGGGTTGAGCGGCCTGGGAGGGGGCAGTGGGTTGGTCGGCCTGGGCGACGCGACGGGCGCGGGGCTCAAGGTCGGGGGCGGGGTGGGTGCCGCCGGCGGCGGAGTGGGGGCCGAGGAGCGGGACTCGGAGGATCGGCTCGGGGCGTCCTTGGGGGCTTCCCGCGAGGGGCTTTTGCTCG
>DDSG01000179.1 GCA_002343325.1 Phycisphaerales bacterium UBA2396 | reverse complement strand
GCCGGCCCCGACGTCGGCAGACGGGATGAACGCGAGATGCGGCTCCTGGGATGGCTTGCCGTCGGGTGGGGGGGTGGGGGCGTGCCCGCTGATCCACGAGTGAGGCGGTTGGACGGGACAACGGCTCATGACGGCGCCACGCAACGCCTCCGTCAGTCGCAGCGTGCTCTCCAGGCCAAGACGCGGGCCTTCGATGCGGCGGAGGATGAGGAGGTTGGGGTCGAAGGCCGAGTGGGCGCGAGACTTGTCGGGTTCGTTCTTTCCCGGAGGATCGCCGTATCCCTGCCAGAGCGATGCGCTGGGACGCAGGCCCGCCTTGTGTCTCGATTCCAGGTGTTCCAATCGTGAGGCGCTGGAGACTCGCAGCCGGTGCTTCGCGGCGACGCCGTCAACAGGAATAAGCGTCGCCGGCGGGGGCTCTGACTCGACCCACATCTGCACCAGCGACGCGGAGTGACCGATGGACGTGACCTTCGCGCTCAGCAATGCGAGCGCGTTCTGGTGCCGCGCGGGAGCCTCCGCATCCCAGATCAGATGGACGCGCGGCATACCGTCGGCGGCGTCATCAGCAACGTGCGGGATGGCAACGGGGAACGAACGCGACTGTCGGCTCCGGAACTCGGGCATCAGCGCGAGCCCGGCGTCCTTGGCCTTGTCGAGCGAGGCTACCTTGTCAATGGCCGCAAGCCGTTTCGATTCGTCGCCCCGGCGAGCGATCTCCGTGTCGTTCACCGGCACGTAGCTCGTCACGATCTCTCGTTGCTCGTAATCGCCGACGGCCATCGCCGGCGCCGGCAGCGACTGGAGCCATTCCAGCGCCGTGCGTTCCTCCACTCCACCTTCGGTCTCGAAGTGCGCCGCCGCGAGGGCCATAAAGACGCGATCCGGGTGCGGCGGCCACTCGGCCCGCTCGCGGTCTGAGGGGTGCGTCGCCATCGCCCAGCCGTTGAGGTAGCGGATGCCCAGGGCGAACATCAGCCTTCGCCTCCTTCGTCGCCGCCAACGGTCGCCGCGGAGAGGTCCTGGCTCTTCTTGACCAGTTCCACGAGTTCCGGCGAGGGCGTGAGGATGAGTTCCTCGTCCATCCACGGGAGCCCGGCGTCCTTCGCGGCCTTGACGGCATCCCGAAGCAGCGCGATCGCTCCATCGCTTGTGAGCGTGAATCGCTTGGGTTGCTCGCTCGGAGGGCCCAGGAGTTCCCACTCGAAGCCCGTCGTCGGCACAAGGAGGCAGCGCGAACGCAGGTCGCACCCCTGCTCTCGGGTCAACGTCGCCGCGCAGAGGGCCAGCGCCGCCAGCGCGGTGCGGGCGGCGTCATCCACCTTCCGGTCGGAGGGCTTGCCCGTACCCGCGCCGTTGAGCGGGGGGAAGCGGAGCCTTCGGAGCGCCGGGAGTGAGACGACCGTGGTCTGTAGGGCCTTGTCGAGCGTGACGCCGCCATTGGCGACCTTGAAGGGAATGTTGCTGTGGTTGATTTCAGACGGCCTTAGTGTGTCTTTGCTCTTGCCGTCTCCAGCGAGCTTCCACCGCTTTCCATCCATCACGACAGCCGCGCTCTGCTTGATACCCAGCGGATCAATCCTGTACCCCATGCGCTCCGTGTCACGAATAGCCGCCAACCCCACGATTTCCGAGACAATCGTCCGCGAGAACTTCGCGCGGAGCCCGCCCGGCTTTTCGGGCGAACCCCACATGCCGAAGACCAGCGCTGTCGGACACAACTCAAAGATGGCCGTTGCCTGCCGGATGTTGGCCGCACCCCATACGGCCGCGTGCTTGGACTCGGAGAACCGCTTTCCGTCGGCCAGTTCGCTATCTCGAAGGATCGCGTCAGCCAAGCGATGCGGTGCCTCCAGGCTGGTGATGCGCGGCACCGGGCGCTCAAGCTTGGCCTTGCCGAAGTCCACCGTGATCACCGGCAGCGAGATCCGCTTCGCCTCCCACGCCTCCAGCAGCGCCAGTTCCATCCGGTTTGCCTGCGACTGCACCGAGTCGAGCAGCACGCAGTCCACGGGCTCCGCTTGGCCCGGCAGCCGCCGCTTCTCCATCGCGTACTTCCCGCCCTCGTACGTCGGCGGGAACACCTTGTCCCCCGCTCCGCCCGCAGGTTGGTATTCGGTAACGCAGCGGAACGCCGCGGCGGTGGGCGGGCGACCATCGCATCCGCTCACGGCAACGCGAAGGGTGTTCAAGTCAAGCGGGACAGTCCTGGATTCGGTCGTGGACGCCATGAATAGGCTCCTTGGATCATAATGGGATCAGGCGGGCAACCGGCTGGAACGAAGCACGCCCCACACGGGCGAACGCCACTCTCCCCCCTCCCGCGTTGCATCCTAACACGTTCCTCGCTTACATACTACTTCCACGCCAGCCGCCGTTCTGAGACTCGGAATACGCGATGCTCGGCAGAATGGGTGCTAACGAGAGTCCGCACTTTCATACTGGTCACGACGATGACTCAATCGACGGTCTCCATTGGCTGCTGCATGCATGTCGTCATTGGGCGACGATCCCAGCCAAGGATTCCACCCCTTTCATCATTCATCTGGACGCCCACCGTTGGTAGTTCCGAACCACACCGAGGAGCCGCTGCCGGCAGGGCACTCATCACGGTGAACTCTCGGCCGCAACCGACGGCGGAGGCCCCATGTACGCGCGATGCTCACAGACCGAATGCGCACGCTCTGTATCGCACAGTTCTCGAACAAGGTAACCGCTGGCTGGTCGGTAGACCAGCTGTGTTGTCCGCCAGGACACTCAGTGGCGTCCCCTAGGCTTTCTGCGTGGCGAACCAGATCCCCTCACCAGCCTCCGCCGAATGGCACGAGCGCCTTCGCGGGCTCGCGGCGTTGCTGCCGCTGTTTGACGGGCCGGGGTCGGAGCCCGACGCCGCGATCAACGCACTGAACGAGCCTGCGTACCGGCTCGGATGGGTGTTGGCCGAGTTCGACTGGTCGGAGTGGGCCCACGGACCAGAGTACAAGACGCTCGTGGCGAATCCCGCGAACGTCGCCTCGGCCGATCCATTGACCTTGGCTCGGCTGCTCACGGCCCACTTTCGGCAAGACCGTTTCTGCGAGGGACATCTGCTTGGGGCGTTTGAGAGCGGGCATCTGGCGGCCATCGTGCGTCGGGCGGGTGAACTGGTCGGTGGTCGCACGAAGCCGTCTCGTTCGGCGCGGAGGGGCTCGGGACCGACGCCGCTGTACGCCCGCTACGTTGGTATCGACTATTCCGGGGCTCAGACGCCGAACTCTGGGCTTTCCGGGTTGCGGGTCTCCATGGCCGAGCGGCATGGAGAGCCGGTCGAGGTGCGGCCGGTGCGGGGGGCCAAGAAGCACTGGACCCGCCGCGGCATCGCGGAGTGGCTCGTCGGTCGGCTGGCGGAGGAGGAGCCCGCCATTGTCGGCATCGACCACGGGTTCTCGTTCCCGCTCGCGTACTTCGATCGGCACGGCTTGCCGCGTGACTGGCCCGCGTTTCTCGACGACTTCTGCCGCCACTGGCCGACCGACGATGAGGACACCTCCGTGCAGCTCGTCCGGGAGGGCGCGGTGGGGAACGGATCGGCCCGCGCGGGCGACGCGAAATGGCGGCGCATCACCGAAGTTCGAGCCGGCGGGGCCAAGTCGGTCTTTCACTTTGACGTGCAGGGGTCGGTCGCCAAGTCGACGCACGCGGGCTTGCCGTGGCTGAGATACATCCGTCAGCGGCTCCCCGGCCGCGTGCACTTCTGGCCGTTCGACGGCTGGACGCCGCCCGCGGGACGGTCGGTCGTCGCCGAGGTGTACCCGTCGCTGTGGAGCCGATCGTTCCCGAGAGCCGACCGCACGCCCGACCAGCACGACGCGTGGAGCGTGGCCGAGTGGCTGCGGCGGGCGGATCTCGACGGTGTCCTCGCCTCATCGCTGACTCCCCCACTGACGGCAGAGGAGCGGGAGATCGCATTGATGGAAGGGTGGATCCTGGGGCTCGGGTAGTCGGCCGATTCTGCGTGTGAGACGCGCGTTGAGCCCGAGACGCCGACGGGGATGTCGACTCGACCGACAGATGGGAGTGGACGATCTACGACCCGAGGTGGCGGCGCATGGCGACGTACATGGTCGCGGGCGGCAGCACCTTCGGCGGAGCGGCGGACAGCGACCCGAAGGAACGCTTTGTCCATCACGCCGCGGGGCGGAGCGGCGGCGGCTCGTACGTCGACAGCGTGATCCTGCGCGATCGGGACCAGACAAATGGCAACAACGGCGCCGCCGACGGCACGCTTGAGCAGCGTGTATACTTCGGGCAGAGCACGGGCGGGGGGCGGGCCGACGT
>DDSG01000193.1:9201-9761 GCA_002343325.1 Phycisphaerales bacterium UBA2396 | reverse complement strand
GCCGACCGCCGCGTCGTGCCCGTCGATGACACCGGCCGCGAACGCGCCGACCTCCCCGCCGGCGCACTCGTCCGCCACCCGCAGTTCGGCACCGGCCGCGTCCTCAGCGTCAGCAAGGGCGTCAACGCCCGCGCCGTCATCCAGTTCGAAAGCGTCGGCGTCAAGACGCTCGTGCTCGAATACGCCCGCCTCCAGCGCATCCGCTAAGCAGGCCTGATCCCGCGATACAGCGCCTGCACCCGGTCCACTTCCTGCTTCCGCACCACATCCAACACGAACCGCGGGATCCGCCACTGGTTCAAGTCCGCGTGCGCCACCGCGCAGTGCTCCGTGACGCACCGGTACAACAGCTTGAACGCATCCCGCGGCTGGTGCATCTGCTCGAGCGCCTCCACCAGGTCCTGCTTCGTCACGTCCTCCGCGAAAAAATCGATCAGCGAAAGCGAACTCCCCGGATTGGCAAGCCCCAGCACCGCCGTCCGCGAGCACGCACGCACGCGGCTGTTGCACAGGTCGTACAGGCTCGTCCCCGACCACCCCAGCCGGTCCACGAACGCCAG
>DDSG01000193.1:0-9073 GCA_002343325.1 Phycisphaerales bacterium UBA2396 | reverse complement strand
CCACCCCCACCCCCCCCGCCCCCGACCCGCCCCGCACGGGCGTGTGGCAGGGTGGTAACAGCCCCGCCCCCACCCCCCCCAGCCGGTCCACGAACGCCAGCTTGTCGAGCCGCGCCTCCTGAAAGAACGCCGACGACTCCTTGTACAGCGCGTGCCGAAGCTCCGCCGGCAGCAGCACCTTGAACCCCACACCCTCTTGCTGAAAAAGCCTGTTGTTCAGCAGCGGCCACACCACCGCCTTCATCCGGTCCACGTCACCCGCGATCAGCGGCGGCTCATCCACGCGATCGATCACCACCACGAACCCCGCGTACCCCAGCGGCCCCATCGCCCGACGAAGCCGCTCAAACATCGCAAACCGCGTCTCAGGCCCATCCCCGCCCGGGATCCCGCCACGCACATCACCGTCCACCTGCGCCAGCGACCGCGCAAACGACAGGTACCCGCGCCCCGCCGTCGGGATCTGCTTACGAAGCCGACGCCCGAGCTGCCGCACCGCCAGCACGTGCTTCGACAGATACGCCAGCAGCAGCAGCACATACAACCCCGACGACCCCAGCAGCGTGAAATTGAACCACTCGCTCTGCCGCACCGTCGGGTCCGTCTGCTGCTGCCCCCACACAAAGAACGCGATCACCGCCAGCGGATACAACACCAGCCCCACCCTCGCCAGCACATCCGCCGCCGATCCGCGCAGCCCAAGCCGACGCTTCAGCCGCCGGGTCCGCATCTCCGCGCCGCCAGCACGGTCGTACAACGCCTGCAGCAGCAGCAGGTCCCGCCGGATCGACACGTCCAGCGACCTCACCCGCTTCTTCGGCTCGGGCCCGATCGACACCATCTGTTCCGGCGTCGTCTCGGGCTGCGGATCCCCCAGCGCCGCGTCCGTCAGCCGCCCCACGATCACCTGCAACGCCGCATCCAGATGATCCACCAGCCGCGTCTTCTGGAACGCGTCGAGCGGGTTCTTCCCCCCGTACCGCTCGTGAAGCCGCGCCAGCATCGTGTTGAGGTCGTCCTGCGCCACCAGCAGCACCTTCGCGTCCGGGTTGTCCGCGTTGTACTCCCGGATCCGCGCCGCCATCTGCAGCCGCATCGCCGTCTTCCCGCTCCCCTTCTCGCCGAACACCACCGCCGAGCTCGGACTGCGAAGATCGCCCAGCACCCGCTCAAACTCCGCGTGGTACGTCGCCAGGCTCGGCGGCTTCTCCGACAACGACAGCGTCGGCCCGCCCTGCCCGTTCATCCGCGAAAACACCCGGTCCGTGCGGGCCTCCTCGCCCTGGAACGGGTTCTCCACGAGATTCCAGTGGTTGAGAAACTCCTGCAGCGTCATGCCATTTCCAAACCACCCGACCCGCCACCCTCAACCCTTAGTGATCCACCCGATGCCCAAGCCTCGGCGTCAGCATCCCCACCGCCGCGTCCAGCGTCGCCTTGTCCTTCGCCTCCGCGTTGAGCCTCAGCAGAGGCTCCGTGTTGCTCTTGCGGATGTTCGCCCACCACCCGTGCTTCGCCCAGCAATCAACCGTCACCCCGTCCAGCTCGTCCACCTTCCCCGCGAACGAACTCCCAGGACCGTACTCCTTCTTGATCGCCGCCATCGCGCCGTCCTTGTCCTCGATCGTGAAGTTGATCTCCCCGCTCTGCGCGTACCGCGCGATCGGCTTGATCAGCTCCGACAGGTGCTTCCCGCTCTGACCAAGGATCGACAGAATCACCGACATCGCGATCGCCCCGCTGTCGGCGTTGTAGTTCTCCCGGAAGTAGAAGTGCCCCGAAAGCTCCCCGCCGAACACGCACCCCTGGTCCGCCAGCGCCGCCTTCATGTTCACGTGCCCGACTTTGCCCCGCACCACGCGCCCGCCCGCCTTCGTCAGGTCCTCCTCCACCGCCTTCGTGCTCCGAAGGTCGTACGCGATGCTCGCCCCCGGGTGATCCTTCAGGAAGTACTTCCCCATCAGCACCGTCAGGTGGTCGCACCCGACAATGTGCCCCTTCTCGTCCACCGCAAAGCACCGGTCCGCGTCCCCGTCGTAGCAGAACCCAACGTCCGCCTTGTGCTTCACCACCGCTTCCTGCGTCCACTTCATGTTCGCCGCCACCAGCGGGTTCGGCTCGTGAACAAACGCACCCTTGTTGTTCTCAAAGTGAATCGGGATGATCTCGATCCCCGACGCCGCTCCGATCGGCGACTCCTTCCCGAACACCTTCGGGATCATCGTCCCCGCCATCCCGTTGCTCGCGTCGATCACCACCTTCAACTTCTTCCCCGCCGGCACCTTCAGGAACGACCGCACGTGCTCCGCGTACGCCTTCCACAAATCCCGCGATTCCAACCGACCGCTCGCCGGCTGCAACGTCTGCTTGTCCACCATCGCCGCGTGCTTGCGGATCTCCGCCAGCCCGCTCGTCTCACCCACCGGCTTGGCCTTCCGCTTGCTGATCTTGAACCCGTTGTAGTTCGGCGGGTTGTGGCTCGCCGTCACCTGCACCCCGCCCGCGCAATCCAGATGATTCACCGCAAAGTAAATGAACGACGTGTCCACCATCCCCACGTCGATCACATCCCCGCCCTGATCCCGGATCCCCTGGATCAGCGCCTTGGACAGCGACGGGCTGTGCGTCCGCATGTCCCGCCCCACCACGATGTTCCGCATCATCGGCGACGTCTCACCCGCCTCCGCCGCGTCCTGCAGAAGGTACTTCGATGTCCCAAACCCGATCTGCCACGCCAGATTCTCGTTCAGAAGATCCGGGTAGGTCCCGCGAATGTCGTACGCCTTGAAAATCCGGCCCAGCATCTCACGCTCCGCTCAAATGAGGAAAGCTCTTCCATCGGCTCCCAATGGGCTCCCAGCATAGCCGTTCCCTCCCCCGAGCATCACCCGAACGCCTTCCCCCCATCCCGGCTACCATTCCCCAGAATGTCCTCGCCCAAGGCACACCCCTCGGCCCCAGCGCCCAAACCCGCCAAGAAAACCCTCGCCCGATCCCTCGGGGAGTTCTTCGGCATCCTCATCAACGCCGCCAAAACCGACGTCACCGCCCGACGGACCATCGTCCGCACCGACGTTCAGCAGCAGACCATCCACACCCCCGCCGGCGAGGTCACCCTCCGCCGGACCACCATCGACGAAGTCGAGCAGCCGCCCCGCTCCAGCCCGGAACCGCGCGCCTGACCCCCCACACCCTTGCCCACTCCCATCCCCCCTCCGCTCGCGCTACTCCAGGTACGTGTACCCCTCCATCCCCTGGTCGTAGAACTTGAGCAGGCTCTGACCCTCCGGCACGCTGATCCGACCGGCCTTCACCGACCGCTCCACGTCCTTGCGCATCGCCTTGATCAGGTCTTCCGTGTCGTACTGCACGTAACTCAGCACTTCCTTGACCGTGTCACCCTCCACCACCTCGTCAAGGTCCCAGTCACCCACGCCCGGCGAATCATCGAACGACACGTGCACCACGTGCGTGTCCCCGTACAGGTTGTGCAGGTCGCCCAGCACCTCCTGATACGCCCCAAGCAGGAAAATCCCCAGGTAATACGGCTCGGGCTTCCGGTCCGTCCCGGGCTTCAGGTCGTGCAGGTCCAGCGTCGCCTTGCACGCCGTCTTCTTGTCGCAGAACTTGTCCACCTGCCCGTCCGAGTCGCACGTGATGTCCGCCAGAATTCCCTGCCGCGTCGGCTTCTCGTTCAGCCGGTGGATCGGGCAGATCGGGAACAACTGATCGATCGCCCAGTGATCCGGCAGACTCTGGAAAATCGAGAAGTTCACGTAGTAGATGTCCGACAGCACCTGCGGCAGGTCCGACAGATCGTCCGGCATCTCACCCTTCGCCACCGCCAGATCGTGGATCCGCCGGCCGATCGACCAGAACAGCCGCTCCGTCGCCGCTCGCATCGGCAACGACAGATACCCAAGGTTGAACAGGCTCATCGCCTCTTCACGCGCCTGCACCGCGTCGTGGTACACCTCCACCAGATTCACCCGAGGCTGCGACAACGCCTCCCACGCATCGATCAACTCCAGCACCGGCTGAGGCTTCTCCCCCTCCTTCGCCATCAGCGCCTCGCACCCCGCAAGATCCGGCTCCGTCGGAAAGTCCGTCTTCCCCAGCACGTCCACGATCAAGAGCGAGCTGTGCGCCACCATCGCCCGCCCGCTCTCCGAGATGATCCGCGGGTGCGCAAAGCCCGCCGCGTCGCACACGCTCTTCACCCGGTACACGATGTCACGCGCGTACTCCGCGACCGTGTAATTCACGCTCGACGAGCTGTTGCTCATCGACCCGTCATAATCGATCCCCATTCCCCCGCCCACGTCGATCGTGTCAAGCCCCGCCCCCAGCTCCTTCAACTCGCAATAGATGTGCGCAAGCTCGTTCACCGCAGCCTTGATGCTCCGGATCTCGCCCACCTGGCTCCCGATATGGAAGTGGATCATCCGCAGGCAATCCAGCATCCCGTGCTGCTTCAGATACTCCACCGCGTGCAGCAGCTCCGTCACCGTCAGCCCGAACTTGCTCCGCATACCCCCCGAACTCTCCCACCGCCCCGTTCCCTGCGCGCTGGGCTTGGCCCGCACACCGATCCTCGGCCTCACGTTGTACTTCTTCGCATGGTGAACGATCCACTCCAGATCGCTGAACCGCTCCACCACCGGGATGATGTGCCGACCAAGCTTCGTCGCCAGGATCACCGTCTCGATGAACTCCGAGTCCTTGAACCCGTTGCACACGATCGGCATCGCCGGCGCCGCCTCCGTCAGCCCCAGCACCGCCAGCAACTCCGGCTTGCTCCCCGCCTCCAGCCCGAACCCAAGCTCCCGCCCGATGTCCCGCACTTCCTCGCACAACTGCCTCTGCTGGTTCACCTTGATCGGATACACACAGCAGTACTCGCCCGTGAACTGATGCTCCGCGATCGCCGCGTCGAACGCGTTGCGGATGTCCATCAGCCTGTGCTTCAGCAGATCCCGAAACCGGATGATCACCGGCGTCGAGATCTCCCGATCACGCAAACCCTCCAGCACCTCGTGCAGATCGATCGACCGCTTCGCGTCTCGCTCCGGCATCACCGTCAGATGCCCCTCCTCGTTCACGCCGATGTACCCCGCGCCCCACTCGCGGATCCCATACAGACGCTCAGAGTCGTGAACCGTCCACACCCCGGAGGACAATCCCTGGTTCGCCGCCTGCGAAACCGACGACGCATTGGTGATCGTGGCCATCTCGAACAGTGTTCCTCTGCGCGCTCGCCGCGGATCTGCTCCGTTCGGACCGCCGCGCTCACGCGTCGAGAAATCGGTGTTCGACGCTCCGCATGTGCTCCGGCAGGTGCGCGGCATGCCGCCGCCCGATCTGCCCGACCCGACGCGTCACTCGCGCCGACCACAAAAACAATATCGACCCCGCACTTCCAAGCAAGCCCCCCATCGCCCCTCCCCCCACATCACCTCTTCCTCACCCCCATCGCACAAACCACCAACCTCTCGCCTCGCCCGACTCGCTCCAACCCGCGCCGTCTTCCACACCCACCACGTCCTCACGTCTCCACCTCGCCCGCGCTCGTCTCGCCACCATCCCGACGTCGTGCTCACCGTCCCACACCGCACGCCGATGCGCTCCACGCCGACACCCACGCCGAACCCCGCCGACCCCCCAAACCCCTCTCCCGCAAATCTCGGCCGCCCAACCCCGACTCCGCAGCAGCCCCGCAAGACCGCCAATCGCTCCCCATCAAATAACCATATTGGGGTATTCCGGTCAAGAATTTTGACATTCCACCCCCTCCGACACGGGAAATCGCTGGACAGGCGAACAGAAACGAGTATGCTTACTCCAACAAGTCAGCCCCCACCCCCAAAGCCCACGATGAACCCTCCGGGTGAGTCGTGGGCTTTATTGTTTTTCCCGTCGTGCCCGCCCCGCTGACTCTCCCGCGGCACCCCCATCCACCTCAGGATTCTCTTCAACGCCATCAAACCACCGTGTACGCTCTCGGGCTCACGTTCGCGTGACCACCACGGAGGAGTTTGCATGCGTCTGATTTCGCCCATCGTGCTCGCCGCCTCTTTCGCCCACAGCGCCCTGGCCGTCGACAGCTACATCTTCCTCTTCAACCCAGAGCTCTCCAGCGTGCGCACAAGCCCCCTGCTTTCTCTTGATTTCACGGGCTCGCTCATCGGGAATTACGACGCCGCATCCAACCCCACCGGCACGCTCACTCGCCCCGGTCTCTTCGGCGGGTCGGGCAACCAGCCCATCCCCACCTCCATCAACCTCGCCGCCGAAGGCAACAGCGTCACCCGACCCTCCGGCCGCTTCCGGGTCGACGTCGACGCCGACACGCTCCTCCTCAACGTTTCCGCGCTCAACGTCGACCTGCTCGGCGGCGGGCAGCTCACCTCCACTCTCTCCGCGGGCTTCATCTACGACACCTTCCGCACCTTTGCCCCCAACTCCCTCTTCCCCGGCAACATCCCCATCCGAATCCCCCTCGGCGAGATCGCCATCACCACACTGACCGCCGAACAGCTCGCCCCCATCGCCCCCGCGGTCCTCACCCCGCTCGGCCAACTCCGCTACTCCTTCGCCGCCGCCGTCCCCGTCCTCTTCTCCATCGAGGGCGACCTGCTCGGCAACCCGGCACCACTTCCCCCCATCCCCGCCCTGCTCCCTCTTGTCGGCGAGATCGATCTGGGCATCCCCGCCATCCAGATCTCCTGGGCTTTCGATCAGTCCCAGCCTCTCCCCCCTGAACTTCTCGCCCTCATCCCCGCCATCGAGAATCAGCCCCTCCCCCTCCCCACCATCCTCCCCCCGGGTCAGACCGCCAACCTCATCCTCAACCAGACCGTTTCCAGCGGGCTCGCAGGCCTCTCCCAGGAAGCCACACTCATCGCCAACGGCTCTCGCCGCTGCGACGCCGACTTCAACAACGACGGCATCGTCGACGAGACCGACCTCGCCGGCTTCCTCAACGCCTTCGAATCCGGCACATTCGCCGGCGACTTCAACGGCGACTTCTTCCTCGACTTCTTCGACTACGTCGCCTTCATCAGCGCCTTCGAGACGCCCTGCGGCCCCACCTGATCCCAGCCTCTCGGACCTTCACTCCCACCCTTCTCCCTGATTCCGCGCCCCGCGGCTGGCATCCCCACCCGCAGGGGATATGTTCCCTCTGATCCGTTTATGTCGTCTACGCCGGCCCATCCCTGGCTCGTCGCCGTTGCCGCTCTCGCGGCCGCCAACGCCGCACACGCCCAGGCAACCCTGCTCTCGGACGTTCGTCGTCTCTCCGCCACCGCCTCCGCCGGCTCCGCCACCCACGCCGACGCCGCCACCCCCTCCTCACCCTTCGCCCCCTTCTCGCCCACGCCCCTCTCCGTCCACGCCACCTCGGGCACCACCTCCACCACCGCCTCGGCCTCGCAATCCTCTTCCGTCTCACCCTCGCACTTCATCGCCTCCGGCGCCGCCTCCGCCTCGGGCCAGCGTGCTTCGGGCGACCCCGGCAACGCCCAATCCTCGTCCTCCTTCTTCATCTCCTTCCGCCTCGCCTCACCAACCTGGATCACCCTCGACGCCACGCTCACGTTGGGCCAGGTCTCCAAGGCCCAGCTCCTCCTCCAGGGTGCTGCCGGACAAGTCTCCTTCATCCGCGACGCCCAGAGCCCCCAGCCCATCTCGCTCCACTCCCTCCTCCCCGCCGGCGACTACACCCTCGTCGCCTTCGCCGCCGCCAACATCTCGCTCTTCCCGGGCTCCTCCCTCGCCGACGGCTGCTCCTTCGCCCTCGACGCCGCCCTCCACCCTCCCTGCCCCGCCGATTTCGACCAGGACGGCTTCGTCGACTTCTTCGACTTTGACGCCTTCGTCGCCTGCTTCGAGGGAGACCCCTGCCCCCCGGGCTCCTCCGCCGATTTCGACCAGGACGGCTTCGTCGACTTCTTCGACTTCGACGCCTTCGTCACCGCCTTCGAAGCCGGCTGCTAGAACCCCGCGCCAACCCCCCGGGCCCACGTTCCCGCCCCTCGCACTCCCCGGGGACCACGCAACCTCTGCCCCCATACCATCGAACCGTCTTCGTCGCCCGCTTGCCGTCGGGCCTCTTTGCCGCTAGTTTGTCCCTCCCGGCGCAGCTCGCCGGCGGGGTCCGTACCCGAACAAATCTCGTCCGAAGATCGGAGATCGTCATGGCCAAGATGTTCTACTCGCTGGAAGAAGCCGCCCAAAAGCTCGGCAAGAGCGCCGACGAAGTCCGGGCCATGGGCGACCGGCGTGAACTCGAAGTGTTCCGCGACCGCGACCGCATCATGTTCAAGGTCGAGCAGGTCGATCTCCTTGCCCGCGGCGGCGACGACGTCATCCCACTCGCCTCCGACTCCGGCGAACTCGAACCTCTCACCCTCGCTTCCTCCGGCTCCGCCGCCGCACTCAACGTCGACAACAAGGAACAGACCGGCATCAGCATCTTCGAGGCCGACGGCACCGACGACGCCGACCCCTCCGCCGTCACCCGCATCACCAACTCTCCCTCCATCCTCTCCCAAGACCCCGGCAAGAGCGGCTCGGGCCTCCTCGACCTCACCCGCGAAATCGACGAGACCGCGCTCGGCGTCACCAGCCTCGAAAACGTCTACAGCAGCAGCGGCTCGGCCGACCAGTCCGCCCCCGGTGTCGATGCCGGTGAGGCCGCCGTCGGCGGCGGCGCTCTCTTCGAGTCCCCCTCCGCCGGCGCAGACGCCGGCATGTCACCCCTCATGGCCGCCTACGCCGAGCCCTACGACGGCCCCGGCTCGGGCCTCGTCGGCGGGCTCGCCCTGGGCGTCCTCGTCGCGCTCGGCTGCACCGCCTTCGCCGTCCTCCTCGCCATCACCGGCTCCTCCGGCTTCCTCCTCAAACTCCTCGGCGAGAACATGATGATCATCGTCGGCGCCTTCGGAGGCTTCACCCTCCTCGCCGCCATCGTCGGCTGGCTCCTCGGCCGCAAGGCCTAAGCCACCCGACTCCGCATCCGCCATCACGCACAACGCCCCGCCCCGCGGGGGGTTTTTCTTTTCCCCCGCCC
>DDSG01000146.1 GCA_002343325.1 Phycisphaerales bacterium UBA2396 | reverse complement strand
AGACGAAGGATGAGTACAGCGAAACAGCCCAGGACAAATGAAAGAAATAAAAAAGGTACGAGAGGCCGAAGCAATCCCCCCCCCCCCCCCCCCCCCCCCCCCCCCCACCCCCCCCCCCCGGACCCCCCCCCCCCCCCCCGCATCGTCGAAGACGCACGCTTTGACGCCAAACTCACCAAGGTCGACATGCCCGTCCCTCCGGGCTTCGACACGATCGGCCCGCCGATCTACCCCACCTGGCTCTTCTACTACTACTGCTCGCACCTGCGCCGCGTCCCCGACCCAGCCTTCATCATCAACACCACCTCCACCCACGAGGCCAAGGTCCGCGCCGTCCTCGCCTACGAGAGCCAGTTCGTGCACAACCACAAGAACCGCTCCGTCGTCGACTGGCTCGCCGCCGAAGACCGCTTCCTCGGCTCGCGCATCGGCGCCCGCGCGGGCGAGGGCTTCTGGACCCGCGAACCCCTCGGGCTCTCCTCGCTCGACTCCCTCGCCGCCTTCTAGCCACCTCCGCTTTTTTCCCCCAACACCGGTTGCCGCACACCCGACCCCCGCGCTTTGATTCACGCGGATGAACCCCACCGCGCTCCTCCTGGAGCCCGAAATCCGCGAACTCATCCGCGACGGGCTCTACACCGAGCTGCGCGAGGCGCTGCACCTCGTCCCCGCCGCCGACATCGCCGAGATCCTCTCCGAGCTCCCGCCCAACGAAGCCGCCGTCGGCTTCCGCTTCATGCACCGCGACGACGCCGCCCAGGCCTTCGCCTACCTCTCCCCGGAAAAGCAGGAAGAACTCATCCACGCACTGGGCGCCGAGGCCTCCGTCAAAATGGTCGAGGCCATGAACGCCGACGACCGCGCCAGGCTCCTCGATGAACTCCCCGACGAGGTCGCCACAAGGCTCATCGGAAGCCTCAACCCCGAATCCCGCCGAGAGACCCAGGCCATCCTCGGCTACCCGCCACGCTCCGTCGGGCGCCTCATGACCCCCGACTATGTCCGCATCAAGCCCGAATGGACCATCGGGCAGGCACTCGACCACATCCGCCGCTACGGCCGCGACGCCGAGACCATCAACGTCGTCTACGTCATCGACGACCAAAGCCGACTCATCGACGACATCCGCCTCCGACAGATCCTCCTCTCCAACCCCGACGACAGCGTCGAGAGCATCATGAACAAACAGTTCGTGAGCCTCCGCGCCGACCAGGACCAGGCCGAGGCCGTCGAACTCCTCCAACGCTACGACCGCGTCGCGCTCCCCGTCGTCGATTCCCGCGGCGTCCTCCTCGGCATCGTCACCCACGACGACGTCGCCGACGTCGCCCGCCAACAGGCCACCGAAGAAATCCAACGCCTCGGCGGCGTCAACGCCCTCGAAGAACCCTACGTCTCCACCAGCATCTTCGGCCTCTTCAAAAAACGCGTCCCCTGGCTCGCTCTCCTCTTCATGAGCGAACTGCTCACCAGCAACGCCATCGCCTACTTCGAGGACGAAATCAAACGCGCCGCCATCCTCGCCGCCTTCATCCCCGCCATCATCTCCTCCGGCGGCAACTCCGGCTCACAGGCCAGCACCCTCGTCATCCGCGCCCTGGGCCTGCGTGAAATCGAACTCGCCGATTGGTTCCGCGTCCTTCGACGCGAACTGCTCGTCTCGCTCCTCCTCGGGCTCGTCATCGGAACCATCGGCTTCATCCGCATCAACCTCTTCGGCTCCATGGGATGGTTCAGCGACTCCGAAGTCGCCCTCCACTACCAGATCCTCGCCGTCACCATCGCCCTCACTCTCGTCGGCGTCGTCATCTGGGGCAGCGTCATGGGCGCCATGCTCCCCTTCGTGCTTAAAAAGCTCCGACTCGACCCCGCCGCAAGCTCCACCCCCTTCGTCGCCACCCTCGTCGACGTCACCGGCATCGTCATCTACTTCTCCATCGCCATCCTCGTCCTCCGATCCACGCTCCTCAGCCCCGCCGGCACCGCCGCACTCCTCGCCTCCCGCACCGTCACCATCGTCTCCGCCTCCGGGCCTTCCCCGCGCTCGGGCGACTACGAGCTCCTCGTCAGGCCCGTCGACGCACCCGCCGACACGCAGACCAGCAAGCTCGTCATCCCCGCCGACGCGCTCCCCGAGGGTTTCATCCCCTCGCCCGGCGCTGTCGTCGAGATCGATGTCCAGGCCGAACGCGCCACCAACCTCCGACCCGCACGATCACCGTGAAACTCACCCGCCCACAGGCAAACCTCCTCTTCGTCTTCTGCATGGTCGTCGTCATGTCGGCCGTCATGTCCTTCGCCATGACCCTCCTCAACTCCGGGCTCCGCGATGGCTTCATCTCCCGCTGGCTCTCCGCCTGGGCCCTCGCCTTCGTCGTCGCGCTCCCCACCGCCTTCCTCGTCGTCCCGCCCATCCGCCGTTTCACCGACTCACTCTCCAGGTGATCCCATGCTCGAACCGGCCGTCGCCAACTCCCTCCGCTCCGCGCGCCTCATCGCCGTCGCCCTCATCGCCGGCGTCAGTCTCTTCGCCGTTGTCGTCGTCGTCCTTCGCGTCGTCCCCTCAGCCCAAGGACAGACGCCCGCCGTTCCCACCCTCGAGCCCCAGGTCCTCCGCACCATGCTCATGGTCTTGGGTGCGCTGGCCATCCCCGCCCTCGCCGGCTTCTACCTCTTCGCCCACGCCACACGCACCCGCGCCCGCGCCGAGTGGGACGCCCGCCGCTCCGACGACGAGGCCCGTGCCGCCATCGCCCGACACCTCCTCACCTTCACCATCCTCCGCGCCGCCCCGCTCGAAGCACTCGCCCTCTTCGCCTCCATCATCGTCCTCATGGGTGGCCCGCCCGCCGTGCTCGGCATCAGCCTCTTCGCCGTCGTCATGATGGGCTCCCTCCTCCCCGCCGAAGCACGCTTCGAAGCGCTCATCCGCCACATCTCAGGCCGCACCACCCTCTAATCCTCAACCGCCGCGCCGCTCCCCTGTACCATCTCACCGATGCCCATCGACACGCGCAAGGCCCCACGCCGAACCCTCTCCTTCGCCTCCATCCCTCACGTCCTCGCCGACCTCGACGCCATCGAACGCGCCCACCACGCCGACACACTCCACACCTCCGGCAACTGGACCCCAGCCCAGATCTTCAACCACCTCACCGCCTGGATCGACTTCGCCTACGAAGGATTTCCCCCCGAACTCCGCGTCCCCTGGATCCTCCGCGCACTCGTCTCCCTCTTCAAACGCCGCGCACTCGCCTCGCCCTTCCCACTCGGCATGCAAGTCCCCGGCGCGACCGACGGCACCTTCGGCCACATCGACTCCGACTTCCACCTCGCGCTCGTCAACCTCCGACTCGCGCTCGAGCGACTCCAACTCGATCCCCCCACCCGGCCCAGCCCGCTCTTCGGCCACCTCTCCCACCCAGAGTGGATCGCACTCCACCTCCGACACGCAGAACTCCACCTCGGCTTCCTCCACCTCGCACCATCACCCACGCCACCCCGCCC
This sequence comes from Phycisphaerales bacterium UBA2396, assembly GCA_002343325.1. GTDB lineage: Bacteria > Planctomycetota > Phycisphaerae > Phycisphaerales > UBA1924 > UBA2396. The sequence goes on along the minus strand of DDSG01000146.1, from coordinate 7,775 downwards.
ATGAACACCCTCACGCCTCTCGCCCAAGGCCCAGACACCGACACCGCCGTCCGCATGCTCTGCCAGGCCTTCGCCGGAACCCCCGAAGGCGTCCGCGAATGGCTCGCCCTCGGCGACATCGCCAACATCCGCGTCCTCCGACATCCCGACCAGCCCGCCAACCCCGCTTCACTCCTCCTCCGAATCCCCATGGGGCAGTTCTTCGGCGGCCGCTCCATCCCGCTCCTCGGCGTCGCAGGCGTCGCCGTCGCTCCCGAAAACCGCGGCCGCGGTTTCGCCCGAACCATGATGCAGGCCTTCGTCCGCGAAGCCCGCGACCAGGGCTTCCCACTCGCAGGCCTCTACGCCTCCACGCACTCCCTCTACCGACAGATCGGCTTCGAACACGCCGGCTTCCGCTTCCAGTACCGCATCCCCTTCTCTCACCTCCCCCGCCACAAAGTCCCTACCACCGTCGTCCCGCTCGCCGACGCCGACATGCCCGCCGTCCAACGCGCCTACGCCAACTTCGCCAGGCGATACAACGGCCCCCTCGACCGCGGCCCATACATCTGGTCTCGCATCCGCAAACTCCGCGAAACCGCCTACACAGGCTTCGGCATCCCCGACGACTCCGGCAACCTCCTCGGCTACCTCTTCCTCAACCAATCCCGCCGACCCGACGGCAGGCAAGACCTCCAGCTTTCCGACCTCGCCTTCCTCTCCCTCCCCGCCGGCCAACGCCTCCTCACCTTCCTCGCCGACTTCGCCATGATGGCCGAAGACCTCGTCTTCTTCGGCGGCCCGGAACACCCCGCGCTCACCCTCCTCCCCCAGCAACGCCACGAAGTCTTCCTCAAGGACACCTGGTTCCTCCGCGTCATCGACCCCGCCGCCGCCCTCGCCGCACGCGGCTACTCCCCCGCCCTCGACGCCGAACTCCACCTCCACATCACCGACGACACCATCCCCGAGAACACCGGCCCCTACACCCTCCGCGTCCGCCGAGGCGACGCCGATGTCTCCCGCGGCGGACGCGGCGACCTCCGCTGCTCCATCAACGGGCTCGCCGCACTCTTCTCCTCCTTCGCCTCTCCTCACCAGGCCGCCCTCGCCGGATGGTGCCAAGGCCCGCCCGACGCGCTCGACCTCGCCGCAGGCCTCTTCGCCGGCACGCCCCCGTGGATGTCCGACATGTACTAAGCCAGCCCCAGCATCCACAACGCCAGCACCGCCCGCGCACTCCACAGCACCGTCCGCACCCAGTTCGTCGCCACCAGCCGACGCATCACCGCCACCTCGCGCCCGCGACCCAGCCGCTCGTGCATCGGCACCTGCACCAGAAACGTCGACGCCCACACGCCCGCCAGCATCCCCGCGCCGAGCCACCCCATCCATCCCGCCACCGACCCCGCCAGCCCCAGCGCCACCGCCGCCGTCGTGACAAGCTCCACCATCATCACCGGCCCGACCACCCACGTCGTCCGACGCTGATGCTCCGCCGAGTACGCCCGCCACGACTCCTCACCAACCCCCACGAACATCGGGTAGTGCACCACCTGCACGAACCAGATCAGCCCGGCCATGAACGCCGTCGACCCCGCGTGCACCATCAGCAACACCGTCTCGCCGCTCATCCCACCCACTTCGCCACATCCCCCCGCGCGGATTCCCAGCCCAACAACCCCGCTAATCCAGGAAGTTCCCCCGCGCCACACGCTTGAAATCAAACGAGTCCGCCCACACCTCTTCCCCGCTCGAAAGCTCCAGGATCGAGAATCGGCACAGGTACGCGTCCGTCCGGTCCCGCAGCCCCTCACGCGTCGGCGAGTCGAACACCGCCCGCATCACGTGCGTCACCCGACGCTCCCTTCCAAATTCCGCCGGCAGCGTCCCCCGCGCCTTCGCCTCCCGCTCAAAGTCACGCTCCAGCACAAACCGCACGTTCGCCTCTTCCGCCAGCGTCGTGATCGGCACGCTCTTGGCCACCCGGTCCATGATCGCCCACTGCTCGCTCGGGTCCATCAGGTGCCGCGTCCGGTTCTCCACCCGCGTGATCGCGATCCGCATCTCCTCCGAAGAAGCACTCCGCCCGCTCAAGAGCCCACGACGCAGGCTCGCCGACATCTCCGTCGTCATCGCCTCCACGTCATCGAGCGTCATCCGCGTGCTCTTGGGCGGCGCGCCACACCCCCCGCCCGCGAGCACCGCGATGCACCCAAGCGCCGCCGACGCGATCAACGCACGCCGACCTAGTGCTGGAACTTCGCCGGATATGGCACGTTCTCCCACACGATCGTCGCGTCAAAGTCGTTCACCAGCCGGAACGACATCTCGTACTGGCTCACCCGGTTCCGCGCCAGCCGGTAGAAGTTCCCGTTCAGGTAGTACGTCTCACGCGGGTTCACCACCGGCACGCTCGTGTCCGTCACCGCCCCCGCCGGCCTCTCCCGCGCACGCAGCGACGCCAGCGCATCTCGGCTCTCCACGAACCGCGCCTTCTCCCGGAAGCTCGTGTTCTGCAGATACTGCCTGATCTTGTTCCGAAACGCCACGAAGTCCCGCGTCGGCACCATGTCCGTCTCGTTCACGATGTCCCCGAACACGATCGTCACACGACCCGTCGCGCTCTTGACCTCCGGGATCGACCCCAGATCGTTCGCCAACTGCGTCGCCACCTGCGACGCAAACTCGTCCAGCGACGCCAGCGGAATCCCGTGCGCCGGGCTCTCCCCCGGCGTCGTCACGTCCACCGGGATCCGCCCCGCGCTGTTCCCGCGCGGCGCCGGCGTGCACCCGCCGCCCCACGCCGCCAGCACCCCGACCACACACGCCGCCTTCACCGCATCGCTCGCCTTCATCGTCTCACCTCTTATCGCGCCGAACGGATGTACAGCCGAACGTCCTTCGCCGTCGTGTCCATCGGCGAATCCTCAAGGAACATCTGCTTCCGCATCGGCAGCCTCATGTACCGCATCCCGCCCTGCACCTTCAGCGGAAATCCCTTCGCGTCAAAGTACTTGTACTCGTACTGGATGTTCATCTCGTTGTCGTTCGTCGCCGCCCGCACAGGCACCGAGATCCGCGAGATCGTCCCGTCCTCCCGACGCTCAATATTCGGCTGGCTCACCACCACGAACGCCTGCAGCCCCGGCTCAACCTCGATCCCCGGATAGTTCGCCAGCGCGATCGGGTCCGCCATCGCCGGCGCAGGATCCGTCGACAAACACCCACCCAACACACACGCGCTCCCCGCCACCACCGCAACCACTCCCGCCATCTGCGTCCGCTTCATCGTCGTCGCTCCGTTCACCCGCCCCCGGCTCCCTTCGCCTTCTCCGCCGCCTGCCGCTCACGCACCTCTTTGCTCCGCGCAGCGTATGGCAGATGCCCACGGCAGAACACCCGCGTATACCCCGCCGTCCCCGCCTGCGGTGCAACCAAACTCCTCCCCCCCTCCAGAACATGCCGCTCGCCCACCAGTCGGGGGTCGTTCGGGTCCAGAATGATCCCCTCCGCCGCGTACAGGTTCCTCAGGTCCGCCAGCGTCAGGTCCCTCAGCCGCCCCGCCGCCTGGTACCGCTCCAGCACCTCCAGCGTCGGCATCCGCACGCACGTCCCCCCCAGGATGTAAGGCAGCTCATCCCCCGCCACACGCCCCGCGTACCCGTCATTTGCGTACAGCACCGCCGTCGCGCCCGCTCGCGCCCAGTCCACCGGCGCCGCCGGGATCCGCACATACCGCAACTGAAACCGCTCACCCTCCGCCGGCGGATCCACCCCCGGCAGCACGATCGACCACGACCGTCCCGACACACTCAGCCTCACCGTCGTGTCCGCCTTCTCGATCGTCATCGGCACGAAGTACACCCGCTGCGGCAGAAACTCGCAGTGCCGCGTGTCCGCGCCCGACGTCGCCTTCAGCAGCAATCCCCCCAGCGCCACCGCCAACCCCGCCGTCTGCGCCCGCCGATCGTCCGACGACATCGCCACGATCGCCCCGCCCGCCACCAGCACGTTGCCGATCAGGCTCTTCGCACGCCGAACATCCTCGAGGTTGTTCCAGAAGTGCTTCGCCGCCAGCTCGTTCATGTCCGCCGCCACGGGCACCGGCTCGAGCGTCACCCCGTCCACCTCCGCCACAAGCCCCGCCTGGTCGCTCAGCGACCCGCGCCTGGGCACAAAACGCGTCAGCGCCCCGTCGGGCCCATACCGCACCTTCTCCGGGCCCACCCCGGCCTCCACCACCAGCACCGTGTTGAAGCTCCCCCCCAGCAGCCGGTCCGTCACGGGCTTCATCCCCGCGTTGAACCGCACCGCCTTCGAGAACTGGTCCGTCGCCTCCGCCGTGCTTCCCAGCGCCAGCGCCGACAACCCCGCCAGCACATACCCCGGCACAAAGTCCGTCTCCACCGGCTGGTACCCGCTGTCCAGGTACGCCGAACTCTCCCCATCCCGCCGCTGCGCCTCCCGCACCAGATCCGCCGACGTCGACACCCGATCGCCGAAGGTCTTCAGCCGGAACAGCGACTCCCGCGCCGCCACCCCCGCGTTGTCCCACTGCCCCTCGCTCGCCCGCGCCATCGACACATACGCGTACGCCATCGCCTGCTCGAAAGGCTCCCCCTTCCAGATCTTCACGCCCTCCACCAGCACCACCGACGCCACCGTCCGATCCTCGTTGATCCCCGCCGTCGACAGCAGGTCGTACATCTCCCCCGACGCCACCCGCGCCTGCCTCGGATACCCGTCCGCCAGCGACGCGATCGTCAGCCCCATCCGGTCCAGGATGTACGACCGATCCGACCGGTCCTCCGTCAGCGAACCCGCCAACGCCTCACGCACCACGCCAAACTCGCCCCGATCCATCAGCACCGGCAGATCCGGCCCGCTCGCGCAGCCCCCCGCCAACGCCGCCCACCCGGCGCACGCCACCACCGACCAACCCGACTTCACGCCCTTCGCCCGCGCGACACTCACGCCCCGACCCCCTTCCACAGCTCCCCGCCACGCTCGTGCCCCAGCAGCCACCGCTTCACGGCCACGCCCCCCGCGTACCCCGTCAGCGCCCCGCCCGCGCCCACCACCCGATGACAAGGCACGATCACCGCCACCGCATTCGCATGGTTCGCCATCCCCACCGCACGCGCGCCACCCTCACGCCCAACCTCCCGCGCGATCTCCCCGTACGTCGCCGTCGCCCCGTACGGGATCGCCGCCAGCCGCTCCCACACCGCCCGCTGGAACGCCGTCCCCACCTGATCCACCGGCACCGTAAACACCCGCCGACGCCCCTCGAAGTACTCCCGCAATTCCGCCACCGCCCGATCCCGCATCGCACGCGCCTCGGGCTCCCCCTCCGCCCCCGTTCCCTCGCCCGCCGCAAACGACACCCGCGACACCCCCCGCGCCGTCGCCGACACCACCACCCGACCCACCGGCGTCTCCACCCAGCATGTCGCCTCGGCCACGCTCATCGCGCCCAAACACTACGCCGCCACCAACCACCAACGAAAAACCCCCTCGGGGTCCGAGGGGGTTGGGTGCGGACAATCACGTCACTCACAGGTCCTCGTCGTCGTCGTCCTGCTTCTTCCGCCCCCGCTCAAACGGCGGCTCTTCGTCCTCGTCCCCCTCCTCAAACTCCTCATCCTCCGCCGCCGCCGCCGGGCTCTCCCCGTTGAACAACGCCCCCTGCTCTTCCTTCCCTCGCACAGGCCACGCGATCCCCTTCTCCCGCGCCTCCTCCTGCGCCATCTTCTTCATCATCTCCCACTCCTCGGGCGTGACCAGCACGTCCCGCGCCACGCTCCCCTTGTGGTCCGAGATGATCCCCGCGATCCCCATCAGATCGATCAGCCGGCTCGAACGCGTGTACCCGATCGCCAGACGCCTCTGCAGCAGGCTCACGCTCCCCCGACGCGTCTCCAGCACAATCTCCACCGCTCGCTCGAACAGCGGATCTTCCTGCGCCGCCTTCAGGCTCGCCGACGAGTTGTTCTTGCTCTGCAGCAACCGCTCCTCGTCCGACAACTGCCCAAGCCCGCTCCCGTCCTCGCTCGGCTTCCTCAGCACCAGCAACTGCCGCTCGAAGCTCGGACCCGACACGTCCTTCATGAACCGCACCACGCTCCGGATCTCCTTGTCGTCCACAAGGGTCCCCTGCGCACGCGCCAGCTTGTTCGTCCTCGGATTCAGGAACAGCATGTCCCCGTGCCCAAGCAGCAGCTCCGCACCCTTCGTGTCCAGAACGATCCGGCTGTCCATCCCGCTCGCCACACGGAACGCCACCCGGCACGGCATGTTGCTCTTGATCAGACCCGTCACCACGTTCGCCTGCGGCCGCTGCGTCGCCAGGATCAGGTGCATCCCCACCGCTCGCGCCTTCTGCGCGATCCGGATGATGTGGCTCTCCACTTCCTTCGCCGTCATCATCAGGTCCGCCAGCTCGTCGATGATGAACACCATGTAAGGCAGCTTCCGCGGAACCTTCGCACCCTCCTCGTCGCTCGCGATCCCCAGCCGATCCTTCAACTCCTCCCACGTCAGCTCGTTGTACGCCCCGATGTCGCGGCACCCCGCCTCCGCGAGCAGTTCGTACCGCTCGTCCATCTTCGTGCACGCCCACTCCAGAATCGCCGCCGCCTTCCCCATCTCCGTCACCACCGGACACATCAGGTGCGGGATGTCCTTGAACTGCGACATCTCCACCATCTTCGGATCCACCAGCACCATCTTCAGCTCGCTCGGCTTCCTCGTGTACAGGAATCCCATGATGATCGTGTTCATGCACACGCTCTTGCCCGAGCCCGTCGTCCCCGCGATCAGCATGTGCGGCATCTTCGACAGATCCTCGATCAAAGGCTCCCCGCTCGCGTCCTTCCCAAGGAACATCGGGAGCTTCATGCTCGAGAATCGCTCCGTCTTCGCCATCAGCTCCTTCAGCCTCACCTTCTCCTTCTGAAGGTTCGGCACCTCGATCCCGATCGTGTCCCGCCCCAACTGGTTCGGCACAATCCGGATGTTCAGCGCCTTGAGCGCACGCGCCACGTCGCTGCTCACCGCCTGCACCGCCGAAACCTTCGTCCCCGGCGCCAGCCGAACGTCAAACAACGTGATCACCGGCCCGCTCTCGATCCCCACAACCTCCCCGTCAATCCCATACTGCTGCAACGCCTCTTCCAGCGCCGCCGCCTGCTCCCGCACCATCCCCTCGAGCTTCTCGTTGAAGTTCTCTTCCGGGTTCTCCAGCAGATCAAGCCCCGGGAACCGGTACTGCTTCCCCTCCTCCTCGATCGCCTCCCCGTTCTGAAGCCCCGCAAGATCAGCGTCCGTCGCGATCTCACGGTTCTGCTGCCCGAACACCACCGGCAGCTTCGACATCTTCTCCCGCAGCGCATCCTTATCAAACACCTGCGGCGCGCCCGGCAGATCGTCCTCCTCTTCCTCCTCCTCCCGGGCCTCCGCCTCCGCGCCCTCGTCCTCCTCAACCTCCTCAACCTCTTCCTCGTCCTCGCTCTGGGCGCCCTTCATCTCCGCGTCGGGGTCCTCGATCCCCAGTTGCCGCCCGCGCTCCTCCACATCCTCCGCCGATTCCTCGTACTCGGCGCCGCCGCCCTCGACCACGCCGCCCTCGCCCGGGAACGCCGCTCCCGGAGCTTCATCCGCCGTCCGCGCCCGCCGCGCACGCCCACGCTCCGCCGCACGCGCCTTGCGTTCCTCGATGAAATCCTCCGCCGCCGTCGCGCCCCCGCCCGCGAACATCGATCGCATCCGGCCCCACAACCCGCCCCACA
>DDSG01000016.1 GCA_002343325.1 Phycisphaerales bacterium UBA2396 | reverse complement strand
GCTCAGGGTGGCGGCGGCGAAAGCGGCGGTCAGGGTCTTGGTTTTCATGATTTGCCTTTTTGTGTCGCCATGTGTGGGCGGAGATGTTGCACAACTAGCAAAATCCGGGCCATCGGGTAAAAGTCATGTAAAACAGAGGCTTAAAACGAGCTCTCGGGTTCATCTGTAAAGTTTTCCGACAGTCTTGGCGGGTCGCTCCACGGTGAACGCCCCAGCCCGGGGCTTTTGTTCCCGCTGGTGTGGGCACCGCAGATCCCGTCCGCCTTGCCGTTCGTCGTGCCGGGCTGGGGTTGGCGTCGGAGGCGGGTTAGTCTGAACTCGCAAATTCCTTCAAGAACCATCACGAACTCTCGCTCCCACCATGCAAAGACAACCACAAGCGGGCTTCACCCTGATCGAACTGATGGTCACCGTCGCCATCATCGGCATCCTCGCCTCGATCGCGCTGCCCGCCTACAACGACTACCTGACCAAGGGCCGCATCCCGCAGGCCACCTCCGGCCTGGCGAACGGGCGGGTGCTGCTCGAGCAGTGGTTCCAGGACAACCGGACCTACGCGAAAGTCGGCGATGTTTCGCCGCCCTGTCCGGCGAATACACAGTATTTCACCTTCAGCGGCTGCCCGTCGGAGAGCGCCACGACCTACACCCTCACCGCGACCGGGGCCGGGGCGATGAGCGGTTTCGTCTACACGATCAACGAGGCCAACGTAATGACCTCGACGACGTCCTGGGGCAACAAGACCAACTGCTGGGTCGTCTCCAAGAACGGTGGCTGCTGAGTGATGGAGCGCATGCGGGCCGCCGGGCCTGAGCAAGGGATGCTGGCGATGATCTCGAATTCTTCTCCTGCCATGGTGCGATTGCATTCGCTCGGGCATCGTGTCCGGCGCGGGTTCTCCCTCGTCGAGCTGATGGTCACTGTGGCGGTGCTGGGCCTGCTGATGACGCTGGCGGTGCCTTCCTTCAGCGAGTGGATCCAGAACAGCCGCATCCGCACCGCGGCGGAGTCCATCCAGAACGGCGTGCAGCTTGCGCGTGCGGAGGCCGTGCGGCGCAACACCCGGATCGAGTTCGCCCTGGTCGGTACCGGCGGTGGCTGGGTGGTGCGGCTCGCCGGCGGCGGGGAGACCATCCAGGAACGCTCCGGCGGCGAAGGCGCGGGCGGCGTGGTGCTGAGCACCGTGCCTGCGGACGCCACCACGGTGGTGTTCGATGGGCTGGGCAGGGCCGACACCAGGGACAACCCGCTGACCGCGGTCGATGTCGACGTGCCGACCTCGGCGTTGCCAGCCGCGCAGTCGCGCGATCTGAGGATCACCATCGGCACCGGCGGGGTCCGCATGTGCGACCCCAACGTAAGCAACTCCACCGATCCGAGGAAGTGCTGATCATGGGCAAGCGTGCTTCTCGCCGTCCGCGCCGCGTCGAAGGGATCGTCCTGCTCGAGGTGCTCATCTCGGTGCTGGTGCTGGCCTTCGGGGTGCTGGGGATCATCGGCCTGCAGGCCGCGGCCATCCAGCACACGACGGCCGCGAAATACCGTACCGACGCCAGCTTCATCGCCAATGCGCGGGTTGGGGAGATCTGGGCGCGACCGGGTGCGCTGAGCACCTTCGGCGAGTCGGGAACCGACGTCAGTGCCGCCTTCCCGGGCGCTTCGCTGCCGAATGGCAAGCGCACCACGACGATCGCGGGCGAGCGTGTCACCGTCACGGTCACCTGGCAGGCGCCGGGGGCGGATCGTGCGAGCAACGTGGTCGTGGTTGCGCACATCGTCGGGATCTAGGAGCAGTCATGACAAGGAATTCGGCACAGCACGGCCTCACCCTGGTGGAACTGCTGGTCGGCCTGGCCACCGGGCTGGTGGTGTTGCTGGTGGTCTCGCAGGTCATGCAGTCCTTCGAGGGGCAGAAGCGCACCAGCACGGGCGGCAACGATTCCCAGACCAACGGGGCGGTTGCGCTCTACCTGCTCGAGCAGGAGATCCGCATGGCGGGCTACGGGCTGTTCGGGCCGGAGGGGGCGTACTGCAGGAACGGGATCAACATCTACAAGGATGGCGGGGTGGTGAAGAACGCGGAGCCGTTCGCGCCGGCCCGCATCATCGATGGCGGCGCGGGCCCGGATGCCATTGTGGTGACGCGCAGCCAGGCCGCGGGTGACGCCCTTCCCCTGTCGATCGTGAAGGCGATGCCAAACCCATCTTCGATCGTCACGGTGGGCTCGGACGGCGGGCTGAAGGAGGGCGATCTGTTCATCGTTGGCGCTCGCGAAGGAAACAAGGTGTGCACGCTCATGCAGCTTTCGAGGTCGCCGCAGGACACCGGCAACGGCGTGAATCTCAACCACAACTCCGGCGCGGGCTCTCCGTACAACCCGAGCAACATCTCGCAGACCTTCAGCGATACGGAAGCGTATGAGATCGGCGATGTCGCCTTCGTCATGGGTGACGGGGGAATGGGGCGGCGCTTCTCCGTTCCGCCCGATGGGTGCGACCACCTCGTGGAGAGCGATCCCGTCGTGCAGGACCTCGATGAAGTGACCTGCGCCAACAGCACGCGGATGGTCGCGCAGGTGGTCGACCTGCAGGCCGAGTATGGCGTCGTCGATGGCGGTGTCCTGACTTGGGTTCCTGCGACCGGCAGCTGGGCCGCACTGGATGCCGACGAGATCCTGCAGATCCGCGCGATCCGCGTCGGCGTGGTCACCCGCCATCCCCAGTTCGAGAAGACCGCGGTCCCCGCGGCACCCGCCCCCGCATGGATGGGCACGGCGACGAGCAGCTTGATCGCGGCGAACCCGAACTACCGCCACCGCGTCTTCGAGACCGTGATCCCGCTGCGCAACGTGATCTGG
>DDSG01000096.1 GCA_002343325.1 Phycisphaerales bacterium UBA2396 | reverse complement strand
TCGGCCATCGCCGCCGCCGAGGCCGGCGCCGACGCCGTCGGGCTCGTCTTCGTCCGCTCCTCCCCGCGCTGCGTCAACACCGAAGAAGCGCAGAACATCATGCTCGCCCTCCCGCCCTTCGTGGCGACCGTCGGCGTCTTCATGAACCACGCCCCGGACACCTTCGCCGAGATCGAGGAAGAGTGCCCGACCACCCACGCCCAGCTCCACGGCAACGAGAACGAGTCGATCGTGCGGGCGTGCGGCCCGGCCATCAAGGCTGTCCGCTACACCGCCGATTCCATCGCCGCCGATCTCAAACGCTGGGAAGCCTGCGAGGACGTCGAGGCCATTCTCGTCGACGGCCCGGCCCCCGGCGAGGGCGTCCCCTTCCGCTGGGAAGACCTCGCCCCGCACCTCGACAACGTCCGCAAGCCCGTCTTCCTCGCCGGCGGCCTCACGCCCGACAATGTCGCCGAGGCGATCCGCATCCTCCGTCCCTACGGCGTCGACGTCTCCAGCGGCGTCGAACGCGAGCGGGGCGTCAAGGACCCGGCCCTCATGGAAGCCTTCTGCCAGGCCGTCCGCGAGGCCGACGTCTCCTGATCCGACCGATCCGGCTCACTCCGGCGAGATGATCACCGAGAACTGCGCATTCTGATTGAAGTACCGCGCAAAGCACTCGCGGATCTCGTCCCCCGTCATCGCGGCGTACGCGGCATCGTCCGCCGACGTGTCGTCCAGGTTGAGCCCGCGATACCGCAGCGTCTGCACGCGACGCAGCCAATACCCCGGGTCCTTCCGCTGCTCGTCCAGGTTGTTGGCGAACTGCCGCTTCACAACCTCGACCTCCTCATCGCTCGGGCCTTTCTCGGCAAACTCGGCGAACAGCTCGCGGATGCGCCGGGCGAGCGTCGTCGCCTTGTCGGGCTTGGTCGGGGCGCCCGCCATCACCATCCCGAACCCCGGATACGCGACGCCCGGGTTTGCCGACGTCCTGATGCTGTAGACGAGCTGCTCCTTCTCGCGCAGCGACTGCACCATCCGCGTCGTGATGATCTGCGCCGCCGCCGACAGCCGCCTGCTGTCGCTCACGTTCGCCAGATCCGCGCCGTAGAACCCCACGATCACCTGCGACTGATCCGTCTGCGTCTTGACCTTCGCCGACGCGTCGCGCACGCCAACCGGCCTCTCCAGCACGCGGCGTTCCGCGTACGTGTTCGGGCCGATCGCGGCACGCGCCGGCAACGACGCGATATACCGCGCCACCAGGTCCCGCGCACGCTCGGGCGAGATGTCGCCCACGACCGCGACCTCGATCGGGCTTTCGGCCGCCGTCCGACGCATCCAGCCGCGAACCGACTCGCTCGTCAGGGCGGCGATGTTCTCCTCGGTCAAAGGCTTGACGCGAACCTCGCTCTCCGGGAAGACCGTGGACGCCATCAGCCGCGTCATCACGCCCCGCGGGCTCAGCTTCGACGCGGCGATCCCCTGCCGCTGCTGCTGAGACCATTGCTCGAAGCCCGCCTGCTCCACCGCCGGATCCGTCAGCATCAGGTGCACCAGTTGCAGCCCCGCCTCGAGGTCGTCCGGTGCCCCGCCCACCGAGAAGCCCATCGCGTCCGATTGCGCCATCGCGTTGACGCCAACCTTCTTCCCGACCATCAGATCCTGGATCTCCGTTGAAGCGAGCGTGCTCGTCGCGGGCCGGCTCCATGCCGCAGCCGCCGCGTCGCTGATCCCGCGGTTCTCCGCCGTCTCCAGCAACTCGCCGCCCGCCAGCGTGATCATCACCGTCGCCTGGTGCTTCCGGTCGTCCATCGACCGCACGTGCAGCACCACGCCGTTCCCGAACGTGAACGTTCGCACGCCGGTCGGTTCATGCAGCGACTCCCCCGTCACCTTCCCAGGCTCGGGCAGCTTGCCCATCAGCGTCTTCGCCCCGGACGCCGATTCTTCCTTCGCGGGCGTCGCGGCCATCGCGGCCTTCCCCGCCTCCAGCAACTCCTGCTGCGAGGGCACCGCGATCGTCGAGGGCGCCTCCAGCAGGTACGTCACCGCAGACGGATCCATCGTCTTCGCGAACACCGACGAGACCTCCGACGCGCGGACCCCCGCCGTCAGCTCCCGCAGCAGCGCGAGTTCCTGCTCCGCCGAGATCAGCACGCCGTCCTCCGCGAGAACCGCGTCCCACTCGTTGAGGAAGTTGATCGCGGGGCGCGTCGAGGCCGTCTGCGCCTCCTGCTCCGCCCGCGCGAGGATCTCCCGCGTGGCGTTGCTCACCTCGGTCTCGTCGAACCCGTGCAGCCGCGCCCGCTGGATCTCCGTCCCCAGATCGGCCAGCATCGTCCGCCACGTCTCGGGCTTGCCCGAGGCCTGCCCCGCCGCCATGTGCAGCGTCCCGAGGAATGGTCCCGCCGTCACCCCGCCCGACAGGAACGACACCTTCCCCTGCGACACTTTCTTCTCGAGACGACGGTTGAACGACAACGACCCCAACTGCTCCACCAGACGCTCTCGCATCCGCGCCTTGGTCGTGATCGGCGCCGGCGGCGGCCCCACGCGAACCACCGACACCGTCGCCCGCGTCAACTCCGCGTCCGTGATCACCACCCCGCGCGACGACTCATAAGGCCTGATCCCCACCGGCAGATCCGCCGGCCGGGGCTTCCTCTCCCCAACCCCAAAGTGCTTCCGAAGCATCTCCACCATCGCCCCGGCGTCCATGTCCGCCACCATCATCACCGCCATGTTCGACGGCACATACCACCGCGTGTAATAGTCCACGAAGTCCTGCCGATTCATCCCCAGAATCGTCTCTTCCACGCCGATGGGCAGCCGGCTTCCAAGCGTCGAGCCCGGCGCCAGCTGCTGGATCCACTGCTCCTGCACCCGCTGCTGCGCCCCAAGCCGAGTCCGCTTCTCTTCCAGAATCACCCCGCGTTCCTTCTCGATCTCCTGCGAGGGCAGCGTCAGCCGGAACGCCACGTCCGACAGAAAGAGCAACGCCTTCTCCACCGTCTCGGGCTTGTTGTCCGGCATCTCCAGCCGATACCCCGTCCGATCAAACCGCGTGCTCGCGTTCTGATGCCGACCAAACGTCAGCCCCATCCCCTGGAAGAAATCGACCACCGTCCCGGGCGCAAAGTTCGTGCTCCCGTTGAACGCCATGTGCTCCAAAAAGTGCGCAATGCCGCGCTGCTGATCCGTTTCGTTGAGCGACCCGCTCGACACGTGCAGCCACACCGCCGCCCTCCCCGGCGGCACCGCGTGCTGCATCACCACGTACCGCATCCCGTTGGCGAACTCCCCCTGCACCACCCGCGGATCCGTCGGCAACGCCTCGCCCGTCGACTGACCCCGCGCCTCCAACCCCAGCATTCCCATCGCCCCGCCGGCGACGCCCACGACCCCGGCTGCGCCCCCAGCCGCCATCGCCAGCCCTCGCATCATCATCGCCACGCTCCACGTCCGCACGCTCATGCCAACGCTCCTGCACACCCACACCCGTCCGGCCCCTCGGGGCCATATCTCATTCGACGCTTCCCGACCCGCCGCGTTCACTCCCCACAACATCCCACACGAACCCATCGATTCACATCCGGCTCGATCGCGCCGTTCACTCAGAAAGCCCCACCTCCGGGGGAAGCCACGCGCACAACCCCCCGCACCATTCGCCCCGGCCGAACCGCCCATCGAGGATCCCGTCGATCACCTTTCGGATCGTCTCCCGGGTCTTGTCGAGATCGAGCTTCTCGAAGTCGATCCGCCCGCGCTGACCCGTCGAGAGCACCCAGTACTCCGCGCGGGCGTTGGGCAGTTCGCCGTCCCTTGCTCCCATCGCCAGCGCATACACGCCCATCTGCAGGTCATCCTTCTGCGGCTCGAGCAGCTTCTTGGACGCGAGCCCCGTCTTGTAATCCACCACGCGCATCGCCCCGTCGGGCAACTGGTCGATCCGGTCGATCCGCGCCGAAAGACTGTGCGATCCGCGATGCTCGAACCCGAACCGGATGAACGCCTCGAGGTCCAGGATGTTCGCCCCCGCCTCGTGCAGCGACGCCCCGGTCGACGCCAGCACCTCGATCCGCTCGCGATCGAGCGGCCGCACGATCCCCAACGGCCCGGCGGCCCGGTTCGTCTCCTCCATGCACAACGCCGACAGCGTCTCACGCGTCGGCCCGGGCGTGCCCTCCGACTCCGCCGAGCGCACCAGCCCGAACCACCGCTCAAGCACGCGGTGCACCACCTGCCCCGTGTTCACCTCGGTGCTCGCTTCCTCCCGGATACCCATCACGTTCTTCACGTACCAGCACCGCGGGCAGCTCAGATAATCCCGGATTTCCGTGTAGCTCAGTGACAACGGCGCCTCAACCCGCTCAAACCGGAACGCCGACGCCCGCACCGCCGACTCCTCCTCCAGCACCTGCTTTCCCAGTTCGGCCGCCTCACCCTTGGCCCACGTCGGCACCTCGCGATGCCGCGCCGCGTGCGACACGGCGCCCAGAAGCCGCACCGCACGATCAAGCTCCCTCGCCGCCCGATCCACGTCCGCCTCACCCGCCCCGGGCCGATCCACCGCGTCCAGCAGATCGGAAGAGC
>DDSG01000088.1 GCA_002343325.1 Phycisphaerales bacterium UBA2396 | reverse complement strand
CACCACAAAAAACAAAACGAGGGAGGCGCCGCGGCGCCCGCCCCCGCCGCGTGATGTTGTACGGCACACACGGCATCGGCAAGAGCACGTTCGGCGCGATGGCCGAGAAGCCGATCTTTGTCCCCACCGAGGACGGCCTGGCCGACATCGACTGCGAGAGCTTCCCGCTGGCCCGCAGCCTCGGCGAGGTGATGGCGGCGCTCGAGTCGCTCTACTCGGGCGACCACGACTACCGCACCGTCGTCATCGACAGCCTCGACTGGCTCGAGCGCCTGATCTGGGCCGAAGTGTGCGTCGACGAGAACGTCGAGAACATCGAGAAGATCGGCTACGCGAAGGGCTTCTCGTTCGCCATCGACAAGTGGCGAGCAGTTCTCGGTGCGCTCGACGCGCTTCGCAGTGATCGCGGCATGACCGTCGTGCTCATCGCCCACGCGAAGATCGAGAAGTTCGAGAACCCCGAGACCGTGCCGTACGACCGCTACTCGCCGCGACTGCACAAGCTCGCGTCGGCGCTTGTGCAGGAGTGGGCCGACGAGGTGCTCTTCGCCACGTACAAGGTCCACACCGTCAAGGTCGACGAGGGCTTCAACAAGGCCAAGCACAACGGCGTTTCCACCGGCGAGCGGATCATCCGCACCGTCGAGCGGCCGGCGCACGTTGCCAAGAACCGCTTGGGTCTGCCTGAAGAGATCCCGCTGGACTACCGCGTCTTCGCGGCGCTCGTGCGCGGCGAGGACCCCTCCGCCACCGTCACTGCACCTGCCCCCACCACCGACAACGCCGGCACCAACTGATTCATGGCGCGGCACCGCCTGCCAAGTCAAGCCTTGGCGAGCTGCGGCACGGCATGGCCCTTTCTCATCACACACTGGAGACACATCAATGGCAAACCTGAACTTTGACGCACACCAAGTCGACCCATCCGTCGCTCTCGATCCGATCCCCGCGGGCAAGTACCTCGCCGTCATCTCCGAGTCGGAGCTCAAGCCGACCAAGACCGGGGTCGGCAAGTACCTGCAGCTGACCTTCCAGATCATCGACGGCGAGTTCAAGGGCCGGCTTGTCTGGGCCCGCCTCAACCTCGAGAACAAGTCTGAAATGACGGTCAAAATCGCCCGCGGCGAGCTCTCGGCCATCTGCCGCGCCATCGGCGTCATGCAGCCGAAGGACTCGGTCGAGCTCCACAACGTGCCGCTGGAGATCACCGTCGGGCTGAAGAAGCGCGACGACAACGGCGAGTTCACCAACGTCATCAAGGGCTACGCGAAGAAGGGCGGTGGCGGAGCACCGGTGAGCGCCCGCCCTCCCGTCGGTGTCGGCCCGGGGAGCACGCCGCCCTGGAAGAGGTGATGTGACCGCCTCGTGACCATCTGAAGGGGTGAGCCAGGGCGTGTTGGGGCACGGTCTGTCATGGTCGGGATGGGCGAGCAGCGGTCCGACATGGGCCGCCTCGCGCGGGAACGCGTGCGGCGGCATTCAACCAAGGAGCACACGAATGAGCACGGCAACAGCAATCGGACCGGAGATCAGCAACGGCGGCAAGCAGATCATCGACACGACCATCCCGTACCGCGTGGAGGTCGAGATCCACGGCGACGCGGACCTCTTGTTCCACCGCTGGAACTGCGAGGCCGTCGAGGCCAAGGCTCGCTCGGCCAAGGGATCGGCGGCGAAGAAGACCGACGACATCGAGTCGTACGTCTACCGCAATGACGACGGCGAACTCTGCCTGCCGGGCGAGTACCTCCGTCAGGCGGTGATCGGAGCGGCGAAGTTCCGGCAGGACCCGCGTTCGCCGCGCAAGAGCGCGCAGGACCTCGTGAAGGCGGCGGTCGTGAGCCTGACGCCGCTGGCGGGGCTCGGCACCACGCGCTGGGACTACGAGCACAAGTGCCGCGTGCAGGTGCAGCGCAACGGCATCACTCGCGTGCGGCCGGCGCTCAAGACCGGCTGGTCCGCCACGTTCGTGTTCATGGTCAACCTGCCGGAGTACGTCTCGCCCGAGATGCTGCACGGGCTGCTCACCGACGCCGGCCGTCTGGTGGGCCTGGCGGACTTCCGCCCGACGTACGGCCGATTCCGCGTGACGCGATACGAGTTGCTGACGGACTGAGTTCGCCCGCACATGGAATGGAAGGGCGTGCAGCTGCGCGGATAGGCACGGCGGGGCCAGGCATGGATTGGCTGTTCGGTACGAGCACGCAGAAGACCAATGGAACTCTCTCTCCCACTCCCACCTTCGGCCAATCACTACTACCGGCGCGTCGGCCGCGCGACGCTGATCAGCCGTGCCGGAAGAAAGTACCGCGCGGCGGTGAAGGCGGCACTGCTAGTCATCGGGTCGCCGTCGGTCGCGGGACCGCTCACGGTGCTGGTGACGGTGTATCCACCGGACCGGAGGCGTCGCGACCTTGACAACCTTCTCAAATGCCTGCTGGACTCGCTACAGCACGGAGGGCTCTACCGCGATGACAGCTTGATCGATCGAATCGACATCCGCCGCGGGCCATGCACGCGGGGCGGCGGAGTGCATGTGGAAGTCCGCGAGCTGAAGGAAACGACGACCACTTCCTGAGCACGGCGCGGCATGGACACGCATGTTGAGGCCGGGCGGGTGGAGGCGAGGCGTGCTTGGGCATGAGCCGGCTCGGCGTGGTGCGGCGCGGATCGGCTGGGCAAGGCGCGGCGGGACTCGGACTGGCGTGAGCGCCGGCGCGGCGAAAGCCGCGTCGGCGGATTGAAATGCAACTGCGACCCTATCAACTCCAAGCGGTGGAGGCGATCTACCACCACCTGCGCACCCGGGACGACAACCCGTGCGTGGTGCTCCCGACCGGATCCGGCAAGACGCCGGTGATCGCGACGATCTGCCGCGACGCCGTCGGTCACTGGGGCGGACGCGTCGTGCTGCTGGCGCACGTGAAGGAACTTCTCGAACAGGCAGCCGACAAGCTCCGCGTCATCGCGCCCGACGTGCCGATGGGCATCTACTCGGCGGGCCTGAAGCGCAAGGACCTGGGCTACGCGGTCACGGTCGCGGGCATCCAGAGCATCTGGAAGAAGGCGTGCGACCTCGGCCCCGTCGATTTGATCATCGTCGACGAGGCGCACATGGTCCCCGCCGAGGACGACGGGATGTACCGGCAGTTCATCGCCGACGCCAAGGTGGTAAACCCCAACGTCCGCATCATCGGGCTGACCGCGACGCCGTACCGCCTCAAGTCGGGCGCGATCTGCGCCCCCGAGAACATCCTCAACCACGTGTGGTACGAGGTCGGCGTCCGCGAGCTGATCGTGCAGGGATTCCTGTCGCCGCTCAAGACCAAGGCGGGCCTGCAGAAGGTCAGCACCGACGAGCTGCACGTCCGCGCCGGC
>DDSG01000120.1:449-3675 GCA_002343325.1 Phycisphaerales bacterium UBA2396 | reverse complement strand
TCCCCTACCCGCCGCTCTTCCGATCTGGCCGCCGCCGCCGCGGCCGGGCACGTGATCATCGCGGGGTTCGGCCCCGGGGGCCGGGCCGTGGCGGATCGCCTCGCGTCCATGTCCGTGCCGTACGTGATCGTGGATCTCAACGCCTCGACGGTGCAGCGGCAGGCGAGCGCCGGCCGACGGGTCGTCTACGGCGACATCAGCAACCCCGACGTGCTGGATGCGGCGGGGATCGGCGACGCGGCGGCCGTCATCGTCACGATCCCCGACGACGATGCCGCCCTGCGGGCGGTCGCGGCGGTGCGCCGGGCGGCGCCCGGGGTCTTCATCGGCGTGCGGACGCAGTTCCTCTCCGGCAAGATGCGGGCGCTGTCGCTGGGCGCGGATGAAGTGGTCGTCGCCGAGGTCGCCGTGGCCAGCGCGATGGACCGAGAGTTGTTCGCGTCGCTCTCCAAGCGACTGCGCGGCGCCCCCGCGTCCGCCGACACCGGCAGGGCGTAGGTCCGGCGGGCTCGCCGCCGCGCCGCCATCGCACCCAAGCTTGTGTTGCGACCCGCGGCATGTTCTCGGGCCGCCCGGCGGACCAGGGCCCGGGCCACCGACCGAGAACCTTGCCGGGGCGGCACTTCTCGCGGGCTTGGGCTTGCTTTTTCCTCCGAGTAGATTATCTTCGCGGGTATGAAGACGAGCTCACTCGCCACCGTGATCACTCTCGCCTCGCTCGTGTGCTCCGCCGCGCACGCCGACGTCCACAACTTCCGTGATTGGCTCACCGCCAATCCCACCACGCCCAACTCAACCGCCAACGAGTGGTACGGCACCATCGGCCTCGGCGGCGCCATGATGACCACCAACGGCAGCTACTGGTACAGCCCCGGCTACCCCAATTCCACGCCCCTCATCGGCATCCGCACCACCGTCGGCAGCGACAACGGCGCCGCAGGGCCCGCAACCTTCGACGGCGCCTGGGTTCACTCCGGCCCCGGCGTTCCCGCCGTCCTCGTCTTCGCGCCCACCGTCTCCACCTGGGTCGGCGCCATGAACATCCAGTCCGAGCTCATCGCCAACGGCCTCTCCGGCAACGGCATCACGATCACCGTCTACGCCACCATCGCCGGGAACACCACCTCCCTCGGCACCACCACGCTCACCGGCACCAACTCACAGATCGACTCCTTCAACCTCCCCAACCTCACGCAGCTCAACGCCGGCGACTCACTCTCCATCGCCTTCGGCGACAACGGCTCCTACCTCTTCGACCACGTCAACTTCAATGCCTGGATCACCGTGCCCACCCCCGGTGCCGCCGCCCTCTTGACGCTCGCCGGCCTGGTCACTTCTCGCCGCCGCCGCTAAACCGACAACTCCGATTCATCCTCCCCACGGCCCGGGCATGCCCCCGGGCCGTGTGCGTTCCCGCGCGCCAGCACCCAGCCCGCCAGCCCATCGCAACCTCGGCTGGCCCACCCGAAAAAAAAGGCAGGGAACAACAACATTTGCCCAAGGTTCGGGCTTCCGAATGACGCACTGTCTCGGTGGGGTGGGTGTGGGGGTGCAAGCGGGGCGGGATCGATCTGCGTACTCCCCCTGGAGCGGGTATAGCCAAGAGGGGGGTCGACCGCGTGGGCCCAGACGCTCGCGCGGCGGCCGCCTTGGTCACTGGCCCCGGTGGGACTTGAACCCACACACCCGTTGCCGGGCCGCGGATTTTAAGTCCGCTGCGTCTGCCATTCCGCCACAGGGCCTGGAGCCCAGTGTACGTGGATCACCCATGCAAAGTGCCGGCCCGGGGAGATCAGCCCGGACCGGCACAAGGCTCGGAGCCCGCCGCGTACGCACGGCTCTCTCCGGCAGTTGAGAGTCCTCTCACTCCGCCCTCAGCGGCGACGCCGACGACCAGACACCATCCCCGCCAAAGCCAGCACCGACGCCGACGCGGGCGACGGGATCATCGTGAACCCCACCAGCGTCTCGCCGCCGCCGATCGTCCCCAGGTTCGTCCCCGCGCCCGTCATCAGGTTGATCCCCCACAACGTCGACGACGACCGCGACGAGTTCTGCGTCACCGCGAACGCCATCCCCGTCAGCCCGGAGATGTCAAACCCGCCGATGCTGTTGATGTCCGCGTCCCCGCCCATGCCCAGGACGCCCACCGTCCGCAGCGTCCCCGCGTTGGGCGCGTCAAACCTCACCAGCGTGTCGTGCGTCGCGTCGATCCCGTACAGCACCGTCGACGTCGCGCCCAGGAAGTTGTTCGTGTACGCCACGTGAACCACGTTCGGATCCATCCCGAACTTCACGTCGCCCGATACATACGCCAGATTCGTGTCCGTCAGCACGTTCCCGTTCGCCGCCGGCGTGGGCAGCCTGTAGTTGCTGTTCGTATCGCTCACCACCCGCAGCGCGACCGGGCCCGTCGGGTTGAAGTCAAACCCGAAGCTCGAGCCGTTGAGCGCGGTGTTCAACGCGCCCACCAGCGTCGCCGCCCCGGTCATCCGGTTGATCCGGTACAGGTTGTTCTGCGAACCCAGCCCGTACAGCATCCCGTCGTTCGGCCTCATGTCGAGCCCGTCGATCACTTCGTTCCCCGCAAGCCCCGTGATCGACATTCCCGTCAGAATGCTCATCGGGTTGTTCGTGTCGAAGGAGATCAGCCTGCCGCGATTCGTGACCCCGTACGCGATCTCCGCCCGCGCCGAACCGACGCACACCATCGCCGCAAGCCCGCACGCCGCCGTCCGCATCATCATGTTCATGCTCCGTGTCCTTTCCTGGGTCGTTTGGGCCGAGGCGAGCAACGTCCGACCCCGAGCGCTCGGGGTTCAACACGAACACGTTGTGTCGCCTCGGGGCCGGACTCCCCTCCGGGATTCCGGCGATCTCCCCGACCTCTCTCTTCTCACGCAGGATCGTGCGATCCGCGTTCCCGGTTTTTGCAACAGGACGATTTTCCGCGATCAGCCTTCGCGCGGCGCGATCACCACGCGACGCTTGAGGCTCGGAACCACCGTGCCGCCCGGCTCCTCGATCGTCACCGCGAACAACGCCACACGCCTCAGGTCAATCGATGGGTTGATCGGCACCACGATCTCACCGTCCGCGCTCGCGTTGAACACCCCGCCGCTCACCTTCTGCTCCATCCCACGCTCGTCGATCACCCAGATCTGATACTGCTCGACGCTCGGATCATTCGGACGCAGACCCACAAACCGCCACTACCGCCGCCCAA
>DDSG01000120.1:0-255 GCA_002343325.1 Phycisphaerales bacterium UBA2396 | reverse complement strand
CGCAGATACCCCTGCTCCAAGTCGTCGTTCCACACCACGTCCCCCTGCACCGACGCCAACTCCGCCGGCGAATCCGGCAGATCGAACGGCTTCCACGCCAGGCGAACCGTCCCCGGCAATTCCAGCAGCTTCCGCCGGTTCTGCGTCACCTCGGCCGGATCGATCGGCGCCTCGAGCTTCGCGATCTTGAGCGTCGCCTGATCCAGCGACCTGGTCGCATCCGCCAGCGCCATCGCCGCCTTCGCCGCTTCAGTC
>DDSG01000059.1:831-10468 GCA_002343325.1 Phycisphaerales bacterium UBA2396 | reverse complement strand
CGGCGGCGGCGCGGGCGGCCTTGAGCGAGGCGGCGCTGGGCTTTTTGGTCTGGACTTCGGCCCCGCGATCATCGCCATCGGTGGCGGTCTTGGCGTCTTCGCCGGTCTCGGGGTCGAGGGTGATCAGGCCCAGCGCGATCGCCAAACGCGTGGGCTGCACGGGCTTGTCGGTGCTGAGGAGAGCGGCTTCGAGCGAGGGAGCCAAGGCGGCGACGTCCTCGGGGGTGTGGGCGATCGGAGCGGGCTCTTGCTTCGTGCGGCGTCGGGAGCGGCGGTCGTCCTGCGCGGGCGCGTCGTCGGAGGATGCCGGGAGGGCGGCCGTCTCGTCGGTGGGGGTGGTTTGGGTGTCGGTGCTGTCGGGGCCCATATCGGCGGAGCGTAGCACGCGCGGGCCGGGGGACGAAGGAAGAAATGAGCCGGCCGCGTCGGGTCGCGGGACGGCTCGGACGGGCACGCTCCGGGAGGGCGGCCCGGCCCAAGAGCGGGCGGCGTGGTTGACTCAGCATTCGACCATGCCGCGAGCGTCTGGGCAGGGGGTTAACGGGCGGGGGCTGAGAATATTGCGGCCGGTGGCGCGGGTTCGTAGGGGGCGACGAAGACGCCCCGGACGAGGGTGCGTCCTTTGCGGGTGTCGCGGACGCAGGACCAGCCGTCGGGCGTGCGGTCAAAGACGAGCCGGGCGGTGTCGTCGCCGGGAAAGTTGGGGTCGTAGATGCGGACGATGGTTCGGTTTTCGGAGGCGTGTTCGAAGGCGTAGGCGAGGACTTGGTGGTTGTCCCAGGGCTTGGTGCGGCCGTCGAGCCTGCCGAAGACCAGGCAGAGTTGGGTGAGTGTTCCGGCGTCGAGGCGAGTCTGGATGGCGTCGAGTTCGAGCGCGGTCTTGTGCTCGAGGCCGCCGGGGCCTTTGTCGGGGAGGCCCATCCAGGCGATGAGCGTGGAGACGAGCCCGAAGGCCGGGCCGAAGGAGTCGATCTGCCTGTTGTAGATGGCGGCGTAGAGGGGAGTTCCCTCGGCGGGCGGATTGAGCTCGTCGGGAGGCGGCGTTTGGGCGAGGTAGAGGTCTGCGGCGAGTGCTGACATGCCCCCGCAGAGGCCGAAACGAGCGGGAATGGCGTTGCCGAGGAATCGCTCGAATCGACGGAGGGAGGGCGGGAGCGGCGAGCCTCGGAACTGGTTGACGAAGCGGAAGCCGTGGACGGAGGGGAGGAAGGGTGGGCGGATCTCGCGGGGTGGCGGGATGTCGGTGGCTTGTGGGGTCGTCGTCGGGGTTGGTGGAGGTGCAGTTGTCAGTGGAGGGGTTGCGGCTTCTGCTGGTGCGGCGGGCGTGGCCGGTGCTGCCGTGGGTGCGGCGGGCTTGCGGTCGCACGCGTGAAGCGAGAGGGCAAGGACGGCGAGGATGGCGTGGGAGAGCTTCACGGCGAAAGGGCGCGGATCCAGGCGAGGAGCTCAGGGAGCTTCTCGGGGTTGTAGACGCGGCAGAGTTGGCCGTTCTGCACGACGAGGATCTCGCGGTCGGAGGCCGGGGCGCCGGCGGGAGCGGGGGCGAGCGCGGCGTAGAGACGCAGGACGGCCAGGGGCTGGTCGGAGAGCCCCTTGACGTCTGCGAGGGCGATGAGCGTGGATTCGGCGGGGAGGCGATCGAAGGTGCGCAGGGCGGGGCTTTGGGCGAGCAGGACGAGGAGAGTCTGGAGTGTGGCGGCGTCGGCCGTGGAGAGCGGGGATTCGCCGCGGTGCCAGACGCCGGCCTTGCGGGCGAGGGTGATGGGCGTGGCGGACTCGGCCTGGATGAACTTGATGGAGCCGACGTCGGCGGCGGGGAGGTCGAGGCTTGTAGCGAGCGTGTAGGCGATGTAGGAGTCTCGCGCGGGCCCGAGGGAGCCTGCGGTGATGGTGCCGGCGATGCGGCCGCGGTATTCGCGGGAGTCGGGTCCGACTTCGGTGGAGGTGATGGCCCAGACCTTGATCTGGTCGCCTTCGCCGCCGGGCACGACCATGAGGGTCTGCCTGCGGATGGTGCGATGTCCTTCGGAGGTGAGGCCGGGAAGGTCGGTCTCGACTTCGACGGTGAACTCCCCGCCCATGGCGCGATCGAGGCCGAAAGAGGATTCGGCTTCGAAGCGCGTGAAGGCGAGCGAGCCGAGGGATTGGATGAGGTTGGCGACGGCCTGCGTGTTGGCCTTGACCTCGAGCGGGGAGGTCATGGCCCAGTAGGCGCCGACGCGTGCGAGCACGATGGGCGGGTTCTTGCCGCCGGAGATGGTGATGCGGGCGGGCGGGCCTGAGACCCAGGAGAAGGGCGCTGGGTCGAGCCATTCGGCGACGCCGCGGCGGGCGAAGATCTCGGCGAGGTTGGCGTCGGTCTGCACGGCGCGGAAGACGGTGCCCTCGAACGCGCGGGCGTGGATGCGTCCGCCGAGGGGCGAGCCGGAGAAGGCGAGCGAGGCGGCGCGACCGCCGGTGAGGGCGGCGACGACGGTGGTGTCGGCGGTGGACTCGTGTGGCGGGGTCTCGGCGAGGGAGCGAGCGTCTGCGAGGAGGCGGACGGCCCCGCGCATGCGTGAGGGGAGGATGCTCCAGCGGCGGTCGGGGGTTCCGGGGCGGTCGATGGAGCGGACGATCCACGTGTCGGGCTCGGCGCCGGGCTCGATGATGTCGCGGGTGCCGTCGGCCCGGCTGATGTCGAGCGAGAGAACCTCGGAGGGTTTGAACGTGAAGAGGTTTGGCGAGAGCGGCGGGGGCGGGGTGCGGCCGAGAATGAGCACGGCGACCAGCCCGAGGAGGCACGTGAGGATCACCGCGAAGAGTGCCAGAGATCTGGACATAAGGCTTGAACGGTAGGGGGGAAGTCGCCGCTACAGTCTTGCATGCGACGTGCGACAGTCGGGATCACGATGGACGTGGCCGAGCCTACGCCCGGGCGGTATCGGGCGCAGTGCGGCGTGGCGTACGCGGAGGCGGTGGCGCGTGCTGGGGGCGTGCCGGTGTTTCTGCCCCCGATCATCGAACTGATCGGGCGTCAGCTTGATGCGGTGGACGGGCTTGTGCTGACGGGCGGGGCGGACCCGCGGATGGAGGCCTTCGGGGAGGCGACGCACCCGGCGGCGTCGGTGATGCACGAGCGTCGGCAGGCGTATGAGACGGCTCTGTTGGCGGAGATCGCGCGGCGGCCCGAGCTGCCTGTGCTTGGGATCTGCCTCGGGATGCAGATGCTGACGCTCGCCAACGGCGGGCGATTGGACCAGCACCTGCCGGACACGCTCGGGCCGGGAGCGGAGCGACACCGGGAAGGTTCGCATCAGCTTGAGGTCTCGGGCGGGGCGTGCGAGGCGCTGGGGCTTGGCCCCGCGGCGAGAACGGGCGAGGTGGCGAGCCATCATCATCAGGCCGTGCGGGACCCGGGGTCTTTGCGGGTGATCGCACGCGACGCCGACGGCACGATCGAGGCGGTGGTTGACCCGCGGCGGGCGTACACGGTGGGCGTGCAATGGCATCCGGAACGCACGAGCGACCCGGTGCTCGGGCAGGGGTTGTTCGATGAACTGGTGCGACGGGCCTCGGCGCGTCCTGGCGAATGAGGATCTCGGCGTGCGTTGACGAGTTCCGCGAGCCTTTGGCGTGCGAACAATGATCACGGTGCGCGATCAATAAGAGGAGAGGCGATCATGAAGTGTCCTGTGTGCGTGTCGGTCGATCTGTCGGTTTCGAGCCGCGAGGGCGTGGAGATCGACTTCTGCCCGAAGTGCCGCGGCGTGTGGCTTGATCGCAATGAACTGGACAAAATTATCGACCGCAGCACGTCGCGGGGTGATGATCGGGATGACGACGACGAACGTTCGCGCGGTCGAGCGGCGTACTACCCCGGGCCGAACGCGGCGCCGCCGCCTCAGCATCATCCGCAGGGGCATTCGCACGGGCATCCGCCGCCGGGGTGGCACAAGGACAAGGACGACTCGAAGTACGGGTACACGTACAAGGAGCCGCGGAAGAAGAGCTGGCTGAAAGACCTGCTGGATTTCTGAGCGGGCCGGATCAGAGGAGACCGAGAGAATCCTGCACGCCGAGCGTGGCGTAGATCTCGCGCGTGGCGGTGCTCTTGTTGAGCGTGTAGAGGTGGATGCCCGCGACGCGGTGGTCGAGGAGATCTCGGCATTGCTCGGTGGCCCAGTGGACCCCGACGCGGCGGACGGCGTCGTCGCTGGCTCCGGCGCGATTGACGGCGCGGATCAGGGGAGCGGGGAAGCGGGCGCCCAGCGCGAGGTCGGCCATTTTGCGCATCCCGGTGATGCTGGTGATGGGCATGACGCCGGCGATGATCGGGACGCGGACGCCGGCGAGCTCGCAGCGGTCGCGGAAGTCGTAGAAGTCGCGGTTGTCGAAGAAGAGCTGGGTGATGATGAAGTCCGCGCCGGCCTCGACCTTGGCCTTGAGGCGGTCGAGCTCGAGCATGCGGTTGGGGGTGTCGGGGTGCCCTTCGGGGAAGCCCGCGACGCCGATGGTAAAGCCCCGGCGGTCGGGGTGCTTGCCCGACTCGTTGAACCTGCGGATGGCGGCGACAAGATCGGCGGCGTGCTTGAAGTCTCGGAAGAGCCCCTCGTCGGAGCCTGTCCAGTCCTTGGGGCGGTCCCCACGGAGGGCGAGGATCTTGTTGATGCCCGCGGCGGCGTAGCGGTGGAGGATTTCGTCGATCTCGGCCGCGGTGTGCCCGACGCAGGTCAGGTGGGGCATCGGGTCGAGCGTGGTGGAGGTGCTGAGGCGGACGACCAGCTCGTGGGTGATCTGGCGCGTGGAGCCGCCCGCGCCGTACGTCACGCTCACAAAGGTGGGCTTGAGCTTCTCGAACTCGCGGATGTGCTCGAAGAGGTCCGCCGACGCCGACGCGGAGCGTGGCGGGAAGAACTCGAAGGAGAAGGTGGTGCGTCTGGCCTGAAAGTACTCACGCAGATGCACGAGAGCCTCCGAGGGCGTAAACGGGTGCGATGAGCTTCTTGATCCAGAGGATGAAGACGCCGGTGAGAACGAGGTTGAGGGCGAGGCTCATCATGGCGATGGTGACGATGGGTCCGCCGATGCCGTAGCTGAGGCTCAGGACGAGAACGCCCGCGCCGACCTCGCCGCGGGGCCACATGCCGATCGAGACGGCCAGGCGTTCGCGGAGGGAGGCCTCCTTGCGGTAGCAGAAGGCGGGGAACATCTTCCCGATGTTCGAGATCACCGTGAGGATGAGGGTGTGCATGATGATCACGCCCCACGACATCTCCGGGGTGTTGGCGGCGAGGTAGCCGGCGATCTTGGTGGGGGCTTCGGCGGGGGCCTTGCCGGCGGCGGTGCCGAGGACGGCGGGCATCGACAGGCCCACCAGCACCATGAACAGCGCCGAGATGGTCGTCGAGGCCCGTTCCTCGGAAGGCGGCAGGGCGTGGTGCCCGTCGTGCCCGCCCGAGCCGTGGTGCGAGGGCTGGCGGATGATGCACCCGAGCACGAAGGCGGGGAGGAGGACCTCGATGTGGATGGGGACGGTGGCGTCGATCGCCTTGCTGCCGACGTAGATCGATTCGCTGATAGCGACGATGATGACCGAGTAGGCCATGACCCACTTCCAGGTCATGGGCAGGGCGAGCTTGTGGAGGAGTGACCAGGCAAAGCCGAGCTGCACCGCCATGATCGCGACGATGACCCCGAGCTGCCACTTGGCGCCGACCATCATCATCTTGAGCGGGATCATGAGCAGGACGGTGTCCAGGTCGTCGAAGATCGCCAGGATGCGGGCCTTGCGGAAGACCCAGGTGGCGGCGAGCCCGGCGGCGGCGAGCATGCTGAACAGGACGCCCGCGGAGGTCGGCGCGGCGAAGCGCGAGGCGAGCAGGGATTCCTTCCAGGCGTGGATGTCCGACCCGCTGCCTGCGGGGAGGAGCACGAACACGAAGTAGAGGGCGCAGAAGATCCAGGGGAAGGCGGCGGCGGTGGCGGCGACGACGTAGTCCCACCCGTACTGGCGCAGGTTCTTCTTGTCGATGTCGAACTCGTTGCCGACATGGATCATGATGAAGGAGAGGCAGACCATGGTCGCCAGGCTGATGCCCTTGGCGACGGTCGGCTGCAGGTCGCCCGTGAAGGAGGGCAGGAACTGCGAGAGCACGAGCCCCGCGATGAGGAGCCCGGAGTAGATGAGGACCTTGAGCATGCCGCTCCTTTCGGACGTGGGAATGAGAAATCGGCTGTCGGCCTTTCGGTCGGCAGCCGAGGGTATCACGTCGGAGAGGGATCAGTAGCGGTAGTGGTCGGGCTTGTAGGGGCCTTCGGGCGAGACGCCCAGATAGTCGGCCTGGTCCTTGCTGAGGCGGGTGAGCCGGACGCCGAGCTTCTCGAGGTGGAGCCTGGCGACCTCTTCATCGAGCTTCTTGGGAAGCGTGTAGACCTGCCCGGACTGGTACTTGATCCCGCTGAGGGTGGGCTTGTTGCAGGCGTTGAGCCACAGATCGAGCTGGGCGATGGTCTGGTTGGTGAAGGAGGAGGACATGACGAAGGAGGGGTGCCCGGTGGCGCAGCCGAGGTTCATGAGTCGGCCTTCGGCCAGGACGAGGATGCTGCGCCCGCTCTTCTTGAAGACGAACTCGTCGTACTGGGCCTTGATGTTGACCTTGGCGACGGCACCGGCCTTGACGGCGGCGTAGAGCCCGGCCATGTCGATCTCGTTGTCGAAGTGCCCGATGTTGGCGACGATCGCCTTGTCCTTCATGCGGCGCATCTGCTCGACGGTGATCACGTTCTTGTTGCCCGTCGCGGTGATGAAGATGTCCGCCGACTCCAGCGCGTCCTCGAGCGTCGCGACCTGGTAACCCTCCATCGCCGCCTGCAGGGCGTTGATCGGGTCGATCTCGGTCACGATCACGCGGCAGCCCTGCCCGCGGAGCGCCTGGCAGCACCCCTTGCCCACGTCCCCGTAGCCCAGCACCACCGCGACCTTGCCCGAGAGCATGACGTCGGTAGCGCGGTTGAGACCGTCCACCAGCGAGTGGCGGCAGCCGTAGAGGTTGTCGAACTTGCTCTTGGTCGCGCTGTCGTTGACGTTGATCGCGGGGAAGGCGAGCTGGCCCTTCTTGGCCATGTCGTACAGGCGGTGCACGCCCGTCGTGGTTTCCTCGCTGACGCCCTTGATGTTCTTGATGATCTTCGACCAGTAGCCCGGGGCGGTCTTGAGGCTCTTGCGCAGGACTTCGAGGATCACGCCCCACTCCTCGGGGTCGTTCTTCGCGTTGAACGAGGGGACCTTCCCGGCCTTCTCGAACTCGGCGCCCTTGTGGACCAGGAGCGTGGCGTCGCCGCCGTCATCGAGCAGCAGGTTCGGGCCGACGATGTTGCCCTTGCTGTCGGTGAACTTGAAGATCTGCTCGGTGCACCACCAATACTCTTCGAGCGTCTCGCCCTTCCAGGCGAAGACGGGGGTGCCGATGGGCTCTTCGGGGGTCCCGTCGGGCCCGACGGCGACGGCGGCGGCGGCGTGGTCCTGCGTGCTGAAGATGTTGCACGACGCCCAGCGCACTTCCGCGCCCAGATCAACCAGCGTCTCGATCAGCACGGCGGTCTGCACCGTCATGTGCAGCGAGCCGCTGATCCGCGCGCCGGCGAGGGGCTTCTTCCCCTTGTACCGCTCGCGGAGGGCCATGAGACCGGGCATCTCGTGCTCGGCCAGGCGGATCTCCTTGCGGCCCAGTTCGGCCTGTGACAGATCGGCGACCTTGAAATCGCCCTCGACCAGAACGCGTGCCTTGTTCGACTGCTTCTTTGCTTTCATCGTGCCGACTGCCATTGCTCAGACTCCTTTGGAAACGCTCCTGACTTGATTCATGCCCGACCCCGTGGGCCGGTCCTTTCGCCCCGAGGCGACGAAGAGGCCGGGGCCTTTCGCGTCGGTCCTGCGGGGCAGTTCGCGGTACGCGGGGCTCAGCCCGGCCCGTGACAGTTCGCTGGTGATCGTCTCGGGCGAGAAGCCCAGATGCTTGTGCCCCATGAGGCGGCGGTACTCGTCGCGGTCGTGGGCGACCATGTCGATCACGAGAAGCACGCCCCCTTCACGAAGGCAGCGGGCCGCCGCGCCGATCGCCGCGCCGATGTCCTCGACGTGGTGCAGCGCGAGCGAGAGGACCGCCGCGTCGAGCGATTCGGGCTCGATGGGCAGCGACTCGAGCTCGCTGCGGATGAACCGCACGGGGCAGGCGTCGGCGACGCCCGCGAGACGCTCGCGGGCCGCGTCCAGCATCGCGTCGCTCTGGTCGACCATGACGAGCTCGGCGGCGACGGGCGCCAGCGCCTCGCCCACCTCGCCCGTCCCGCAGCCCAGATCGGCGATGCGCATCCCCGCGGGCAGCATCGACAGCAGGGCGGGCGCGGTGAAGTCGGTGCCGAAAAGCTGCCGACGCACCTCGGTCCACTCGGCGCCGAGCCTGCCGAAGTACTCGCGGCTGTCCAAACGCCGCTCGGCGACCACCGCGGCCAGACGCTCGCGGTCCTCGGCCAGTTCTCTCTCGCCGGCGGCCTGATCGCGCACCGCCGCCCAGACCGAGCGCACGGCGGGGGTCAGCTCATCGGGCACCAGCCGGAAGTACGACGCGGGCCCCTCGCTGCGACGCCCGACCAAGCCCGCCTCGGCCAGCACCTTGAGGTGCCGGCTCACGGTGCTCTGGGGCATCTGCAGCACCCGGGCCAGCTCGCCGACGGCCAACTCCTGGGCCTCCACCAGCCGCAGCAGCCGCAGCCGCACCGGCTCGCCGAGCACGGCGAGGACCGAGGCCATCGTGGTGGGGGTGTTCCGAGTCTTCATCCGTATATCCGGATGAAGCGTAGAACAAAGCTGCGGGCTTGTCTACCCCAGATGTTCTCGGATCGAAAGTGCCCTCGGGGTGGAGGGGGTGGGGGTTACTTCTTTTTGGGGGTGG
The DNA here is from genome assembly GCA_002343325.1 of Phycisphaerales bacterium UBA2396. Classification (GTDB taxonomy): domain Bacteria; phylum Planctomycetota; class Phycisphaerae; order Phycisphaerales; family UBA1924; genus UBA2396. The sequence continues at coordinate 1,535 of DDSG01000059.1, read as the reverse complement.
GGTCGACCCACTCTTCGGGGCGGACGCCGGCGGTTGGGCCGGGGATGCCGCCGAGGCCGCGGAAGCGGGAGACGAGATCGGGGTTCTGGGGTTCGATGAAGAGAGCGCGTTCGATGGCGGCGCGTTCGCCGCGGGCGTCGCCGACGCTGGCGAAGAGGTCGGCCTGGGCGACCCAGGGGGCGATGGTGCGTCCGCCGTCGGCGCGTGCGGCGCTGGCGAAGGCGGCCTTGGCGCCGTCGACGTCGCCGTTCTTCTGCATGGACTTGCCCAGGCGGATCCAGTCGCGGGCGTCGCCGCGCTGGGTGGTCATGCGGTTGAGGAAGCGGGCGAGGTCCTGCGTCTCGCCGCCCTGCTCCAGGGCGCGGGCGTAGCCGTCGATGAATCGGTCGTCGTTGGGGACGATGTCGACGAGCTGGGCGTACTGCTCGCGGGCCTCGCCGGTGTCGCCGTTGGCCAGGAGGGTGTTGGCGAAGCGGTAGCGGACCTCGTAATCCTCGGGGAGTCGCTGGAGGTATTCGCGGTACTCGGAGAGGGAGCGTTCGTAGTCGCCCTGCCCGGCGAAATAGTCCGCGTTTTCGCGGACGGACATGAGGTTGCGTTGGCCGCTGCACCCCGCTGCGGCGAGCAGGGCGAGAGTCATGAGGGAGAGAGCCACGGTCGCCTTGCGCATTGATCGTCTCCGGTGTGCGGGCGTCCTGCCCGCG
>DDSG01000059.1:467-647 GCA_002343325.1 Phycisphaerales bacterium UBA2396 | reverse complement strand
CGGTGTGCGGGCGTCCTGCCCGCGTGGCCGGATGGTATCGCGGCGGGGGCGTGCGGGTAAGCTTGGGGCGTGCCCGCGACCGTTGTTCTTCTTCATCGCCTGCCGGACGGGTCGTTCCACTACGACTGGATGCTGGACGTGGGGGGCTGCGGGGGTCTCTTGACGACGTTCCGGATGGAG
>DDSG01000059.1:0-129 GCA_002343325.1 Phycisphaerales bacterium UBA2396 | reverse complement strand
GGGATCGGGGCGAGGTGCGGCGGGTGGCGAGCGGGACGTTCGAGGGGGGCTTTTCGGCCGACGGGGCGTCGCTGGCGGTGCGTGTGGATTTTGGTGCGGGGTCTGTGCTGATCCGGGGCTCGAGGGGCG
>DDSG01000032.1:400-41949 GCA_002343325.1 Phycisphaerales bacterium UBA2396 | reverse complement strand
CGGGCAGCCAGCGGTCGGGCGCGACGAGCCCGCCCGAGCGAGCGATGACCGCGTCGGCGATGGGGAGCATGCGGGCCGACATCGCGGTGAACGTGTCCTCGGCGGCGGGATCGGCGGGGAGATAGTCCGGCATCGCGTCTCGCGTGCGGGTGATGTTGAAGCGATCGGAGAACGAGGCGCCCGGGAAGGCGTCGGCGACGCCCTGGGGCCCGAGCATGAAACCCAGGAGCCCGCCGAGCGTCGCGGTGGCATTGTCGCTGTCCCACCCCCAGAGCGTGCAGATCTGGATGGTGCGGCGCAGGTCGCCCCGCCCGTAGAGCAGCCCGGCGCACAGGCCGGCAAAGTTCACCGAGCTCTCGTACCACGCGCGATAGCGATAGCCGTTGGCGGCGGCATCGGCCTGGTACCGCTGGTAGACGGCATCACGCGTGCGCTCCCAGTCTTCCGGGTCCGGGTTGGCGAGGAAATCGGCGAGCACAAAGTCGGCGATATCGGCGGCCTTGGAGGTCGAGGGGATCGTCGCCCGCGCACGGTCGTACATCCAACGAACTCGCTCGGCGATGGGCAGCGATGCGGGAGCCGAGGGGGCCAGCGCATAGAGCGCGATGTTGAACTGGGCGGCGTGGGCGGCGTGCCCGATCGCGGTCGCCCGCACGGCGGGGTCGGCCTCGATGATCGCCCGCTCGGGCATTCCCGGCGCCAAGAGCCCGAAGAACTCGGTCGTCAGTTGGGCGTCGATCATGAGCCCCTGCGTGTTCGCGGGGTACGAGCCGGTCATCGGGGGCACGACGCCCCGGCCCATCAACTCGCGGGCGCGGGCGTTGCTGACCCAGATGAACCGGTTGATGTGGGGGATCCACAGGTCGCGGACACGGGCCGGCGTGAGAGGGGAGGGGTCGGCCGAGAGGCCGTGGAGATAGACGTACTCGATGTCCGTGTCGTCGTCGGCGAGCCAGGGATTCTGCGTGAGGACGAAGTCGATGAGGATGCCGTCGCGGACCTGCCCCCAGTCGGCATCGGTGAAGAAGGGTGGGTTGTTGCGTCGGCCTTCGGTACGCAGGCCGGTCCAGTTGGCGATGCACTGGGCGAGCCACATCGAACGGAGCCGCTGGGCGTATTCGGCGCGTTGGATCGTCGGCGGGGGCTGGGCGGAGGCTCCCGCGAGGCAGGCCAGGGCGGCGAAGATCGCGAGGGCTCGCGGCATTCGATGGAGTATGACCCGTTGATCGGGGTGTTGCAAGGGCGATCAAACGCGGGCGGAAGACGCCAACCTGAGCAGGATGCCGGTCATGTCGTGGTCGAACGCCCCGCGGGTGAGCACGGCGTCGGCCCCTGCGTCGCGAGCGGCCTGCAGCAGGTCCTTGGCGACATGGGGCCCGAACGCGAGGATGCGCACGGCCCGGTCGGCGGGGGAGGCGTTGGGCCCGCGCAGCCGGGCAAGCATCGCCATGGCTTCGTCTGGTTTGTCGAGGTCGAGAATGAGGGCGACAGGGGCGGCATCGGCGAGCCTGGCCTCGAGCATGTCGAGGGATCGCACCGGCCTGGCGGGCACGCCGGCGGCTTCGGCGTTGCCTTTGATCTTGCTGGCCCAGAGGAGATCGGCGGCGAGGTAGAGGATCATGCGGAAGGCTAGGGCCCGACCGACCAGAATCCTATCAGAATGTTCGTTGGGTCCGAAACGGTTGCAGAAACGATGTCGTCGCGTGTCGCCCACCCCGACCGGGCGGCTACCATCGAGTTCTTTCCCGATCGGCCCAGGCGAGGAGCACGGGCGCGGGAGAGGAGCCGAGTGTGTCGAGGGATACGAGCATCATGAGCACAGTCGCCAAGGCCCCGAAAAACGCGCAGAAGGCCGACTTCAACAGCCCGATCTTTGACGAGCTGGGATTCCCCACGGACCCGAACAATCTGTACCGCGAGACGGTCGGGTGCATGCTGCACGCGGCGGAGCTGATGGGGATGCCCCACCGCATCCAGATCATCCTCGCGCAGCCCAAGAACGAGATCATGGTGCACTTCCCGGTCCTGATGGACGACGGGACGTACAAGCTCTTCAAGGGCTACCGCGTGCAGCACAACAACGCCGCCGGCCCGTACAAGGGTGGTATCCGCTACCACCCGGACGTTCACCTGGACGACGTGAAGAGCCTCGCGTTCCTCATGACGATGAAGTGCTCGCTCGCCAGGCTGCCCTATGGCGGTGGCAAGGGCGGCGTGAAGTGCGATCCGCGGAAGCTCTCGCCGGCGGAACTGCAGCGTGTGACGCGCCGCTTCACCGCGGCGATCGCCCACGACATCGGGCCGGATTATGACATCCCCGCCCCGGACGTGAACACCAACGCCCAGATCATGGCGTGGATGGCCGACACGTACTCGACGATCACCGAGGGTTCGGGCAAGGACGGGATGGCCGTCGTGACCGGCAAGCCTGTCGAGATCGGCGGATCGGTCGGGCGTGAGAAGGCGACGGGTCAGGGCGTCATCGACGTGCTGCTCGAACTGCTTCCCGAGATGGGAATCCAGCCCAAGGGCTGCACGTTCAGCGTGCTGGGCTTCGGGAACGTCGGCTCGTGGTCGGGCCGGATCTTCCAGAGCCACGGGGCCAAGATGGTCACTGTCGCCGACCACACCGGCGCGATCCGCAACGACAAGGGGATCGACGCGAACGACCTGCAGGAGCACGTCGCCAAGCACGGCGGCGTCGCGGGGTACAAGAACGCCACCGCGATCTCCAACGAGGAGTTCTACAAGACCCAGGTCGATGTCTTCATCCCCTGCGCCCTTGAGCAGATGATCAAAGAGCAGCAGGCCCAGTGGCTCAACTGCAAGGTTGTCGCCGAGGGCGCCAACGCCCCCACCACCCCCGCCGGCGAGCGCGTCCTGCTCTCACGCGGCATCGAGATTGTCCCCGCGATCCTCGCCAACTCGGGCGGCGTGACGGTCAGCTACTTCGAGTGGGTGCAGAACAAGACCTCGTCCTACTGGGACATCGAAGAAGTCGACCGCAAGCTCAACCAGCACATGGTGATGGCGGCAAGGCGCACCAAGCTCGCCCGCCAGCGCTACGACTGCGACATGCGGACCGCCGCCTACATCGCCGCGCTCGACGCGCTCAACCGCGTCTACCAGACCCGCGGCATCTGGCCGTAATCGACGCAGCCATCACAGAAAGAAAGCGGGCCCGGCGCTTCATGCACCGGGCCCTTCTTATTTGCGGGTTCGGCGGTCTCGTTCCGCCGGCGTGATTACGGATAGTCCTGCCGCGTACCCCGCATCACCAGGTCACCCCAGTGCACGTGGGCGGGCTTGCTGGTAATGGCGACCACGGCCTCGGCGATGTCGCGCGGCTCCAGCACCGGGCCGATGCGCTCGAAGGTGGCCTTGAGCCACTCTTCCTGATAGCCCGCGACCCCCTGGAACTCGCTGACCACAAAGCCCGGCTCGATCAGCGAGACGCGGATCCCCTTGGGGCCAAGCTCGCGTCGGGCGGCCTCGGCGAGCGAGTTCACGGCGAACTTCGTCGAGCCGTACATGCTGCTGAACGGCGACACGTGCCGGCCCACCGTCGAGCCCAGCACGACGATGTCGCGGGGCTGCTTCGTCCAGTGGATGCCCCTGGCGGCGTCACGCTCGATCTCGGCGAGCATCCGCTTGGCCGCCGTCCGGATCAGTCGGGCCGCCCCGAGAAGGTTGGTCCGGATCATCGCTTCCCACTCGCTGGTGTCGCTGGTGACGACCGACCCATTCAGCCCGCGCCCGGCGTTCACCACGACGAGGTTCGCCTCCACCTGGCCCCGACCAAACTGCTCGCGGGCGGCGTCGAACATTGTGTCGATCACCTGCTCGTCGGCGCAGTCCCCCACCACCACCGCCGCGTCCTCGGTGCCCAGCTCGCCCAGCAGGAGGTCGAGCTTCTCCTTGCGGCGGGCGTTCAAGATCACGGTGCCCCCCTGAGCCACCAGATCACGGGCGATCGCCTCCCCGATCCCGGCCGAGGCGCCCGTCACGATTCCGATTCTGTTCTTGAGCTTCATGCCGCCCATCCTAGCGCACGCCCCGGGCGACGGGCCCATCGGTCCGAGCGTGATACGCTGCGGCATGTTCGGGTCCCACCTCTCCATCGCCGGCAGCATGCTCAACGCGCTCGACGACGCGAGGCGGCTCGGTTTCGACACGGTGCAGGTCTTCACGAAGAACCAGCAGCAGTGGAAGGCCAAGCCGCTCGACCCGGGCCTGGTGAAGGACTGGCACGCCCGCACCGCCGAGCTCGGATTTGATCGCGGCGGACCCAAGGACGCCCGCGGGCGGCATCGGGGCGGGATCACGAGCCACGCCTCGTACCTGATCAACCTTGCCGCCCCGGCCGACGCGCTGTGGCGTCAATCGATCGACCTGATGACCGACGAGATCGAACGCTGCGAGCAGCTCGGGATTCCCTTCCTCGTGCATCATCCCGGCGCGTTCACGACCTCGTCGCTGGACGAAGGGCTTCGACGGATCGCCGATGCCTACGCCGAGCTCTTCTCGCGGACCAAGGGCTACGCCACCGTCTCATGCCTCGAGGGAACCGTCGGCGCGGGCTCGCAGATCGGAGGCCCGTTCGAGGAGCTCGCCCGTCTCCGATCGCTCATCATCGAGAAGACGGGCCAACCCGACCGTGTCGGTTTCTGTCTCGATACGTGCCATGTTCATGCGGCGGGGTACGACCTGAGCAGCGCGGCCTCGGCCAAGGCTGCACTCTCGCGATTCGATGAACTCTGCGGGCTGTTGCACGTGCGTGTCTGGCACATCAACGACAGCAAGGGTGCCGCGGGCAGCCACCTCGATCGCCACGACCACATCGGGCACGGCACGATCGGCGGTCCGGCGGCATCGCTGACCCGCGACCGCCTGCTCGACAGCGGCTTTGGAACGGTGGTCAACCACCCGGCCTTCGCCCATGTCCCCAAGCATCTGGAGACGCCCAAGGAGGACGCGCCGGACGGCCGCGCGTGGGACTCGATCAACGTCGCCAGACTTCGTTCGCTTCGCCCCGGGGAGGAATCGCAGTGGCCCGCGCCGCCCAAGGTGATCGAGGCCCCGAAGACGCCGGCCCGCACAGGGAAGTCGGGCGGAAAGCCCGGAAAGCCCTCCGGAACAGGAGTTCGGAGGAAAGAAGGGTCGGGAACCAGCCGAACCCCGACCAAGGTGCAACAATCCAAGCCGAAGGCCGGATCCGGCCGAAGGAAGCCACGCCGGGGGAATTGAGCCCCCGCCCCACGACGAGCCACGGAGACGCGATGAGCCCGCGATCGACTGCCCGACGAATTCTGCCCTTCGCCATGCTCTCACTGGCCGCGCTCGGCGGCTGCGAGGCGTTCCGAGGCCCATCTCAGACCGCACGTCCGGGAACCAGCGCCGCATCCATGTCCGGCCTGCGTTCGCCCGAGCGCGTCGCAGTGGAGTCGATCCTGCGCGGACGCCGACTCCAGGAGCAGGGGCTCGACAAGCAGGCCCTCGCCGAGTTCGAACGGGCGATCGAGAACAACCCGCTCCTCTCCACCGCACACATGGCCGCCGGTGATCTGTACATGAGGCAGGGCGACTTCGAGATGGCCGCCAAGCGCTACGGAACGGCCGCGGAGCTCGCGCCGGCCTCGTTCGACGCGCAATTCAAGTTCGGCGAGGCGCTGCAGTCGCTCGGACAGCTCGTCGAATCCGTCGCCGCGTACCTCAAGGCCTTGGCGATCCGCCCGAACGACTTCAAGGCCAACAGCAACGTCGCGACGGCGTACCTGCAGCTCGGCAAGCCCGAGCAGGCGCTGCCCTACGCCGAGAAGGCGGTCAAGCTCAATCCTCGCGACGGCGGCGCCCGCACCAACCTCGGCGCGATCTACGCCGGGATGGGCCGGCACGAGGACGCGGTGACCGAGTACCTGCAGGCCAACGAGCTGTTGCCGCCCTCGCCCCAGTTGCTGCTCAACCTGGCGGACAGCCTTCAGAAGGCCGGGCAGTTCGAGCAGGCCGCGAACACGATCGACCAACTCGTGCGGATCGAGCCCAGCGCCGTGGCGTACGAGCGTCTTGGGACGATCAAGTTCCGGATGAAGCAGTACGACGAGTCCGAGGCCGCGTTCCGCAAGGCGCTCGAGCAGGACGCGAACCACTTCCCCGCGATGAACGGGGCGGCGGTCTGCCTGCTCAACAAGTACCTCTGGGACAACAACGACGAAGCCCGCCTCGAGGCGATCAAGTTCCTGCGCAGGTCGCTTCAGATCAGGGCGGATCAGCCCCGGATCAAGGATCTGGCCGACAAGTACCGCGTCTCACGCTGAATCTGACTTTCGGAGTGCCGAGCCCGACATGGACCCTTCACTTCTCGAGTTCTTTCCCTCACCGTCCGACTCGCCCTTCGTGATCGAGCACATCGCGGAGGAATTCACGAGCGTCTGCCCGAAGACCGGACATCCGGACTTCGGCACGGTCACGATCATCTACCAGCCCTCGCGGGGCGGCGTGTGCGTGGAGCTCAAGAGCCTGAAGATGTACTACCAGGCGTTCCGCAACAAGGGCATCTACTACGAAGCGGTGACCAACACCATCCGCGACGATCTCGCCGGCGCGATGAAGCCGGCGTGGCTCCTCGTGCGCACCGACTGGAAGGGCCGCGGGGGCATCCGCTCGATCATCCGCGCGACGCACGGCGACGTGCCGACGCACTACCGCTGATTCGCCCTGACCGATTGGAACGCCTCAGCACCCCGCCTCGAACGCCGCGACGAACGCATCAAAGTCGAAGAAGTCCACGAAGCCGTCGCCGTCAAAGTCGGCGGTCTTTCCGGATGGGCAGGTTTCGGCGTCTTCAAAGCAACTCACGAACAGGTCGAAGTCGAAGAAGTCGACGAACCCGTCGCTGTCAAAGTCCGCCGGGCAGCTCGGCGGCGACTGGGCCGCGGCGACCCAATATCCTCCCTCGAGCGAGAAGCCGTCATCGCTGACCAGAACACCCGCGTCGGGCTGGGCGATGGTCCCCGAGAGCTCGAAACCGGCCTCGGCCGAGACGCCGCCCCCGCCGTCAAGGGTGGACCAGATCAGTTCGAACGGATCACTCGCCATCGCCACGCCGGGAGCCGTCGCCAGGAGCAGCACCGCGATGTTCGATCGGTTCCGCATGGCTCAGTTCCTCTTCACCGTCTCGGTGCCCTGAGGCTGGGCCTGAGCGGGCACCGCGATGGGCGCAAGCGAGGGGAGCCCGATCCGCTTGTCGGCGGGCTGACCGAACGCCTCGGGCGCCAGGAACCGTCCGCGATCCGCGGGTGATTTGTTCTCCTCGACCGGCACGGGATGCGTGCGAGCGAAGGCGTCGCGACGCACGCCCGTCAATTGCCACGAGACCTTGAGTCCGGGGCGGCCGCCCGCGATGACGAATCGTCCCCGCTCGACTTCGCTCGCGATGTAGACCGGGGCATACCCGCCGACGCACGTGAGCTGATAGCGCACGTCGCCGTTGAGGGCGTCGAACCAGTCGGGCAGCACGACCTCAGCCTGGCCCTGATCGTCGAGCACGACCAGCCCGTCGTAGATCGTCTTCATCTGGTCGCTCTCGACGCTGACGTGGTTGAGATACTTGTTGGCGGGATCGAGCGGGTGGTCGATGCGGAAGCTCTTGCTGCCGGCGAAGAAGTTGCCGCTGACGTTGACGTTGCCCTGGAACCAGCCGGCCCAGCTGTTGGCCTGCTGGACCGCTTCCGCGTAGATGCCATATCGCGTGTTGGTGTTCATCGCGATGCTGGTCGCGCGGGCGTACACGGCGGTGCCGAGATCCGAGGCGACGGTGGCGAAGAGCCCGAACGTCTGGCCGCTCGAGCTGCCGTTGTTGGTCTGCATGCCGCGGCCGGTGATGGTGTTGACGTTGGCCTGCACGCCGACGGCCGGACCGGTCCCAAAGACGCCGACACCGCTGGGACTCACGGCCTGCCCGTAGACGCCGAAGCTCGTCCCGCTGGTGGCGGTGGAATTGCCATAGACACCACGCCCGGAGGAGTTGTTGGTCTCGCCCCACACGCCGTTGAGGTTGCCGTTGCCGTACACGCCCGTGCCGGTGGCCGAGCCGCTGAGCCCCTGAACGCCCCAGGCGTGTCCGAGGGCGGAACTGTTAACGCCGAGGACGCCGACGTTGTTGGGCCCCCCGACTTCGCCCTGGACACCGATGTTGGGCGCTGTGCCGTAGACACCCACGCCGCTGCTGCTGCTGCTGCGTCCGCGCACACCGAAGTTCAGGCCCGACGACGACGTCGACCAGGCATTGACGCCCGTGCCGGTGGTTTGCGTGTTGAAGATCAGGATGCCGTTGTTTCCCGACGTTTCAATATGCAACGCGTCGAGAGGCGAACTCGTCCCGATGCCGACGCGCCCCGAGGTGTAGAACGTGTTCCCGCCGGAAAGCCCCCAAGGTGACGCGCCGACCGGACCTTGCAGACCCTGAGGGCCCGCTGGCCCTTGCGGCCCCTGAGGACCTTGCGGGCCCTGTGGACCCACTTCGCCCTGCAATCCCTGAGGTCCCTGTGGGCCCACTTCGCCTTGCAGGCCCTGTGGACCTTGCGGGCCCATCTCACCCTGAACGCCCTGAGGACCTTGCGGACCAACCTCCCCTTGCGGGCCTTGAGGTCCCACTTCGCCCTGCAATCCCTGGGGGCCTTGAGGACCAACCTCGCCCTGCACGCCCTGCGGGCCGACCTCGCCTCGTGCAGCAATCAGCGCCCACGCGGCCGGGGTTGTGCTCGGGTCGTTGCCCACGTTCGCGTCAACGAGGCTGCGGTACGACGAGCCGTTGAAGCTCACCGCGTCGTTCACGAGGTACGAGGACATCGAATCCCACACGCCAATCCACGACAATCCCGCCGGACCTTGCGGGCCTTGAGGACCCATCTCGCCCTGCAATCCCTGAGGCCCCTGTGGGCCAACCTCACCTTGCAGACCCTGAGGTCCCTGCGGACCAACTTCGCCCTGCAATCCCTGCGGACCTTGGGGACCGACCTCGCCTTGCGGGCCTTGCGGGCCTTGGGGACCGACCTCACCCTGCACGCCCTGCGGGCCCATTTCGCCCTGCAGGCCCTGAATACCCTGCGGCCCAACCTCACCTCGGACAGCAATCAACGCCCACGCCGCCGGGCTCGTGCTGGGGTTGTTGCCCACATTGCCTTCGATCAAGCTGCGATATGACGAGCCGCCCGAATACACCACATCGTTGCTGGCGTACGTCGCCATCGAGTCCCATACGCCCATCCACGTCACGCCGCCCGGCCCGGGAACGCCCTGTGAACCCTGCGGGCCCATCGGACCCTCGGGCCCCTGCGGTCCAACCTCACCCTGAGGACCTTGCGGGCCAACCTCGCCCTGCAACCCCTGCGGGCCCTGAGGCCCGACTTCGCCCTGAGGACCTTGCGGGCCAACTTCACCCTGCACGCCCTGAGGACCCTGCGGCCCGACCTCGCCCTGCAACCCCTGCGGCCCCTGAGGCCCAACCTCACCGCGGACAGCGATCAATGCCCACGCGGCCGGGCTCAGGCTCGGGTCATTGCCCACGTTGCCTTCGACCAAACTGCGATACGACGAGCCGTCCGAGTAAACCACGTCGTTGCTGGCGTATGTTGCCATCGAGTCCCACACGCCCATCCACGTCACGCCGCCCGGCCCGGGCACACCCTGAGGGCCTTGAGGACCCGTCTCACCTTGGACGCCCTGAGGACCTTGCGGACCGACCTCACCCTGCGGGCCCTGCGGTCCTGCTTCACCTTGCAATCCCTGGGGACCTTGAGGACCAACCTCGCCTTGAAGCCCCTGCGGTCCTTGAGGACCCACTTCACCCTGCACGCCCTGCGGCCCGACCTCGCCGCGAGCGGCGACCAACGCCCACGCGGCCGGGGTCGTGCTCGGGTCGTTGCCCACGTTCGCGTCAACGAGGCTGCGGTACGACGAGCTGTTGAAGCTCACCGCGTCGTTCATCAGGTACGAGGACATCGAATCCCACGCGCCCATCCACGACAATCCCGCCGGACCTTGCGGGCCTTGAGGACCCATCTCGCCCTGCAACCCCTGCGGGCCTTGAGGACCAACCTCGCCCTGAAGCCCCTGCGGTCCCTGCGGACCGATTTCACCCTGCAATCCCTGGGGACCTTGGGGACCAACCTCGCCTTGCATGCCCTGCGGTCCTTGAGGACCCACTTCACCCTGCACGCCCTGCGGCCCGACCTCGCCGCGAGCGGCGACCAACGCCCACGCGGCCGGGCTCTCGCTCGGGTCATTCCCGATGTTCGCGTCAACGAGGCTGCGGTACGACGAGCCGTTGAAACTCACCGCGTCGTTCACGAGGTACGAGGACATCGAGTCCCACGCGCCCATCCACGACAATCCCGCCGGACCTTGCGGGCCTTGCGGGCCCAGCTCACCCTGGACGCCCTGGGGTCCCTGCGGACCGACTTCACCTGGCAATCCCTGGGGTCCTTGAGGACCAACCTCGCCCTGCGCGCCCTGAGGACCTTGCGGCCCGACGTCGCCCTGCAAACCCTGCGGCCCTTGCGGACCGACGTCACCCTGCAGACCCTGCGGGCCGACCTCGCCACGTGCAGCGATCAACGCCCACGCGGCCGGGCTCACGCTCGGATCATTGCCTACGTTGCCTTCGATCAGGCTGCGGTACGACGAGCCGTTGAAGCTCACCGCGTCGTTCGCGAGGTACGAGGACATCGAGTCCCACACGCCCATCCACGACAATCCCGCCGGGCCTTGCGGACCGACTTCACCCTGCAGACCCTGAGGCCCCTGTGGGCCAACCTCACCTTGAAGGCCCTGTGGTCCCTGCGGACCAACCTCACCCTGAACGCCCTGAGGACCTTGCGGACCAACCTCACCTTGAAAGCCTTGTGGTCCCTGCGGACCAACCTCACCCTGAACGCCCTGAGGACCTTGCGGACCAACCTCACCTTGCGGGCCTTGAGGACCCTGTGGGCCCTGAGGCCCGGGAGGGCCTTGCTCGCCCTGTGCGCCCGGCGGCCCAGAAAGGGCATACAGCGCGTACGGCGCAGCACGCATCGGGTGGCGGGGACGAAGCACGCTGAACGAGCCCGACCCAGCGGGCGATCGCACTTCGATCTCGAGGTACCGCGCCTGACCGTCGAAGATGCCGGCACCAAAGTCCAGCTCGACGTTGAATCGCCCATCCGACAACACCAATGCGTCGGCGGCCAACGTCGGCCCAACTTGCGTCCCATCAGTCAGCGCGTCGTACAGCCTGAACCTCAGGTCGGCTGGCCCGCCCAGCAGGTTGCCGTTGAAGCGCAACTGCCCCTGGTAGACAAACCCCGTTCCAACATCGCCGCCCCAGGCCTGACCCGCGAGCAACGAGATCGCCGCGGCACCCAGTGCCGCAAGCCCACGCTGTAGACGCTTCGACCGCATAATCCCTCCTCAGACCGCCACGGGCGTGCCGACGTTCGAGGACACGACTTCTCCCAATCGTGTCACGTCCGCACACTCGTTCGCCACCACCGCCGCCCGCACCCTCACCTTCGAATCACAAGTCTAACTGGATCGTGGACAATCGCCAGAACATTGCATCCGCCCACGCCCAAACATAAATCGAACAACCTAGGCCGCACGCGATCGCTCCCCACCCGGCTCCTCCACCCGGCACCGCGTGAACGCCTCCACCACCAACTGCACCCCGATGCAGAGGCAAATCGCCACGCCCAACGCCCCGAGTGTCCAGATGAGGGCCCGCACGACGCCCGGCAACCCCGCGATCGCCCCGGCGAACTTCTGATCCCACCCCAGCACCGCCCCCACGAGCACCAGGCAGGCCGGCAGCAACGCCACCCCGCCCCGGACCGCGATCACCTGCGCATCATCGCGGCGGGCGAGCACCGACACCGCAGCAACCAGAAACAGACCAACCGACGACACCGCTGTCGCCGCCGCCCAGACCTTCATGGAAAGCCCGAGCACCGTCAGCGTGCGTGAGGAGAAGTACCCCAGCACCGCCCCCGCCAGCACCGCCGTCGCCACGCAAGCCAGCGCCAGGCCCGGGCCGTCGCGGAATCCTCCCTTTGCCCAGACCAACGCAAAGACGCCGGCGAGCACCGCGGGCAACTGCACCGTCAGGAGCGCCCAGCGAGGCTCGGGCTCCTGGCGCAAGGCGGCCCAGACCGCCCCCGCCGAGAGCACGAGGACGACAACCCCGAGCAGGCCGGCGGCCGCTCTGAGCGTGGGAGGAACGGGTGGAGTTTGGGTCAGGTGCATAGGCACTCCATCGATCGGACAATCCACGCTGATCGTTTCGTCCAAGGTCCGAGAGGTCCGCATCATCCGCCGCCGACGACGACCGGTAACCTTACGCCCCCAAACGCGGGCAAACCCCGGCTCACTTCTGGTCGATGGTAGCGAGGGGGTCTGCGGCTGCAGGCCCCCAATCGCGGAGCCCGTCATGCGCCAGACCACCAGCGAGCACGCCCTGACCAAAGCACAGGCCATGTTCCAGCGGGCACTTCGCGGGTGGGCGCAGGACCTCATGCGGCTTCGCGCCCGCGGCGCGGACCGCCCGGGACGCCGACGCACCAAGGGTCTCGGGATCCCGGCCCCGGTTGGAACAAGGAGAGCGGCATGAGCGGGGTTTCCTCCGGCATCGGCATCTTCAGCGGGATCGACAGCAAGTCGATCATCGACCAGCTCATCTCCATCGACAGCCGCCCCAAGACGCTTCTCCAGCGCCGGCTCGTGCAGGTCCAGCTCCAGCAGACCGCCTTCCTCGACTTCAATTCCAAGCTCAGCAACCTCCGCACGCTGCTCAAGGACTTCCGTCAGGACAAGATCTTCCGCACGATGCAGGCCACCAGCTCGTCCGACAGCGTGATCAAGGCGACCGCCTCGAACACCGCCGCACCGGGCACCTACCAGTTCGTCGTCGATCGCCTGGTTTCCACGCAGCAGATGCTCTCGCGGGGCTTCGCCGACCGTGATGTGTCCGGGCTCAACGCCGGCACATGGTCGATCGAATCCGCCCAGGCAAGGCTCGACCGCGACGTTGCCCTCGCCGACCTCAAGGGCGGGCTCGGCGTGCAGCGAGGCCGAATCCTCATCACCGACTCCGGCAACCGCACCGCCACCGTTGATCTCTCGCGGTCCAGCACCATCGGGGAGGTCGTCGAAGCCATCAACAGCAACGGCACGGCCGAGGTCTCCGCACGCATCGTCGACGACAAGCTCGTCATCACCGATCGCGCGGGCGGCTCCATCCGTATCGCCAACACAGGGAACACCTCCACCGCCACGAGCCTCGGCATCGAGGGAACCGCCACCGGATCCATCACCAGTTCCCCGCTCGTTTCGCTCGCCTCCGGCACGCTGCTCTCGACGCTCAACGACGGGAACGGCGTCTACATCACTCCCACCAGCACACCCAACGACTATTCCATGACGATCACCGTGGGCACCGGCGGCGGCGCCCAGGAAGTGCGCGTCAACCTCGGCGACGTCTGGGAGATCCCCTCCGGCGAAACCGTCGCCACGAAGGTGCGTTCCGCCGTCAACACCGTCGGCGGGGCGATCACCCGCATCAACGAGGCCCTCCAGGCCGCCGGATTGTCCGACGTCTCGGCCTCCATCGCGCCCGACGGGCAGCGCCTCCGCGTGGTCGACACGCAGGGACGCGATCTGGCCATCGCCGATCGATCGGACTCCCAGGCCGCCGCCAATCTCGGGATCGTCGGGTCGACCACCGGGGGCACCGTCACCGGCCGACGCGTCCTCTCCGGCATGGGAACCACCCTCGCCACATCCCTCAACGGCGGTGCGGGCATCGCCGGCGACGGCGCCCTCAACTTCACCGCGCGCGACGGCACAGCCTTTACCGTCAACATCGACACCGACTGGTCGCTCGCGCAGATCGCCAAAGCCATCGAGGACGCCTCCGGAACCGTCTCCGGCGCCAGCCGACTCTCCGTGAGCGTCAACTCCCGCGGCACCGGACTCTCCATCAACGACAGATCCGGCGGCTCGGGCAACCTCTTCGTCACCGGAACCAACGGCAACGACACCGCCGCCAGCCTTGGAATCTCGACCGGCGCCGGCGGTGTCGCCTCCGCGACCCTCAGCGGGTCCAACCTTCAACGCCAATACCTCAGCAAGTCCACGCTCGTCTCCTCGCTGAACAACGGCAAGGGCATCGGAACCGGACGCTTCCGGATCACCGACGGCGCCGGTGTCGCCACCACCATCGACATCGGGGCCGACACGCGAACGCTCGGCGACCTCATCGACGAGATCAACCGGTCCGCCACGGGCGTCCGAGCCTCCATCAACTCCACGGGCGACGGCCTGCTCATCCAGGACGCCCTCGTCCCGCCCGGCGCCAGCGCCATCAAGATCGAAGATACCTCGGGTTCGGTCGCCCGAAGCCTCAATCTCGCCGGCGAGGCCACCGGCACCGGTGCCGCCAACCGCCTCAACGGCTCCTTCGAGAAAACCATCACCTTCGCCGCCACCGACAACCTCACCCAGGTCGTCTCCAAAATCAACAACGCCAACGCCGGCGTCGTCGCCTCCATCCTCAACGACGGCTCCAACACCAGCCCCTTCCGCATCAGCTTCACCGCCTCCTCCACCGGTTCCGCGGGACGATTCCTCATCGACACCGGCGGGTTCGACCTCGGACTCTCCACGCAGCAACGCGGCGACGACGCCCGCGCGTTCTTCGGCTCCGCCGACCCAGCCTCCGCACTCCTCCTCTCCTCCAGCACCAACTCCCTCGACAACGCCATCGCCGGCGTCCGGATTGACCTCGTCTCCGCCAACTCCGCCGCACAGACCATCACCGTCTCGCGCGACAGCACCACCATCGAGACCAAGCTCGACCAGTTCGTCAGCAACTTCAACGGGCTGATCGACCAGATCAACGGCCAGACCAGCTACGACAAGAACTCCAAGAAAGCCGGCTCGCTGCTCGGCGACGGAACGGCCCTCGGTCTGCGCACCGCCATGTTCGCCGCCATCCAGGCCGGACCCTCGGGATTCACGTCCCGATACTCCCGCCTCACCGAGATCGGCTTCAAGATCGGCACCGCCGGCAAGCTCGAACTCAACAAGGACAAGCTCCGCCAGGCTCTCGCCGAGGACCCCAACGCCGTTGAGTCCCTCCTCTTCACCAGAACACAGGCGACGACCCCGCCCGGGCAGAACGGCGTCACGGTCACCGACCCCGACGCACCTCCCACCTTCACCGAACTGGGCGTCCTCGCGTCCTTCGAAGAACTCGCCAACCGCTACGTCGACTCCCAGCGAGGCGTGCTCACCGGCAAGAACCGCGCGTTCGACACCCAGATCCGATCCATCAACACCCAGATCACGGCTTTCGACGCCCGCATCGCCGCCCGACGCGCCATCCTCGAACAGCGCTTCCTCCGCATGGAAAAGTCCATCGGCCAGTTGCAGGCCCAGCAGGGCAGCCTCGCATCAATGAACGGCTGATCCGCCGATCCGCTCACTGAAGACCCTCACCCGCTCCGCCGATAGATCTGGCACGATGACCCAGGCGAACCCTCAGACGAACTACCTCCGCACCCGCGTGATGACCGCCGGCCCCGCCGAGCTGCGGCTTATGCTGCTCGACGGCGCGATCAAGTTCGCCATGCAGGCACGCGACGGGCTCAACGCAAAGGACTTCGAGGCCGTCTTCAACGGCGTTACCAACTGCCGGAACATCGTCGTCGAGCTCATGACCAACATCCGCCCAGACGTCGAGCCGACACTCGCCGACCGGGTCAAGGCACTCTACGCCTACCTCTTCATGGAGCTGACCAACGCGAGCATGGACAAGAGCGTCGAGAAGTTCGACGCCGTCATCAAGCTCCTTGAGTATGAGCGCGAAACCTGGGCGCTGCTCATGCAGAAGCTCGGCACCGAGAAGGCCGCCCCCGCCGCCCAGCCCGGTTCGCTCGCCGCCTCGGCCTAGTCATCCCCCCGCCGACGCCAGCTCACCGCTGAGCCACTCCGCCACGAACAGCATCTGCACGTTGGAGTTGAGCATCTGCTCGGCCCGCGCGATCGACTCGATCGCCCGCACCGCGCCGTCAGCGCTCCCGCTCTCCACTCGCCGGGGCAGCGTCTCGCGCATCTCCCTCGCGCACACCTGCGCGATCAGCTTGAACGCTCGCCGCGCCGCCTGACGCGTCAGCGCCTCCTTGCTCTCCAGCTTGTCCGCGTCCTCGCCCGCCTTGACGGCCTCTTCGATCACCGCGCTGATCTCGGCCCCAAGACTCGGAACATACTTGCCCTTGAGCGACTTCATCACACCGGGGGCGAGCCGCTCGTGCCACGACACAAGCCCGTCGGCCATCGCGGCCGAGAATTCCCCGGGCGAACCCGCGGCGTACTCCGTCAGAACATCCCGTGTGGCCCGATCGAGGTCCACGCCCAGCGTCCCCACATACCGCCTCATGTCGTCCGGCCGAAGAGGCCCGAACCGCACCATCTGGCTCCGGCTGCGGATCGTCGGCAACAGCCGCTCGGGCGCCGTCACCGTCAGGATCAGCACCGTGCGCCCGTCCGGCTCTTCGAGCGTCTTGAGCAGCGCGTTCTGAGACGCAGAACTCCGCGCCAGCAGGTCCCCGTCGTCCACGATGAACACCTTCGCCGCACGCCCGCCCGGCGTCACGAGCGGCGCCAGCGTGCAGGGCTCCACGATGAACTCCCGCACCACCTCCACGGGAATCGTCGTCTGCTTCAGGCGACGAACATCCGGGTCCGAGGCGTACTTGCACGAGACGCGATCGACCACATGCAGGTCGGGGTGCGCCCCGGCCCGCAACAGCCGCTGCACCGCGCTCAGGGGATCGACCGTCGGCACACCTTCCCGCGGGATGGAGATTTCCGGATCCAGCAGCAGCGACGCGAACGCAAGCGCGGCAGTGAACTTCCCCACGCCGGGAGGCCCGTGAAAGACCCACGCGTGCGGCACGCGCCCGGACCGAATCGCGCCCGACATCACCTTGATCGCGTGATCCTGCCCCAACAGCGACGACAGCGCCGTCGGCGCGGGGTGCGCACGGGCCGGCGGCGGGGGCTCGTCACGCCCTGCCGTATCCGCGGACTTGGCTCTTGCTTTCTTCGCCACGCGCCCAGTGTAGCGGACCACAAAGAACGCGGGCCCGGGCGTTCTGCCACCCGGGCCCGCGAGCGATTCACATCATAGCGATCGACTCAGCAGCCAGCCTCAAAGGCCGTCACGAAGGCATCAAAGTCGAAGAAGTCCACAAAGCCGTCGCCGTCGAAGTCCGCCGACTTGCCGGGGGGGCAGGCCTGGGCGTCTTCGAAGCAGCTCACGTACAGATCGAAGTCAAAGAAGTCCACAAAGCCGTCGCCGTCGAAGTCCGCCGGGCACGACGGAGCGGGCTCGACCGTGATCGAGACCAGGTCCGTGCCGGTTCGGCCTTCGTTGTCGGTGACGGTCAGCTCGATCGTGTGCTCGCCGACATCCAGCGAGACCGTCGGGCTGGCGCCCGTGGCGATCTGCGTCGCACCCTTCTTCCACACGTACGACACGATCGTGCCGTCCGAGTCCGTCGACCCGGCCGCGGAAAGCGTCACGCTCTCCGAGCCCGAGCTGTCGGCATCGACCAGAGTCTGATCATCGCCCGCGTCGGCGGTGGGCGCGATGTTGGAGGTGATCGTCACCACCACCGTGTCGCTCGCCGAGGCGCCGTCGTCGTCCGTCACGTCGAGCGTGATCGTGTTCACGCCGGCGCTCAGCACCACGTTCGGCGAGACGCCCGAGGCGATGGGCGTGCCCGCGATCGACCAGGCATAGCTGACGATCGTGCCGTCGCTGTCTGTCGAGCCCGAGCCGTTGAGCGTGACGCCCTGAACGCCGTCGCCCTCGGGGTCGCGGATGTTCTGGTCAGACCCGGCGTTGGCGACTGGCGGGTTGTTGGCGGGCGTGCTGGTCGAACCCTGGTCGGGCCCGAGGATCACCGTGTTGCTGAACCCGCCGATCAC
Source organism: Phycisphaerales bacterium UBA2396 (assembly GCA_002343325.1). Classification (GTDB taxonomy): domain Bacteria; phylum Planctomycetota; class Phycisphaerae; order Phycisphaerales; family UBA1924; genus UBA2396. The sequence continues at coordinate 23,925 of DDSG01000032.1, read as the reverse complement.
CTGCGTGACGCGGACCCAGTAGAAGAACGTCGAGCCCGGCGCGACCGAGTCGGCATAACCGACCGTGGTCTGATCGAGGATATTGGTCGACGAGCCGAAGTTGTTGGTTGTGCCGCGGAAGATCTCGTAGTTCGTGGCGTTGGGCACGCTCGTCCACGTGACGTTGATCGTGCTGGTGCTTGTCGCGTCCGACGCCGAAACCACCGCGGGCGTGCCGCCCGTCAGGCTGAAGCGGTAGAGCTGCGCCTCGGCGGGCGAATTGTTCTCAAAGACCACGAAGTTGTACGGCGTGTTCGCCGAGACCAGGAACCCGTTGAACGCCTCGTTGTTCGGGCTCGGCGAGACGTTGGTCGTGTCGTTGATCGCCGCCAGACGCGTGAGCCCGCTCGAGTTCGTGTACCACACGCCGATGTCCGCCACGCGCAAGGCGTCGAAGTTCGTCCCGGCGCTGCACGATCCGTTGGCGTTCTGCGGGCCGTTGAGATACGACGTGCCCACCGGGGTCACGCTCATGTTCATCAGCATCGTGACCGAGGGTGTGAACGAGAAATAGTCGGACTCGCCGTTGGCGTCGAGGCTCAGGATCGAGGCCTCGGCGTTCGCGGGGAACGTGATCGTCCCCGCCACCGTGGGCAGCGTGCCCACCGTGAGCGTCTGCCCGCTGTTGATCGTCCCCAGAGGGCTCGCGCTGCCCGCGCTGTTGTTGGGCTCGAACGGGTCGCCATAGTGACGCTGCACCGCGCGGATGTCGTCCTGACGCGGGCCGTCGAAATTCGTGTTGAGGAACGGCTCCATGAGCTTGGTGTTGTTCGTCGGACAGACGTGCGCGAAACCGACGCCGTGACCATGCTCGTGCGCGATCGTGTTGCGGAGGAACCGGAACGTGTTCGTCGGACTCGCCCAGCTCTCGGACCGGTCGATCACCATGTCGCCGCTCTGCGGGAAAGCGTTGTACGCCAGGATGCCTCCGGAACTGTCGATGTTCTTCATCGAGATGCGGACGTCGCCGCGAAGACCCGCCGCCCCCGCCGTGCCCCAGGACGCGCCGTCGTCGGCGTCCGCGTTGGTGGCGTTGTTCGTGATCCGCGTGTACGACAGCCCGCTCAACTGCTCCCACCGCGCAAAGACGTTCACAAACTGCTGCACCCACGTCGCGCGACCGCCACGAGCGGCAAACAACGCATCCATGCGGCTGAACAGCTCGCTGTTGGCCGTCGGTTCGCCCACGCCGCTCGGGATCGACAGCCCGTCTGGCACAAAGCTCCACGTGAGCGCCCGAGGATCACCCTGGCTCCCCGTCCAGCGAGATCCCAACTGGTACCGCGAGTTGATGGTGTACATCGACTCGACAGCCTCCATGAACTGCTGCGAAGGCGGGAACTGCGGGTCGTAGCACGCCGCCACCAACGTACGCATCTCGTGCTTGAGCTCCGGCGGGAGCGCCCGAGGCACCGCGATCATGCGACGCGCCGCTCGCTCGATCTGATCCGTTTGACCCGTCGACGACACCACGGCGGCCATCGGTTCCGCCCGACCCGCCGACAATCCCATCAGCACGCCCAGGCCCACGCCCGACAACGCCACTCCGCTCCACATCGACGCCATCGACTTCATCGTCTACTCCTCCGGGTGCACGCAAACACGCAATCCCCGGATCGGCGCGCTCCGCCAATCTCGGGGTCTATCTCCGTATCGAGCGTCAAGACTCGCGACTTCTCTCTCACGTCCGCCGTTCGCCCTTGCTCGGTTCCACCCAAGTTTGACCCAAATCACGGGCCAACGCCAGCCAAACGCACTCCCGTCGCAAAGAATGCACGCAACACGGACCACCCAATCACCCGTTTAGGGATGGTCAATGCCCCGGCATCGGGTGCTTCGCGCACAGCCGCACGACTTCCGCCCTCACCTTGGCCGCCTCGCCCTCCAACGACCCCGCCAAGCCCGCACTCAGCACGCGATCGATCAACCCCGCCACCTCCGCCATCTCCGCCTCCGACAGCCCACGCGTCGTCAACGCCGGCGTCCCCAGCCGGATGCCGCTCGTGAACTTCGGCGGCCTGGGGTCCTCGGGGATGCCGTTCTTGTTGCAGATGATCCCCGCCGACTCCAGCCACTTCTCCGCGTCGGCTCCCGTCAGTTGGTCGCTCTTGCGCCGCAGATCGACCAGCATCAGGTGGTTATCGGTCCCCCCCGTCGTGATCCGGTAGCCGCGCTCCGTCAGGCCCTTCGCCAGCGCCTTGGCGTTGGCCACGACCCGGGCGGCGTAGGTCCTGAACTCGGGGCGGAGGCACTCGCCGAAGGCAACCGCCTTGGCGGCGATCACGTGCATCAGCGGGCCGCCCTGCATCCCGGGGAAGACCGCCTTGTCGATCTTCTTGGCCAGATCCTCGTCGTTCGTGAGGATGAGACCGCCGCGCGGGCCGCGGAGCGTCTTGTGCGTCGTGGTGGTCACCACGTGCGCGTGCGGGAAGGGACTGGGATGAGCCCCGCCCACGATCAGCCCGGCAATGTGCGCAACGTCGGCCACGAGCAGGGCCCCCACCGCGTCGGCGGCCTCGCGGAACTTCGCGAAGTCGATCGTCCGCGGGTACGCCGAATACCCGCACATGATCACCTTCGGGCGATGCAGCTTGGCCGCCTCCATCACGGCGTCGTAGTTGATGCGCTCAAACTCAGAGTGATCCGCGGCGTAGTGAAGCGGATAGTGCACCGGGTTGTAGTAGCGCCCGGAGAAATTGAGCTTCATCCCGTGGCTCAGGTGCCCGCCGTCCTTGAGCACCAGGCTCAGAAACGTCGAACCCGGGTCCATCAGGGCCATGAAGACGGCGGCGTTCGCCTGGGCACCGGAGTGCGGTTGCACGTTGGCAAACTTGCAGCCGAACATCTGCTTCGCGCGATCGATCGCGAGCTGCTCAACCTGATCGTGATAGACACACCCGCCGTAGTACCGTGCCCCCGGATACCCCTCGGCGTACTTGTTGGTGAGGCACGAACCCATCGCCGCCATGACCGCGGGCGAGGTGTGATTCTCGCTGGCGATGAGCTCGAGGGTTGTTTCCTGCCGGTGGGCTTCCTGGGCGATCAGCCCGGCGACGGCGGGGTCTGTGGCGCGGATGGTCTCGATGAGGGCGGTGTCAAGTGGGTGCGTCATCGGGCGATCATAGTGCCCCGACCCTCACCACCGTCGCATGAGTTCCAGGGCGATCCGGGTGCCCATGCCCCGCCCGGCGAAGAGGACCTGATCGGTCGCCAGCACCGCCAGCCACGCGACCACGACCAGTGCACCCGCGACCAGCCAAGGCCTGGGCAGCCGGAGGTATCGAGAGCAAGCAAACCCCCAGAAGATCCAGGCGGGGACCAGCGTCAGGACCACCGTCGCCGTGCAGACGAGCATGGGGAACAGAGACAACACTCGCGCGAGCCATGCCAGGAACTGTCCTGAGGATCCTGTGTTTCCGGTTGGGTTGACGGCTAGCCACGCCAGAGCAGTGCACGCGAAATAGATGCCCGGCAACCACGCGAAGAGGACCGCACAGGGCGCGAAGTAGGCGGCGATCCGCCACAGATGCCGAATCCGCACCTTGGCCCGTCGAAGGGACATCGGCAGCAGGATGAGCGTGAGCGGGAGCAGCCCGGCAAACGCCGTTGCGTAGATCGCGGGGAGCAGCCGTCCGCCCAAGTTGTTGGACACCATCCAGCCATTGACGATGGGCAGCAAAGCCCGGGACGGTGCCGCGGCAAGCGCCGACACGAGCGTCGGTTGGGTGGCCCCGGCGAGCGCGGGGTTCCTCACTATCACGTACCACTCGCCGGCGAAGACCAGTAGCTTGGCGCCCATCACCAGGACAAGCATCACCGAGGCCGAGAGCACCGCGAACAGCACGAGCCGGCCCGCCACCACGGGGGCCCCGAGCGGAAGCCCGCCCCACAGGATGCCGGGCCGGGCAATCCGCACCATCGCTCGCCCTAACGCGGCCGGAAGACCGGAAGATCCTGCCCACTCGGCGTGCTCGAAGCTCCAACGCGGCGTGGGGGAGGGCGCGAAGAGATCGCCCCATACGAACCGAAGCCCACACTCCGAGCACACGCCGTGGCGGGGGCACCGATCAACCCAGGTCGAGATCTGACCGCGCAGGTCGTAATCGCAACGGGGGCAGGTCGGCGACATGACCTGGTCTGGCGGGGGCATCGCGCGAAGTGTACCTTGCCCGGCGTCATTCCCTTGCGAATGAACCGGACGAGAACATGCGTTGTCATCAAGAAGCAGGCATGACCTGCTGTCTGTCGCGAAGCGAGGAACACGTGCGACGCGGAATGGAGCGGAAGAGACTCGAACTCTCAACCCCTAGCTTGCAAAGCTAGTGCTCTACCAATTGAGCTACCGCCCCGGGGTGTGGATGGTACGCCCCGCGGGCTCTGGAATCCCGGATCGACGGGAGGCCTTCTCCCAGAATCGCTCCCAGTTCCCGTACGCAAAGCCACGCACCTCGTCGTCGCTCCACCCGCGGGACGCGAGCGTGTCGGCAAGCCGAACGAAGTCCGCCGGAGCGTTGATCCCCTCCGGCAGGTGCTCGCGTGAGAACCCGCCGTCGGCGTCCGAGCCGAGCCCGATCCGCGTCCGGCCGCCCATCAACTCGCAGATCCGCTCGACGTGGGCCGCCCACTCCGCCAGCGTCGCCCGCCGATCTCGTCCGCCGCCCCGCACGATGAACGGCGAATACAGCACAGACCCGATCATCCCGTCACGGCGTGCGATCTCGCGGATCGTCTCGTCCGAGAGGTGGCGTTGACGCTGCGCGAGCGTCAGCCGTCCATCGTCGAGCAGCGCCCGCACGTTGGAGTGCGACGCGATCACCGGTCCCTGGGCCCGATCGAGCACCTCGACCAGCGAGGCGTCGGACAAATGCGAGAGATCATGCACCAGCCCCAGCCGATCGATCTCGCGGGCCATCGCCCGCCCGAGGTCCGTCAGGCCCAGCTCGGTCCCGTTGCCGCCCGCGTAGCGCGTGGGCTTGGACCACGCGAGCCCCACCGCGGCGACGCCTTGCGACTTCCACCAGCTCAGTTCTTCCGGATCGCGGATACCGTCGGCCCCTTCGACCAGCACGCCCAGCGTCAGCGCGTCGGGACGGGCAGCGGAGAAATCTCCGCCGGGCCCCGCGACCGCCACACGCGCCCCCGGGGTCGAGGCCCACCCGTGGTAGAGGCTCATCTGCCACCGTGCCGCCCGGCAGGCCGACTCGACCGCGTCGGGCGTGTCGCCCGGGTCATAGGTAAAGGGCCGACCCGCCCCGGAGGGCTCGATAAAGATCGTCGCGAGCGCGCTGCGAACTCCTCCGGCGAGCAGCGTGGGGATCGTGATCGACCCCGGTGGCGAATCACCGCCCGAGGGCGTCTCGGCGAGCATGTCGCGTCCCTCGCCGGCGAGGCAACCGAGATCAAGGTGCGCGTCGAACCAGTGCATGCTCACACCGAGACGGTGGTCACGTTCGCCGCCACGTCGAAGGCGGCTTCCGTCTGCTCGCGGACCTGCTCGATCGTCACGTCCGGCGCCAACTCGATCAGCACGAACCGCGACTTCGCCTCATCGAACGAGAAAGCCGCAAGGTCGGTGATCAGCATGTGCACGCAGCGCTTGCCCGTCAGAGGCAGCGAACACTGTGAAACGAACTTGGCGACGGGCTTCCCGCCGTCCTTCGCCTTGGCGCTGTGCTCCATGACGACGATGACGCGGCGGACGCCGGCGACGAGGTCCATCGCCCCGCCCATGCCCTTGACGAGCTTTCCGGGCACCATCCAGTTCGCCAGGTCGCCCGACTGAGAGACCTGCATCGCGCCCAGGATGCACATGTCGATGTGCCCGCCGCGGATCATCGCGAAGCTCTCGGCCGAGGAGAAGAACGACGAGCCCGGTCGGGCGGTGATGGTCTGCTTCCCGGCGTTGATGAGGTCGGCGTCGACCTTGTCGTCGGTCGGGAAAGGCCCGATGCCCAGCAGCCCGTTCTCCGACTGCAGCCAGACGTCCATCCCCTTGGGGATGTAGTTCGCCACAAGGGTGGGGATGCCGATGCCGAGGTTGACGATGAAGCCGTCACGCAGTTCGCGGGCGGCACGCATCGCGAGTTGGTCGCGGGTCAGTGGCATGGCGAGAGGGTATTCCGCCCGATCCGGGCCGGGGTGGCGTACGCTCGCGGATGCCGCTGGCCATTCTGAGCGCGATGGAGCAGGAACTCGCCCCGGTCCTCGGGGCCATCCGCCATCGGCGGACGACCCGCCGTGCCGGCCGGGAGTTCCACTCGGGCGAACTGTTCGGGCACCCGGTGGTCGCCGCGTTCTCTCGCTGGGGCAAGGTGGCGGCCGCCTCGACGACCACGGAGATCATTCTGTCCCACGGCGCCTCGGCGGTCGTCTTCACGGGTGTGGCCGGGGCGATCTCGACGCGCCTGCGCGTCGGGGACATCGTGGTAGCGACCACGCTCGCCCAGCACGACATGGACGCCTCGCCGCTGTTTCCCCCGGGCGAGATCCCGCTGCTGGGGATGCGGGACTTTCGGGCCGACCCATCGTGGCGGGATCGGCTGGCGACCGCCGCCCGCGCGTTCACCGAAGCCGAGGCACCCGGCGCCACCGTGGTGCTCGGGCCCATCGCGTCGGGCGATCGGTTCATCGGGAGCGAGTCCGCCAGGCGGGCGGTTCGTCGGATCTGCCCCGAGGCGGTCGCGGTGGAGATGGAGGGAGCCGCGGCGGCGCAGGTCTGCCACGAGCACGACGTGCCCTTCGCGTGCGTCCGGACGATCAGCGACGCCGCGGACGATCAGGCTCATCACGACGTGATGACGTTCATCAACGAGCAGGCTGGGCGATACGCCGTGGGGATTCTGTCGCGGGCGCTCACCGCGCTGCCGAAAGGCTAAGCAGGGGCTGGACGAGCACCACGCGGTCTTGAATCGGGCCCCGCTCGCCGGGTTCGAGTGTGACTCGGAGCACCGCCTGTGTTGGGCCGGCGCTTCCCGCGGTTGCGGGCTCGATCGCGACGTTGATCGGGGTTTCAGGGGTCGTGCCGTTGAGCCGAACGCGGCGTAACTCGGTCGCCTGCCCGCCGCGAATGAGCTCGAACCGGACCTCGCAATCGCCCCACACACGCGACGCCGGGGGAAGAACCGCCAGCGTCGACAGGCGTGATGCGCGGGGCGGGAGCGTCCACTCCACGACCATCGGCCCGGGCAACGTCACGTCCGCGGCACCCAGCGGCGCATCCGCCAGCCCACGCTCGATCCCCGCGGCCCAAGCCCGCCCGGGCGTCGGGCGCTCGGCGGACGGCAGAAGCGATGACAGCCCAACCAAACCCCCAGCCTCCGCCGCGTACGCGACGACCTGTGTCAGAGGCACGGGCACCTCGGCCCCGTTCCACCCGACGATCAACTCCCGCGACGAGCGGCCCGCCCCGGCGATCGCACCGATGCTCAGCACGCTGCCGTCCTCGAGCCACAGGTACGAACCCTTCCGCGGAAGCACCGGCGTCGTGAACGCCACGCTGCGAAGCCGGTCGTACTCGGCCTTTCGCGGCTGCCCGCCCACTTCGATCGTCAGGTCGGTCTCGCCCAGCTCTGCGACGAACCCGGCGAGCGTGTCGCCGTTGGTGAACGTCGCGGTGTCTTCCTTGGGGCTTTCCGTGGGCAGGGAGGTGTCGCCCAGCGCGATCGCGTGCACCGCCTCGATCGAGAACTCCCGCACACCCAGCAGCACGCTCCGCCAGGAGACCCGTTCGCCCTTCGTCGATTCGCCCAGCTCCCCCGCGAGCACCTGCCCGTCGGCAAGCCCGAGCAGGCCGCGCGGCCGCTGTACCTCACCGGCCAACGGAACCAGGACCGCCGAGCGAGCGGCGGGCGACTCAGGAAGCCATGCGGCGATGTTCGCCAGCGGGATGTTCTCGGGCCGACCCCGATCCCCGACGACCGTCAGTTCCGTTGGCGAGGCAGAGAGGACGTCCACCACGCGGCGGTTGAGCTCGCGGTCGAGGATCACCCGCCGGACGATCCCCCGTGGGGCGTCGGCGTCCTGCGCAAGGGCGTGGGGCGTAGCCAGCGACAACAGAATGAGAGCCGCTCGGTTCATCGCTGGAAGATCGGCAGATAACGCTTTGGGACCTGCAGAATGATGAGCGACATCGCGGTCCCGTAATGATCGCCGACGGAAGGATCCTGCCACCGCCCGTTCTCCTCCTGCCGCCGGAGCAGTTCCTGACGTATCGCGGGCCACCACATGGCCCAATCGTCTCCCCCCGCCAGATACATCGCCTGCACCGCGTAGTAATGCCCGTAGAAATAGTGCGGCTGCTGCCCGAAGGCTCCACCGGGCAACGCCACGCGCGTGATGTACGAGATCCCGCGACGGATTGCGGGGTCGTTGTAGATGCCCGCGTACTGCAGGCTCGCCACGCCGGCCGCCGACCTCGCGAATGCGCTGGGCCCGCCGATCAATTGGTACATGAATCCGCCGTCGATGTTCTGCGCCCGACGGACATAGTCGACCGCGCGATCGATCGTGACGCGGGAGACCTCGATCCCCGCGTTCCGCGCGGACCGCAGCGCCTTGATCTGGCAGATCGACACCGACACGTCCGCATCGTTGGGAACCGGGTTGTACCGCCACCCGCCTTCTTCGTTCTGCGAGCTCTGAATCAGCCTGACCGACCGCACGATCGCGTCGTGAAGCCTCTGGGCGCGGGCGGTGTCGGCCCCGCCGCCCGTCATGCCGTAAATCTCACCAAGGAACAGCGTGGCGAACCCGTGCCCGTACATCGGGACCGTTGTCGCGTCGGAAGCGATCAGCCCGTTCTCGGCGCAGTTGGCCAGCACATAGTCGAGCGCCTTGCTGACCACCTCTCCGTACGGGCCGCGACCGGGCAGATTCCCGTCCGACATGAACGCGAGCCCCGCCAGCGACGTCACCGCCACGCTCGGCCCGAACCGCCCGTCGCCGAATGATCCGTCCGCGTTCTGCACCCGCGCCAGCCACGCGAGCCCACGCTCGACCGAGTCGACCATCTCGGGCGTCATCTCGCCCGCAAGAATGTTGTTCTCCGCGCCGCGTTCCTTGTCCTCGGGCTTGCCGCCGAAGACCCCCGCCGCGTCCGGCGCCTGCGGGCCCGAGGCCGGGTCCGGCGGATTCTCGGCCGGTGCCACAGCGGGCGGGTTCGCCGGCGGTGCCTCAGGCTGCCAACCCAGGACAAGCCCCATCATCGTGAGCGCCGCGACGGTCTTCACTTCCTGGGCTCCTCCGCCAGCCGGCGGTAATACTCCTCCGTCATCCGCCGATACATCGCGCTGAACCGATCACCAAGCCCCTGCGTCAGCGCCTCACGCACATGCGGCGGCAGATCGCCCCACGTCGACGGGCCCGACAGCGCCTGCCCGGGATTCCCGCCTCGCTCGCCGGGCCTCTCCTGAGCCTGATCCGGATCACCCGCCTGCTGCTGCGTCTGCTGCTGCCGACTTTCCGGACGCGTCTGATTCTGCGGCGACTGATTCTGCTGCTGCTGTTGTTGCTGTTGTTGCTGCTGCTGTTGTTGCTGTTGTTGCTGCTGCTGGCGCTTCGCCTCTTCCACGATCTTGCGCAGCTTCCGGAGGATGTCCTCCTGGAGTCGCTGGGTTTCAAGCCCGGTGTCCCCTCGCTGCTCGATCCGCGCGGCCGTGTCCCCCATCAGCCGCACCGCCTGCTCAAACTCGTCGCGCAACTCTTCGGGCGACAACTTCTCCTTGAGTCCGGGCGTTTCACGCGCAGGCTTGGACTCCCCGCCCGTTTCTTCCTTTGTGCCCAGCAGTTCATCCAGGCTCGGCAGCCCCTGCCCGGGCTCCACAGGCTTGGCGGGAGGCGTCTCGGCGGGCTTGCTCGGCAAGGGCGGCTGCGCCCCCTGCCCCTGCGCCGCCTGAGCCGCCATCGCCAACACCACCCAGCCGATGATCGCATGCATCCGCTTCACGACCCACCTCCCGGCGGCTGAACCCGATCCCCGCCCTGCTGCTGCTCCTTGAGCTTCTCGATCACCTTCGTCCCCAGTTCGAACAAATCCCGCTGCAGCTTCCCGATCGAGCTGACATCCTCCGGATCGGGCCGATCGGCCTCGGCAAGCTCCCGCGTCTTCGTCGCCGCTCGCTGCTGAAGCCTCTGCAGCACCAGCAACTCCGCCATCGGGGGCACCACGCCCTGGGGCTGCTGCCCGCCCTGAGGCCCGCCGCCCTGGTCGCGCTGCCCGCCCTGGTTCTGCCGGAACTCGTCCTGCGGCGGGGCGCCCTCCTTCAGCGACTCCGCCAGATCCTGCAGAATCTCAACGATCTGCCTCTGATCGCGCGACACGCCCGTCGTCGCCTCCCCGCCCGAGAGCACGGCCCCCGCCCGCTCCGCGAGCCGGTCCATCTCGCGGTGGGCATAGTCGAACATCGTCGTCTCGCCGAGCTCGGCCGTGCCCTCGCGGATCGCCGAGATCATCGCCCGCACCTCGCCCTGCCTCCCCGCCAGCCCGCGCACCACGTTGCGATCGCGCCGCGACAGTTCCTTGCCGACCATGGGCGACGTGTCGTCGCGAAGCTTGGACTGCGCGTCGATCGCCTCCATGTACTTCTTGCGAAGCTCGCCGCGCTTCCTCGCCTCGTCCCGTTGCTGCGCCTGACGCTGCAACTCTTCGCCCAGCTCCGCCGCTTCGCGGAGTCGCTGCAGGCTCATCCGCTCGTTCTCTTCGGCCACGAGGAAATCAGGCGGTTCCTTCAGGTTCGCCGCCGCCGTGTCCTGATGGTCCGCCGCGGACTCGAGCCGCTCGACGATCTCCCTCGCCTCGCGAGCCCCCGCGCCGGACGCCACCGAGAGGGTGTTCGTCCGAAGCCGCGTCATCGCCTCGGCCAGCCCATCGATCTGCTCGCCGCCGGCCGCCCGCCCCAATCTCGCGATCTCCGCCTCCTGCGCCCGGATCAGCCCGTCGATCGCCCTCGCCAGATCGGCCAGCTGCCGCTGGAGCGCTTCATCGCGCCGCTGCGCCGCCTGGTCGAGTTCTTCCATCATCTCTTCGAGCGTTTGCTGCGCCTGCTGCTGCTGCTGGTTTGCCTGCCCCGTCTGATTCTGCTCCGTCTGCCTCGCCGCCTGCCTCATCTGCTCGGCCAACTGCTCGCGAGACGCACGATCCGCCGCACGCTGCATCGCCTCCGCCTGCGCCGGGTCGCTCGCCCGCACACGCTCCGCCCGCTCCCGCAGCGATTGCCCGGCCTGCTCGGCACGCCTCGCCAGTTCCTGCTGCTGCTGCGCCAACTGCTCGAGCTCCGCACGCTCGTCGGCGCTGAGTTCCTCGGGGCGTCGCCCCGCCGTCCGCTCGCCCGCCTCGCGCGTCCGCTCGGTCAGCGACTCCTGCTCGGCCATCATCCGCTGAACGCTCTGCCTCGCCGCGAACGAATCCTGCCCCTGCGACAGCAGGTCGGACAACCGCCCAAGGTCGTCGCGCACATCATCCTGAGCCTGCTCGGCCTCACGCTGCGCTTCGGGCGAAGCCGCCTGCTCCCTCGGCGTAGCCCCCGCACGCTCGATCGCTTCCGACGCCCGCGCCGCAGACTCGGCCGCCTCCTGCGTCAGCCGCTCGGCCTCCTCAAGCATCGACCGAAGCCCCTGGTCCGTCAGCGCGTTGCGCTCCGCCCGCTCGCGGGCACGCCGCAACGCGTCCGACGCCGGACGAAGACGTTCGCCCACTCCTCTCTGCTGATTCCGCAAGCCCTCGGCACGCGACCGATCCGCCCCGGCTTCCATCAGCTCGTTCGTCGACCGCGAGATCTGCGCCTGCTCCTGGTCCAGACGCTCCGCCGCGGCCCGCAAGGGCGAAAGCCCCGACAGAATCTGCTCCACCAGTTCCGGCTCGCTGATGATCCGCAGCACGCGCGTCGCCGAACGCACCGGCTCGTGCCGACGCTCACCCATCGCGAAGATGTCCGACGCGACCGCGTTGAGATGCAGTTCATCCCCCGGGAGCAGATCCTTCGCCGACAGGTCAAGCTCCGCCGCCGCACGCTGCGTCACGCCCGCGCGGGCCGCGCCCGGCGACACCGAAGACGATCCCTCGACCCGCGCCACAACCTCGACCTCGCCGATCGGCTCCGCGGGTGCGCCGGCCGTGCCGGTGGGCGGACGATGACGCCGCGCCTCGAGCTGCGTCCACGCCAACCCCACGTCGTCCCGCCCCTCGCCGGCCACGCTCAGCACCGCCGTCGGAAGGACCGCCTCGTCCTGCGCCGGCTCCACCACCGCCGCGCCGGGGATCACGTCCGGAATCACCAGCACCGAATACACCACACCATCCAGCGGCCCGATCCCGAACGCGTCGGTCGGCGCGACCGCCACGGACGTCGATTCCGACGCCGGCCACGCGATCCGCCATTCGGTCGCCGACAGCTCAAGGCTCGCTCCCGCGGGCAGACCTGCGCTGCCGAATGTCGAGGCAACCCATGTCGAGCGACTGTCCACCCGCCCGTCCGTCCGCGCGGGCGATCCGGGCACGCCCGGCGTCGGCACCGGCTTGCTCAACGCCAGCGTCAGCTCCACCCACGAACCCGCCAGCACCGGGCCCACCGCTCCGCGACCGCTCGCGTCCGACCGCACCGCCCGCTCGCCGCTCAACACCCCCGCCACACCCTCCGCGTAATCCGGCGGCGTCACCGACATCGTCGCCGACACGATCCTCGGCCGCTCCACCAACGCCACGCTCACCGCAGGTGTTTCATCGTCCGCCGTCGCGAACCGAACTTCCAGCACGCGATTCACGCCGGCCTCGGCCTCACCCGTCAGACCAGCCGCCACCCGCAGCGTGTCCCGAGACACCGTCGCCTCGTACGCGTCGAGCTCGCCCGCCTGCCCGCCCGCGCCGCTCTTGCGCGGCGGGTTCAGCAGCAGTCGAGTCTCAGGCCCGGCGACCCCGTCCGTCACCACCCGATACACCGCCGAGACCGACGTCCGCCCCGGAGCCCGATGACTCCGCGTCACCACCGCCCGCAGCGTCAGCGCCGAATCAAGAGGGTGCGCGATCGCGGTCATCCCGCTCTCGACCATCGTCCGCTTGGGCCAGCTCACATCCCGCCAGGGGGTCAGCACCCGCGCCACACCAAGCCGTCCATACTCGGGCCACGCCCAATACACCCCGAGCACCGGCAACAGCGCGAGCGCCAGCGACGCCAGCCCCCGCTGCGCCCGCGACGAATCGAGCAGCATCCCCGCCGAACCCACCTTGACGAACCGGTCCATCGCGTCCCGCACGGCCGTGCCCAGCATCTCCCGGTCGGCCTCGGGAGGAGGGTTCTCGCTCAGTTCCAGCGCCGAAGCCAGCTTCCCCTCAAGCCCCGCACGCGCCGCCGCGTCGCTCCGCTCCACCCGCAAAGCCACCTCGACCAGCGAGGGATTGAACTTCATCGCGGGCCACACCGCCCGCACCACCGCCGCCCACAGCACCGCGACGCCGCCAACCAGCAACACCAAACGCAAGGGCATCGGCAGCCTGAAGAGATAGTCCATCAGCCCCGCGCACACCACCGCCGCCACCGCCAGCGCCATCACCCCAGCCGATCGCTCCACCACCAGCCGACGCCTCGCCCTCGCACGAAGCCGCGCCAGCGCCCCCACCAGCGGACGTGTGGCCGAACGCCCCGATGCCGCGCCGGGGTCCACCCCCTGCCCCGCGTGCTGTCCGTGTTCTGACCTCATGCACGCCGCTCCTTCACTCTTCTTCGGCCCGTCGGGCACCGAAGACGCATCCCCGCCCCCTACGACAACCGAATCAGCCGCCGCCCCACCCACTCCCCGCACGCCAGCACCATCAACAGAACCCAGACAAACGGCTTGTCCCACAACGTCTCGACGTTGGGCGCCCCCAGCAACCTCACTTCGCGATTGGGCAAAAGTCCCGGCAGCGAGTCGACACGTTCGGGTGCAACCACCGCGCCGCCCGTCGCCTCGGCCAACGCCGCCAAACCGGCGTGATCGGCGTCGGGGATGCGGAACTCGTCGTCCGAGAACTCCGCCTCCACCACCGCCTTCAGACCCGTCCCCGCGATCGTCGGATCCACCACCTCCACGTCGTACGTGCCCGCCTCCGTCGGAATCCACGCGGCACTGAACAACGACGGCGGCGTCCCGTCCGGCCCGTCCCCACCCTGCGGGATTAGCCTCAACTCCGTCGGAATCCCACCGCCACTCCCAACCCCGCCACCGGCCAGCCTGGGCGTGACGCGCGCCTGCAGCGAGCGAGGCCTCGAATCCAGCACCGCCTGATCCATCACCCGCAACAGCACCTGCACCGGCTGGTCCACCGCCGCACGCGATGGCGTCGCGCTGAGCACCCCGGCCTGCCCGCTCGCCGCCAGCCCCTGCCTCGCCAACGTCCGCAGCATCGGCAGCCAGAACCGCTCCGGCAGCACCTCGCCGCGCCCGTACCGCCACCGCCACGTCTCGTCCGTCGCCACGTAGATCGAAACCCCCGCCCCAAACCGCATCGACAGCACCACCGGCGTCGCCGCCGCCCCATCCCCGCCCGCAGGACTCACCTCCGCCAGAACCTCCGCCGCCGGCTTCACCCGCGCCGGATCAATCTTCTGCGCGTACCGCAGCGCCGACCAACCCGTCGCCCGCTCCGACAACTCCCTCGGCCAGGGCTGATTCGGATCATCCGAAAGCCGCATGAGCCCCTGCCGATCCGCCGCCGGCGTCGGCGACACCACCACCGGCTCAAGCCACACCGGGATTCCGCGCCCCCCGTCCTCGTTCATCGAAAACGGCAGCAAGTCCGCAAGCGGCGTCCCCTTCCACGCATCGGGCGTCGCCTGCGGACCCCCGATGAAGAGAATCCCGCCGCCGTCACGCGACACGTGCTCTCGAATCTGCGCCAGTTGTTCCGGGCTGAACATCTCCGGGCGAACATCTCCGATCACCACCACGTCGAACTCACGCCACTCCTGCGCCGACCGCGGGATCACCGCCAGCGGATCGCTTCCTTCCTGAAGGAACCGCCGCTGCGCCTGCAGCACCGTCACGCTGCTCCGCACGGATTTCTCACGCACCAGCAGGTTCTTGAGATACCGATACTCCCAGCGCGGGTACCCATCGAAGTACACCACGCGGATCGGGCGATCCACCAGCCGGATCACCACCTGCGCCGAGTCGTTCCCCGGCGCGATGTCCGCGGACTCTCCCGCGATCTCGACGACCCAGGGCGTCTCGCCCGCCTCGTCGGGCTTGCCCGTCAGCGCGACCCGCTTCTCCCGTTCGTCCGGCGCGAACTCGATCACCCGCTCGTCGAGCACCTTCCCGCTGCGCCGATCCACGAGCCGCACCCGGGCCGTTCCAGTGGCGCTCGTCTCGCCGGACCTCGCGACCACCGCAGACACCGGCACCGAATCACCCACGAACGACGCCGCCGGAGCGGTCACCTCGCGCACCGCCAGATCCGCCAGCGCATTCTGGCTTCCCAGCGGCACCACGAACACCGGGATCTGCCGTCCTCTCAACTGGTCCAGCACCGCTCGCGACGCCGGCTCGGACGTCCGCCCGTCCGACATCACCACAACCCCCGCCACCGGCCGCGCCGCCGTCCGCCGCAACGCCTGCTCCAGCGCAGGACCCAGGCTCGTCCGCCGACCGACCGCCGCACCGAGCTCGGGCACCGCCCCTCCCGTTGCCGCGTCAAGCACCACGGCCGACCCGTCAAACCCCATCCACACCACGCTCCGATCCGCCGCCAACTGCCCCCACACCCGCTCCGTCCCGCGCAAAATCCCCTTCAGCTGCTCATCGCGAGAGACACGCGACCCCGCCGTCCCCGCATCCACCACGCCCATCGACCCCGACCGGTCCAGCAGCACCACCACCGAATCCCGCTCCACGCTCTGCGTCTGCTGCGAAAGCCTGGGCCCCGAGATCAGCACCGCCAGCAGCACGATCAGCATCCCGCGCAAGCCCGCCAGCGTCCACCGGCCCCACAGCCGACCCTCCAGCCGGCTGTACGACCACGCCGACACCGCGAACGCCGACGCCACGATCAGCAGCCAGCCCCACGCCGGCACGGGCCTCGCAAAGTCGATCGCCACCTCGGCCCCGCCGAAGGAGAGCTCCCGCACGCCGAAAAGCCAGTCCAGGATCCCGCTCACGCCGCCGCCTCCCCGCGTGCCGCCCCCGACGACCCAGACTCCCGGAGCGTCCCCGAAAGCCCGGGCGATCGCTCCGACACGTTCGCGTGCGAGAACCGCCTCGCCAGAACCATCTCCACCAGCACCAGCGCCAGCACCGCCCCGAGCAGCCACGCATCCAGCGGCGTCGCCGCCGCGTCAGACGCCCGCTCACCCTCCGATCCCGCGCCCGACTCACCCTCCGCCCCGCTCACACGCGTCCAGTTCCCCGAGCCTGCCAGCCCGTCGAGCCACCCACGCACCGCCGACTCGCCCTGCGGCTCCACGCGCGACCCGCTCGCCGCCGAGTTCACACTCGCAAGCCCCAGCGTCCGCCCGCTCCCGTCCACCACCCGCCACGACGACACACGCCGGATCGTCTCGCCGAGCTGCGCTCCCGCTCGCACAGACTCTCCCTCTGCGTCCGCGATCGGGCGGGCCTGCTCCGCGCCCGTCGGCCAACCCGGCGCCTCCCCCGCCGACCACACACCCGGCACCAGCGACCGCGCCACACCCTGCCTCAACAACTCCTGCGCCAAGGGCACCATCATCGGCATCGCCGGCAGATTCGTCCAGCCAAGCTCCATCGACGCCGACACGTACACCGCCAGCCCTCGACCACCAGGCCCGGGCGACGACACCATCAACACCTCGTCCCCCGCCCGAAGCAGCACATCCCCCGCGACCTCGGTTCCCCTTTCGCCCCCGCCTCCATCGCCCCCACCTCCATTGCCCCCGCCCGTTCGCTCGATCGGCAGCACCCGCGTCACGCGCACAGGCCTGAGCAGTTCGTCCAGTTCCGGCCCGATCTGCGACAAAAACCCACGCCCCGCGCTCGTCGCCGCCACGCCGCTCTCAACCGCCTTGCTCTCCCTCGCGATCCGCCACGCCAGCCCCAGGTCCGCGGGCACGCGCTCGGCCCACGCGGCCACACCCGCCGATTCCCCGCCGCCCGCAACCCCCGCGAACAACGCCACCAACGCCCCACCATCAATCGCCCGCCGAAGCACCGTCCACCCCGACGCGTTCAACGCTTCGGGTGACGCGACAAACACCGCGTCGCACCCCAGCACAGACCCAAGGTCCTCGCTCCCCGCGTCGATCCGCACAACCTCCACTTCCATCCCACGACGATCGAACGTCGCCGCCTCGGGCGAGAGCGCCAGCGACAGCCAGTCACCCGCCGAGTACTCCCCGGGCGTCACCATCCCCGACGTCGAACGCGCCACCACCGCCACACGCAGCACGCGCCGCGAGACCAGCGGCACAGACCACACGTCATCCCCGGGGAGCGAATCGCCCCCCACCGCCGCACGCAGCACCACCGCCGAACTGGCCCGCGCCATCGACGCCGGCACCGCGATCGTCCCCGAGACCACCGCCGACGCCTGCCCCGCACCCCACGCCACGGGCAGCCTCACCGCTTCCGTCGCTTCCCCCGAGGCCGACACCGCCGCAACCGACACACCGCCCGAACCCGCCCCGAGCGCTCCGGACCTCGACAGCTCCACCCGAACCTCGACCGACACCGGCTCATCCCGCCCATCCTCCGCGTCCGGAGCCACAAGCACCGGCCTCAGGGATGTCACAGACACGACTCGCACGTTCTCCGCCACTCGCTCGGCCGGTGCACTCGCCTGCACACGCCTCGCCGCGCTCGGATCGGTCCCCGGCGCATTCAGACCCGCCGGCGGCTTCGTCAGATCAATGCTCCCCGCACGCCAGCCCGTCAGCAGCACAAGATTCCCCACACTCCCCGCCGGCCAGCCCGACATCGCCTCTCGCGCCAGCCCCAGCGCACCCTCCACATCCGCCGCCCCAGCCTGACCCCGGATCGCTCGGACCGCGGCCATCACCCCCGGGATGTCGCTCGAAGGCGACTCCACCACCGCCGTCGCCGGGCCCCCCATCGTGATCAGCATCGCCCGATCGCCCGCCGACGCATCAAGCCCGCCCAGCACGCGAAGGGCTGCCTCCTTGTGCGTCTCGAGCTCGCTCATCCCGCCGTCCGCCCGCACGTCCGCCGTCAGGCTGTCGTCGATCACAATGCACACCAAGCGGGCGCCCCCGCCCGACAAGAGCCCTCCCGCGCCGAACATCGGCCTCCCCACCGCCAGCGCGAGCAACCCCACCACCGCGCACCGCGCCAGCAACAGCAGCAACTGCTCGAGCCGCGCCCGCCGACGCTGCCGCCGGTACGCCTCCATCAGGAACTTCATCGCGGCCCACGGCACGGGCTTGCGCCGCCGCCTCAGCAGGATGTGAATCAGCACCGGCAACGACACCGCGAGCAGCCCCGCCACCAGCAAACCGGGATTGACAAACGAACTCATCACCCGCGTTTGCTCCGCCTCATCTGCGCGTTCCGCCGCGACACGAACGCCGCCAGCGTCGGCCCGAGCCAGTC
Organism: Phycisphaerales bacterium UBA2396; assembly: GCA_002343325.1. Classification (GTDB taxonomy): domain Bacteria; phylum Planctomycetota; class Phycisphaerae; order Phycisphaerales; family UBA1924; genus UBA2396. The sequence goes on along the minus strand of DDSG01000032.1, from coordinate 5,334 downwards.
GTGCGTCTCGACCAGGTGATGGTCAAAGCCCAGCGAACGCAGCACCTTTCTCGCCTCCGCCAGGTGCGACGACACCGCGGCGAGATACGCCTCCCGCATCGCGCGGGGATCAATCTTGATCGTCCCCTCGCCCTCGAGCCCGAAGAAGGGCGACGCCTCGCCGAAGGGAAAGTCCAGTTCCGCCCGATCCATCACCTGGAACACGATCAGGTCGTGCCCCGCGTGCCGCACACGCGCGAACGCGTCCTTCACCTGGTCCATGTCCTGAAACAGATCGCTGATCACGACCATCAGGCACCGGTTCCCGACGCCCCCGAGAATCTGGTCCACCGCCCGCCGAAGATCCGTCGGCCTCGAATCGCCCCCCGGGGTCTGGTCCGGGTGCGTCGCCAGCGCCGACACGATGGGACGCCACGCCTGCTGCCCGCCGCTGCGGCGCAGGTTCAGCCGCACCTCGTCGGCGTACACCACCAGCCCGACACGGTCCCCCTGCCGCAGCGTGATGTAGGACAGCGCCGCCGCCACCGCCGTCGCGTGATCGAACTTCGTCCAGTTGGGGCGCCCGTCCAGGCTGACCTCGCGTCCGCTTCCCGAGGCCTCCGCGAAGGCCCGCGACCCGTAGTTCATCGACCCTGAGCTGTCCACCAGCAGCAGCAGGTCGAGGTTCGTCTCCTGCTGGTACTGCTTGAGCTGGAGCTTGTCGCTGCGCCCATAGACCTTCCAGTCGAGGTGTCGAAGATCATCCCCCGCCACATAAGGTCGGTGCTGCGCGAACTCGACGGAGTATCCCTGAAAGGGCGAACGGTGCTGCCCGCTGCTGAGCCCCTCCACGATCATCTTGGCGCGCATCTCGAACGACGACAGCCTCGCCAGCGTCTGCGGGTGCAGATACAGCGACGCATCGACCGAGGCCGAGCCAGGCATGGACCCGTGCGTGTCCGACATCTCACGCATCGTACCGCGGACCCGCCCGCGGTGTTCACGCCGCCAGTCCTCGGATGTGCTCCGCCAACGCCCGCTCCTCGTCCACGCCCGTTACCTCCAGCGAGAAGGCGTGCCGGATCTGCGACACGACGTCCGGCCCCGGGATAAACCGGTGGCTCGCCAGACGCTCCCCACCGGCCGTGACCAGATACGCCACCGCCCATCCGGGCTGGTCCGAGACAATGTCCACCTCGCACCCGCCGATCTTGAACCGACCCACCCCGGGCCGATCCGGACCAGCCGCCGACCGGGTCAGGGTATCGTCCAACAGCTTCGAAAGTTGGACATGGACCATATCGGGCAGCGCGTCCAGGTCCGCCATCGCCGAGCCGACCCCGCTGAAAACCCCCATCGTCGACTTGTACTCCCCCGCCGCCGACGCGATCACCTTGGTCAGCTCTCGCTCGTCGCACCCGATCACCTTCGACGCCAGCGCGGACATCGGCGCCGCCTCCCTGGGCAGAGTCGTCCGCCGATCCAGGTCGATCGCTCCCACGTAGTACACGATCCGGTGCAGCACGTGCTCCGGGCTCGTACCCCCCGTCTCCGCGGGCGGGCTGTGGTGCCAGGCGAGCGGCCTTGCCAGCACCGGCGGCAGCTTCCACCGCCTCGCCAGGGTCGTGATCACGTCCACGTGCGTGAACCCCAGCGTCGTGAATTCTCGGTGGTGCTTCTTGGGCGGCGCCGCCGTCTCCGCCTGCAGCAGCAAGTAAGGTGACCCCACCAGCTTGTACATCAGCGGCACGCCGGCGTCGAGCATCAGCCCGACCACAAACGCCTCCATCGCGTACTCGGGCAGCAGCCGTCTCGCCAGCGCCGACGACAGACACCCGCGAAACACCGACTCACCCCAGACCCGCCTCGACAACTCGTGCCCAACGTCGCTCGCCGCCGCACGGCTCAGATAAAACCCGAGGCTGAACGCACGCAGCCGCTCGACCCCCAGCAGCACGCACGCCCGATCCAGGCTCGTCACCGGGGTCACCTGCGCAAAGAACGCCGAATTCGCCAGCCTGAGCAGCCGCCCCGACAGCGCCGCGTCCGTCCGGATCACGCTCGCATAATCCGCGATCTGCACGTCCGCCTTGTTCACCAGATCGAGGATCCGCACCGCCACCTCGGGCTGCGTCTCCAGACCGATCCTGTCCAGCCGCGCCTCCAGCGACCTGTACAACTGCTCAACCTCGGCGGCTGTAAGTTGGCTGCGGACCTTCATACACACTCGCAGTAGGCACCCCGCGCGCAGCACCACGCACGCCGCGCCGGCTCCGCCTTCTTCGGACCTTCCTTCCCCACACTTCGCACCCGGGAAAGGCAATCCCCCTATTCAGCACATCCCATCGCGCTCGTGCGGCCTGCGCCGTCTGCGCCGACGTCCGCAAACCCTCACGGCTGCAGCCGCGTCCCCGACCACGCCCCCACGCTCCACGCCGAACCTTCCACCCTCACATCACGCGCCCACACCGCCCGGTCGTGCACCCGTCCGACACCCCCCTGCCACAGCTCCAACCGTTCGGGCATCAGGCGATACCCGCCCCAGTGCGCAGGCCTGGGGATTTCCACGTCCCGACCCGCCAACAGCCCCAGTGCGTCCAGCCCCAGCCGATCCACCGTCCGCCCGATCTTTTCCAGCAACTCCTTGCGGCTGGCGATCGGCCGGCTCTGGTCGCTCGCCCACGCGCCCAGACGGCTCTCCCACCGCCGACTCCGGAAGTAGGCGTCGCTCTCCTCCCCGCTCACCCGCATCACGGGGCCTTCGAGCCGAACCTGCCGGTCCTTGTTGTCCCAGTGAAAGAGAATCGCCGCCCGCCAGACCTGCTCGATCTCTCCGGCCTTTCGGCTCTGATAGTTGGTGTAGAACTCAATCCCCCCCGTTGCCGGATCGATCGCCTTGCACAGCACCGTCCGAACGCTCGGGCGCCCATCTCCCGTGCACGTCGCGAGATACATGCAGTTCGGATTGTCCTGCTTCTTCTCTCTGACCGCTTCGTCGAACCAGGCGCGGAAGGTCGGCACCGGATCCCCCGGAAGAGGCTCCGGCAACGGCCGCTCGTGCCCGAACTTGTCCAACAGTTTGAGAATGGCTCCCGTCATGTGTTCACCATAGGCCCCGCCCGTTCGACCCCTGCTCCTACCCACCACCCCCCTGACCCTCTTCGTGCGCACGGGGGTTGTGGATGACTTCGGGAAACTTCTGCCAGTTACGTGGTCCGCCGCGGCCCGGCGGGCGAGAATCCTCTCCCTATGGCCTCGGCACCGGACACCTTCGACTTCGGGCGATACGACCCGCGCAACCGCCCGCGCCGGGGCGAGCAGCCGCAGGGTCGCCCGCTGGGTCGTTTGTTCGACCGCGAGCCCCCCTTCTCGCGTGAGGCGGAGATGTCGCTGCTGGGGTCGATGATCCTCGACCCGTCGGTGATCGGCGACGTGCTGATGGTCGTGCGCAAGCCCGAGGAGTTTCACTTCCCCGAGCACGGGCACATCTACCGCGCATTGATCGAGGTCTACGACAAGCACCACTCGGGCGATCTGGTGCAGATCCAGAATCGGCTCCGCGAGCTGGGTGTCTACGAGCAGATCGGGGGCGACCAGAAGCTCATCGAGCTGGCCGAGGCCGTGCCCAGCGCGGTCAACGCGCCGCACTACGCCCGGATCGTCTCCGAGAAGGCCAAGCTTCGGAAGCTGATCGACACCGCGGGGAAGATCCTGTACGAGGCGTACCACGTTGGGAACGATCTTGGCCCGGAGGGTGCGCGCGAGGTGCTCGACGAGGCCGAGACGCGCATCTTCGAGATCGCGGAGGACGACCAGTCGAACGAGCCGCAGGCGCTCGCCCGGCTTCTGCAGGAGGAGATCGATCGGCTCGAGTCGCAGGACGGGCAGGGCTTCAGCGGGATTCCCTCCGGCTACGCCGAGCTTGACGACATGCTCCGCGGGCTCCAGCCGGGCGAGCTGATCATCGTGGCGGCTCGTCCGTCGATGGGCAAGACCGCGTTGGCGCTCAATCTTGCCGAGCAGATCGCGCTCGGGGGGCACATCGCGGTGCGTGAGGACGGGAAGCGTGTGCCCATCGCCGTCTTCTCACTCGAAATGTCCAAGAGCGCGGTGACGCAGCGTCTGATCTCGCAGCGTTCGGGGCTTTCGAGCCACCACCTGAGGAGCGGGCACAACGTCGATTTCAAGCGCGTCATCCAGGCGTGCGGGGAGCTCGAGCAGGCGCCGATCTTTGTCGATGACACGCCAAACATGACGGTCATGACGCTCCGCGCACGGGCCCGGCGGCTGGTTCGGCAGCACGGGATCCGCTGCATCATGATCGACTACCTCCAGCTCCTGACTTCCCCGGCCGCCGCCCGCGAGAGCAGGCAGGTCGAGGTGTCGACGATCAGCCGCGGGATCAAGGCGCTGGCACGCGAGCTGAACGTGCCGATCGTGTGCCTGGCGCAGCTCAACCGCGCGAGCGAGCAGCGTGAGGGGAACCGCCCGCGCATGGCGGACCTGCGCGAGTCGGGCTCGATCGAGCAGGACGCCGACGTGATCATCCTGCTGCACCGCGAGGACTACTACCACGTGCAGAACCCCGAGTGGGCGATGGAGAACCCGGACAAGGTGGGGATCGCCGAGCTGATCATCGCCAAGCAGCGCAACGGGCCGACGGGCGTGGTGAAGCTCAAGTGGGACGCCAACACCACCCGCTTCAAGAACCTGGATCAGTTCAGCCATCCGCCGGTGGACGTGGACCGGCTCGCGGGCGGCGCGTTCGCCCCTTCCCCCGCGCCGTTCAACACGCCACCCCGACAGGGGACGGAACCCCCGCCCTTCGATGCGCCTCGACCGACCGACCAGGGATCGAACTTTCGCGCCGGGCGTCAGACGGGCCCGGTGGAGAACCACCGCGACGGCGGCGGTCCGGACCGGGACGACGACACGATCGATGAGATCGGAAGAGC